>CAYOXV010000044.1:0-1587 GCA_964408055.1 uncultured Gammaproteobacteria bacterium | reverse complement strand
CTAATTCTTCATAAATTTTACCCAACCTTTTCGCATTAGTATCACTTACCTTAGTTGTTAAACAACCACATTTAATTAAAGTTTTTTCATCCCTTAATACTGCCCAACCAATATTGGCCAAACCTGGATCTATTCCTAGTATCATAATTAATCATAGCAAAAATTTAATAAATAAAGCTAATTTTTAACTATTTAAACTATAGGCCACTCCCTATTTTCTCCACTTTTCCACACCAACACCCCATATTTTTTTACTATCTCAAACAATATATTTTATAAGATATTTTTTAGCTTTAAAATAGACTTTACTTTTAAAAAACCATATAATCCCTTTATGGATATAGAAAAAATCTATTCTGATCTTAAAAATAAATTTCCTAACCTAGAAATTTTTCAAAACCATTCTCTAGCTCCCTATACCACCGTCAAAATCGGTGGTCCTGCTGATATCTTCATTCACACCACTAATTCAAAAGACTTGATTGAAATTCTAAAATCTCTCCCCAATCAACCAATTACTATTCTAGGCAATGGTTCCAATGTTTTAATTTCCGATTCTGGTATTCGTGGTATTGTTATCAAAAATGATTCTAATATCATTGAAATTTTACCTAATAATCAAATAAAAGTTGATTCGGGAGTTCAGCTTTCTCAACTTATTAATTTCACCCTTGATAATAATCTTTTAGGATTAGAGGAATTCGCCTATATCCCTTCCACTATTGGTGGGGCTATTGCCGGTGATATCCATGGAGTTAATAAAACTCATTTTTCTAAATTTGTCACTTCAGTTGAAAAATATAACGATTTTATTATCTCTGCCACTTTAAACCTAACTCCTGGCGATTCTACTCTAGCTAAAGACCAAGTTAAAGAAATTATCCAAAAAAAATCAACTATTCAATCAATGAATTCACTTGGGAGTGTTTTTAAAAACATTAAAGACAAAGACCCAACCGGCATGATTATCGATCAACAATTAAATCTTAAAGGTTATTCTATTGGTGATGCTCAAATCAGTCCCCTTCATGCTAACTTTATTGTCAATAATGGGAAAGCCACTGCCACTGATTATTTTAATCTAATCCAATTAATCCAATCTAGAGCTCAAGAAGAACTAGGCTTCCAGTTTGAACTTGAGATTAAATTGTTGGGAGAATTTTAATTTACCAATACTTTCCACATAAACTTTGGTAAAGCCAACTGTCTCTTAAACCTTTTTGGGTCTTTAGCCAATGAATACAACCATTCCAACCCCATCTTTTGCCATTTTTTAGATGCTCTTTTAAGTTCACCACTATAGTAATCAAAACTTCTTCCCACTCCCATCACTATCCCTACATCCAAATCCTTCAAATTTCTATCAATCCAAAACTCTTGCTTCTTCATTCCATAAGCCACCAACAAAACATCAGGCTTAAATTTATTTATTTGCCTAACCACTTCCTCATTCTCTACATTAGGTTCACCTTCAGACCAAGCTATTTGATTATCTTTAAGAATAAATTTTTTCTTAAAGAAATTAGCCGATCTTTCAGCCCGCTTATCAAATCCTCCCAAAAAGAATATCTTTAAATTATTATTAGC
>CAYOXV010000043.1:0-1694 GCA_964408055.1 uncultured Gammaproteobacteria bacterium | reverse complement strand
CGACGATGATTGGAGGATGGGGGTGGGTTAATTTAGAAGTGAATTTTAATTGGTTGATGTTGTTTGGATGGTATCTTATATTGATCTGGATTCTATTAAAAATAAAAAATTATAGTTTTTTTAATAAATTTTTGTCATGAATTTTTCTGCTCAGTCAATGTGGGCAGGCCACGTTGAAGTTCGCCAAAAATTATGACTTCAAATTTATTTAAATAATTTATGAAAAATAGAATCATATTATTTGTTAGTTTGATTGCTTTGATAATTATTTTTGGGTTAACATTGCCAAATAAAAAAGCTAAGGTGGTGGTGTGTGATGTGGGACAAGGAGATGCAATTTTGGCAACATATAAAAACATTCAAATATTGGTGGATGTGGGTCCAAATAATAAAAAAGTTTTGACTTGTTTAGATAGACATATACCATTTTGGGATAAGACAATTGAGGTAGTTATTCTGACCCATGGAGATAGTGATCATGTAGGTGGTTTGGATGATATTTTGAGGTCGTATAAGGTGTCTAATTTTTATAGTAATGGTCTATTAGGTAAGGATATTGAACAAAAGATTTATTCAAAAAAAATAGGTCAAAATGATGTAATTAGTATTAATATGTTTGATTTTGAGGTAGTGAATCCAGGGAAAAATGAAGAGGGGTTGATGGATGAAAATAAAAATGCAGTGGCAGGGGTTTTGGATTATAAGGGAGAGGAAAAATGGTCGATTTTTTTAAGTGGAGATATTGAAAAAGAGACAGAACAAAGACTGGTGTGGAGAGAGATTTTAAAGAAACAAGTTGATGTTTTGAAAGTGAGTCACCATGGATCAGAGTCGGCGACAAGTGAAGAAATATTAGATTTTTTAAAACCAAAAATGGCAGTGATAAGTGTGGGGGTAAATAATAGATTTGGACATCCGAGAGGAGAGGTATTAGAGAGATTAAATAAAAGGGATATAGAAATTGAAAGGACTGATGAAGTTGGGGATGTGGTTTTTAATTTAAACTAGAGAAATGATAAAATAGGTGAGTTATGGATAAAGAAACACTTAAAAAAGTAAATGAAATAAAAGATGGATTGGGTGAAAAAATTCCTAAAAATTCTCAAGGGAATAGATTGGCACCAAAGACAAAGATTACTGAGGATGAAAAAATTAAACCTGGCTCAACTCAAGAGAGATACACTTTTAGTACAGATAAGGGAATATCAAAAGGATCTTATATGGGGGATCAGCAAACATTGGGATTACGTCAGGAAGTTAGAGAAGGTGCTGATGATAAAAAGGTAACTGATACTTTTAATAAAAGAATGAAAATAGTAGATTAATTTTATCTTTTTAAATATAAAGTTAATGTAGTAGAAATATTGACTGGATGGTATCCATCTAAGAGAGCGAGACAAATATCAGCTCTAAATGCATTAAGATATGAATAGATAAAGTCTATTTAGAATTAAGGGAGTCGTTAATATATTGGAATGTTTCTTGGGATATTTTTTTAATACTAGGAACGGCTTTGTCTAAATTACTACTTCTGGTCATAATACAGAGAAGATATGGTTTTTTAGGAAGATAAACGATTCCACAATCGTGAAGTTGAACTTCGCCAGTAGCTAAAAATTCTCTTTCACCAAATTTGTGGGCAACTTTAATATTTTTAGGAACACCAGCTACTAAAGCTTTTTGGTATTCAACTT
>CAYOXV010000042.1:0-1735 GCA_964408055.1 uncultured Gammaproteobacteria bacterium | reverse complement strand
TTTAGAAATAATATTTTTATCCTTTAACCAGTTCTGAAGTTTCAACATTGAATACTGTCCAGTTGAATAAAGTTCAAACATTTTTTTAATAATTGGTCCCGCATTTGGATCTATATCGCAATACTTTCTCTCACCTTCACCACCCATACTCATATAACCAATTGGTGGGGGAGTTGGTTGCCAACCACTTCTAAACTTTTCATACAAAGCATCTTTAGTGCGCTGAGAATTTGCTTTTGATTCCCATTCTGCAATTACAGCCATGATACCGCCCTGAATACCTTCACTGTCGCCCTCAGAAATTGATATAAGCTTAACTTCTAAATTAGATAGTTCTTTACGAATTCTTCCAAAATCTGCTAAATTTCTAGCGAATCTATCAAACTTATAAACGACAACATTATCAATCTTTCTCTCATTTATAAGTTTTAGCATTTCTTGTAATTCTGGACGATTAGTCGTTCTTCCACTACGTCCATCTTCTCTAAAAATCTGTAGGAGTTTAATATCCTGCATTTTGCAATAGTTTTTGATTGCAAGTTCTTGATTATCTAAAGAAAAGCCTTCTTCTGCCTGACCTACCGTTGAAACTCGTATATAGCCGAATGCTTTTTTCATAATTCTCCTATATTTTAATTATCTGCGGGTCAGATTCAGATGGCACGGGCGGTAAATCCAAATCACTATCCGATTTTGAATGGATATATTTATTATTTATTAATAAGATTTGAAAGAATTGTTTAGCCGCAAATTTAACTGATACCTTACCCTGGGGTGGGTAGGATACAACATTATTACTAGAGCAAGTTATTTCATGTTTTTTAGTGTCTTTATTATTTTTTTTAGATATCTCTCTTTTTGATATCATGAGGGCGGTTGTACTATCCTTTTTATCTTTTCTAAATTTTGAGTCAGTATATAATTGTTTAGGTTCAAATGCCTTGTTTTTTATATACTGTTTTAATAGCTTACTCATATGATTTTTAGTTAAAAATTGATAGTTATTATTAGTTTCCTAATTGATAAGTAAACTTTTATGATATTTATCTAAATTGCCGTCAAAATAAATTCGAATTATTTCTTTTTCTTGTTCATCATTTTCAATTTCAATTTTTCCAATAGCATTTTGATCAATCCATTTCATATCTTCAGGTAATAAACCCGAGCTATTTTCCTCATACATTTTTTGATACTCAACATCACTTCTAACGTCTTGTTTAATAATTACTACCTTCTTAGAACCATTAGAAGATAACCCTAACTCATCCTTAAAAGAACCTAAATCTTTAGAGGTATTATTTGTGCCTGAAATTGTATCTTTTGAAGGATTAATTCTCGCTTTTTCCGGAGAAAAACAGATATTTTGAAGAATAAAATCCAAAGTTGGAGTATTTTTTTCGTTCTTTGCAAATTCTCTAGCATTACATCCAAGTACGGTTCCATATCGTTCAGGTGTTTTGACTTTAAAAAGTTTTCTCTTTTTATCTACGAGTTGAATAAAACCTTTTTCTAATAATGAATTATGCCAATCTTGAATTGTGTCAGTTTTTCTATCAAAATCTTTAGCAATATCTTCAAGGAAAGCTTCAAAAATTCCAAACTTATTATGTCTAGAATCAAAATCCATTGAATCAAGATAGTATTCAAACAAAAGAAATTCTTGAGAGGTAAGAATTCCATTTTTGATTAGCAACCATCTATTTCTATGACTTGCTCGATATCCATTTAACTTCAT
>CAYOXV010000041.1:0-1757 GCA_964408055.1 uncultured Gammaproteobacteria bacterium | reverse complement strand
TTGGTTATGATATCCGTGATACCAATAGTGATTTAAATCAAACTTTAAAATCAGATATTATTTTTATTTGTGTTCCCACTCCATTTGATTGGAAAACAAATAAACACGATGACTCCATTGTTAAAAAAGTTATTAATCAAATCCCTGATAATAAAACTGTAGTTATTAAAAGTACTATTAAAATAGGTAGTACTGAAAAATTACAACAAGAATTTCCTAAACTAAAACTTTTATTCAATCCAGAATTCCTCTCTGAATCTACCTGTGATGAAGATTTCCGCCATCCTGACCGCCAATTTATTGGTTACACCGATAAATCAAAAGATGAAGCTCAAAAAGTTTTAAACATACTTCCAGTTGCTACTGGTTGTGGTTTAATCATGCCCTCAAAACAAGCTGAACTACTTAAATATATTAATAATATGCATGGTGCCTTAGCTGTTATGGAATTTAACCATTATTATGAAGTCTGTCAAAAAGAAAATATCGATTATGACACTACTATTAAGGCCGCTACGGCCTCTAAATACTTAAACCCTTACTACACCAACGTCTGGCACAAAAACTATCGTGGCTTTGGTGGTAAATGTTTTCCAAAAGACATCAATACTTGGATTCAATATCTTCAAGAGAATAAAATTGATGACACTCTTTTTAAAGCAGTTAGAGAAATGAATCGAAAAATCCTTAAAGAACAAAATCTAACTGAAGCTGAAGTTGAAAACAAATAATTTATTCTTCATCACGACACTTTAAATCAGCCGCCCAATCTCTATTTTCCATATACCAGTCGACACATTTCTTTAATCCATCATCAAAATTCACTTTTGGTTGCCAATCAAAAAGTTCTTTTGCCTTATTTCCATTAGCCAAGGTTGCTTTCAAATCTGCCTTATTAAATTCTCCATATTCAATAATTGCTTTTTTCCCTGAATATTCCTCAATTTTTTTAATAAGATAATTTAAAGAGTAGGATTGTAATCCTCCCCCTAAATTAATTACTTCATAACCTACTGGTTTTAAAGCTGCAATTGTCCCACTAGCAATATCATTAACATAAGTGAAATCTCTAGTTTGTTCACCATCACCATTAACTGTAATAGTTCTTCCTTCAATAATTTTATTTATGAACTTAAAAATAACCATGTCAGGTCTACCTGCTGGTCCATAAACCGTAAAATAACGAACAATACTAATATCTAAATTATATTGAAAATGGTAAGTATAAGCCATCATTTCAGCTGATTTTTTTGAAGCTGCGTAAGGTGAAATAGGGGAGTTTACTGGTAACGTTTCTAAAAATGGCATCTCTTGTCCAGCATAAAGAGATGATGTAGAGGCTAATACCATTTTTTTGACCCCATATTTCTTCATCATCTCTAAAATATTTAATGTCCCTATGGCATTTGTTCTCATATAAACAAAAGGATCAATTAAACTGTATCTTACCCCCGCTCTAGCTGCTAAATTAATTACTGCTTCAATCTGGTCGTCTTTAAATAATTTTTCTACTTCTTCCAAATTTTCAATATCCATTTTTACGAATTTAAAATTTGGATTCTCCAATTTTTTTAATCGCCATTCTTTCAACCTAACATCATAATAATCATTTAAGTTATCAACCCCCAAGACTTCTTTTCCTTCTTTTAAAAGCATTTCTGCTACCTTAAAACCAATAAAACCAGCTACTCCAGTTACTAATATTTTCATAGTTCAATTTAACACAAAATAGAACCGAAAAAAAATTGTAAAATAGG
>CAYOXV010000040.1:0-1873 GCA_964408055.1 uncultured Gammaproteobacteria bacterium | reverse complement strand
CTCTAAATACTTTCTATCTGCATCAGATAAACCTGATTCATCCACACCTAACATTTTTAAGGCTTCATCAACCTCTTTTAAGGTTATTAACCCATCAGATTTTACTTGAGCATAGTCTCTTACCCTTCTTAAAAGTCTATTAGCAATTCGTGGTGTCCCTCTTGCTCTTTTACCAATTTCAATAGCAGCTTTTTTTTCAATCTTAACTCCAAAAACCTCAGCTGTTCTTTCTACTATTTCTGCCAAATCTTGATCCTCATAAAAATCTAATTGTTGAATATAGCCAAATCTATCTCTCATTGGACCACTTATTAATCCAATTCTAGTAGTCGCTCCCACTAAAGTAAACTTTTGTAAATTAAGTCTAACCGTCTTGGCTGATGGCCCTTTACCCAACACAATATCTAAAGCAAAATCTTCCATCGCCGCATAAAGCATTTCTTCCACTAATTTATTTAATCTATGAATTTCATCTATAAACAAAAAATCACCCTTTTTAAGACCAGTCAAAATCGAAGCCAAATCTCCAGCCCTACTCAAAGCTACCCCAGAAGTCATCTTAATATTTCCCCCCATTTCTCGCGTCATTAAACAAGCTAGAGTTGTCTTTCCTAACCCTGGTGGGCCATAAAACAAAATATGGTCAAGAGTTTCATTTCTAGATGTTGCTGCCTTTAAAAAAATATTTAATTGTTCTTTTAATTTTTCTTGACCAATAAATTCATTTAATTTTTGTGGTCTCAACTTCTTCTCAATAATCTTATCTTCCATCTCTACTCTTGGATCTAAAGCTTGGTTGTTTTCTTCTCCTATTTTTTTATCTTGTTTCATTTTAAATATTATTTAAACACCAACTTAACTTTTCTTCGATTGTTATTAAACTACTTGGCAATTTTTTAGTTACCTTTTCAACTTCTTTTTTATCAAAACCTAATTGTTTTAAGCTCATCCACAATTCATCCTGACCTTTTTCTTTGTCTGAGGTCAAATCTAATTCTCCTAACCCCCCAATCTTTGATTTAAGATCAATAATAATTCTTTGGGCTGTCTTTTTACCAATCCCTTTTATTTTTTGAAAGAATTCTACATTAGCATCTCCAATTGCCTTTATTACTAATTCTGACTTTGTATCCGCTAATATCTGAGCTCCAGTTTTAGGCCCTACTCCAGACACTGAAATTAACATTTTAAAAATATTTACCTCATCCCAATTTTCAAACCCAAATAAAGAAATATCATTTTCCGATACTGACATAAAAGTATAGATTTTAATCTCACTTCCAATTTTGTCAGTTAATTTTTTTACCAAAGATGGAGCAAAGACTAAGTAACTAACCCCATTAACTTCTATCTCTAAATTACCTCCCCATACTTTTTCAATTTTTCCTTTTAAACTTGAAATCATAAACTCATTTTACACTATCCCAAACAAAACCCAAAACTATAAATATCTCTAATTTACCTATATCTAAATACCAACAAAATAGATCATCTAAGCACACAATTCTTGATTAGTAAAAACATGAGTTAGTGCTGTTGCTACTGCATCAGATGCATGACTTGGACTAATTCCCTTCTCCAAATTTAAAATACTTCTCACCATTGTTTCTACCTGTTCTTTTTCTGCTCTACCATAACCCACTAAAGCCATTTTTATTTGTAATGGAGTATACCCAAACACTTCTAATTTATTTTTCTCTCCACAAATCTTTATCACTCCAATTACTTCGGCTACTCTCATGGCTGACTTAACATTTTTAGCAAAAAACAAAGTTTCAAAAGCAATCTTTTCAATTTTAAATTCCTTTATTATCTTTTCTAATTCTTCATAAATTTTACCCAACCTTTTCGCATTAGTATCACTTACCTTAGT
>CAYOXV010000039.1:0-1934 GCA_964408055.1 uncultured Gammaproteobacteria bacterium | reverse complement strand
CTAAAGGGAGAAAGCCAAAAGTTTCAAAAACATTAATTAAGGTATTTTTGACATAGTTTCTGACCGCCATTTCTGGTGGTAACAAATCACGAAAACCTTTGAGTGTTTGAGATTTAACCATAGCGTATTTTAAATGATTAAGGGTTTGAAGTAAAATAGCTTATGAATAATTTAGAAATAAAGAAAAATGATTGGGGTTTAAAGATTAATTTAGATGGGGGAAGAATAGAGGAATTAAGGTATAAAGATGAAATTATTTTAGGAACATACCAAAGGATTGATGGAAAAACAGGTAATACTCATATTTGTACTCCAAATTTTGGAGATGAGGGGATGCAAAAATTTAATTTGCCATCATTTCATGGACAATTTAGAAATGGAAGATGGAATTTGGTTGAAAAAACTGATGACAAGATAGAAATAGAATCAACAATAGATGAATTAAAGGTAAGACAAATTTTTCAATTAATAGATGACTTTAGTCAAAAAATATCAATAGAAAACTTGGGTCAAAAAGCAAAAATTGTAAATATAGCGATTCATAATTATTGGGATTCTATAAGTGGTTGGCAGGGGATTAAACTAAATGGGGAAGTCGTTGATGAATTAGTAAAGACTGATATTAGTAAAGAAATAGGAAAAGATAATATTTTGGAAATACCAGGTAAATTAGTTAAAAGATGGCAATTTTTAGGATTTGGAAATTGTCAATTTTGGACAAATTTTAAGGAAGAAAATGGACAGAAGGTTTATGATCAAAAATATGTTTGTTTAGAACCATCACTGGAAAAACAGGGATTTTTGGATAATGGAGAAAATAATTTGGAGGCTGAAGGAAAATTAGAGGTAGAACAAAGAATTGGGGTGGTATATCGGACTTGAACCGACAACCTCAGCTTTCACAGAGCTGCGCTCTAACCAATTGAGCTAATACCACCATGTATTAAGATAAGTCGTTTGATTATATCAAATTATTGCTTAGGAGTAGGAGTGGCCGAGACAGAAGCTTGAGGAATTATTTTAAGTAGATCAAAAGTATTGGCTATTTTAGAGTCTGGTTTGACAATAGCAATGACTTTTTGCCCAGAAGAGATTTTTTTTAAGTTAGCATCAGTAGTTTTGATTTGATACTGATTATTTTTATTATTAAAAGGAACAATGACAAAAACTGGTGATGTTTTGGAGACGTCGACAATTTGTCCACTGATTACTTGAGTTAAATTTTGAACAGTTTTAATTTCAAAAACGACAAGTCTTTTAGTTTCTAATTGATTTTGATTGTTAAGATAACCCATGGCTAAAATTTCTTGGTCAGGTTTGAGATCTTTTAGAGCGATTTTAGTTCTTTTAATACTGACAAAGACAGTGTCATCATTAACAGTAATAGTTTTTAATTCATTATTAAAATTAATTTTAATTTGATTGTTAGTTATTTCTTTAATAGATCCAAAAAAAGCTTTAGGCTTTGATTCTGGAGTAGAAATAATGTTTAATTTTTCTTTAACTTTTTGTTGGACTACTTCTCGAATAGTTTGAATATTGGAATCATCAGTGGCAGAGGATGAAGCATCGACAGCTGAAACTGTAATAGGTGAGATTAGAAATAGGATAAGAGGGAGAAGGTAATTAATCATATTAGATAGTAGCTGTAGAATAAGTGATATTTAAAGTTTTTTCAAATTGATTATTATTAGGGTCAATAACAGTTATTTTAATAATATTAAGACCGCTTTCGAGATCTAATTCGAATTTAAATTTACCATCTTTATCACTTTTACTATCGATAATATTTTCTCCTAAAGTAGCAATTATAGTACTGTTGGGAGTGGTAACCCCAGTTATTTCTAAATTTTTTTTAGAGACAATATCTAAATCTTCAATTGAATCTAGAGTTAATCCCTCATCTTTTTTTTCAGTGATATCTGAAGAAGTAC
>CAYOXV010000038.1:0-1934 GCA_964408055.1 uncultured Gammaproteobacteria bacterium | reverse complement strand
CTAAAGGGAGAAAGCCAAAAGTTTCAAAAACATTAATTAAGGTATTTTTGACATAATTTCTGACCGCCATTTCTGGTGGTAATAAATCACGAAAACCTTTGAGTGTTTGAGCTTTAACCATAGCGTATTTTAAATGATTAAGGGTTTGAAGTAAAATAGCTTATGGATAATTTAGAAATAAAGAAAAATGATTGGGGTTTAAAAATTAATTTAGATGGGGGAAGGATAGAGGAATTAAGGTATAAAGATGAAATTATTTTAGGAACATATCAAAGGATTGACGGAAAAACAGGTAATACTCATATTTGTACTCCAAATTTTGGAGATGAGGGGATGCAAAAATTTAATTTGCCATCATTTCATGGACAATTTAGAAATGGAAGATGGAATTTGGTTGAAAAAACTGATGACAAGATAGAAATAGAATCAACAATAGATGAATTAAAGGTAAGACAAATTTTTCAATTAATAGATGACTTTAGTCAAAAAATATCAATAGAAAACTTGGGTCAAAAAGCAAAAATTGTAAATATAGCGATTCATAATTATTGGGATTCTATAAGTGGTTGGCAGGGGATTAAACTAAATGGGGAAGTCGTTGATGAATTAGTAAAGACTGATATTAGTAAAGAAATAGGAAAAGATAATATTTTGGAAATACCAGGTAAATTAGTTAAAAGATGGCAATTTTTAGGATTTGGAAATTGTCAATTTTGGACAAATTTTAAGGAAGAAAATGGACAGAAGGTTTATGATCAAAAATATGTTTGTTTAGAACCATCACTGGAAAAACAGGGATTTTTGGATAATGGAGAAAATAATTTGGAGGCTGAAGGAAAATTAGAGGTAGAACAAAGAATTGGGGTGGTATATCGGACTTGAACCGACAACCTCAGCTTTCACAGAGCTGCGCTCTAACCAATTGAGCTAATACCACCATGTATTAAGATAAGTCGTTTGATTATATCAAATTATTGCTTAGGAGTAGGAGTGGCCGAGACAGAAGCTTGAGGAATTATTTTAAGTAGATCAAAAGTATTGGCTATTTTAGAGTCTGGTTTGACAATAGCAATGACTTTTTGCCCAGAAGAGATTTTTTTTAAGTTAGCATCAGTAGTTTTGATTTGATACTGATTATTTTTATTATTAAAAGGAACAATGACAAAAACTGGTGATGTTTTGGAGACGTCGACAATTTGTCCACTGATTACTTGAGTTAAATTTTGAACAGTTTTAATTTCAAAAACGACAAGTCTTTTAGTTTCTAATTGATTTTGATTGTTAAGATAACCCATGGCTAAAATTTCTTGGTCAGGTTTGAGATCTTTTAGAGCGATTTTAGTTCTTTTAATACTGACAAAGACAGTGTCATCATTAACAGTAATAGTTTTTAATTCATTATTAAAATTAATTTTAATTTGATTGTTAGTTATTTCTTTAATAGATCCAAAAAAAGCTTTAGGCTTTGATTCTGGAGTAGAAATAATGTTTAATTTTTCTTTAACTTTTTGTTGGACTACTTCTCGAATAGTTTGAATATTGGAATCATCAGTGGCAGAGGATGAAGCATCGACAGCTGAAACTGTAATAGGTGAGATTAGAAATAGGATAAGAGGGAGAAGGTAATTAATCATATTAGATGGTAGCTGTAGAATAAGTGATATTTAAAGTTTTTTCAAATTGGTTATTGTTAGGGTCAATAGCAGTTATTTTAATAATATTAAGACCGCTTTCGAGATCTAATTCGAATTTAAACTTACCATCTTTATCACTTTTACTATCGATAATATCTTCTCCTAAAGTAGCAATAATAGTACTGTTGGGAGTGGTAACACCAGTTATTTCTAAATTTTCTTTAGAGACAATATCTAAATCTTCGATTGAATCTAGAGTTAATCCCTCATCTTTTTTTTCAGTGATATCTGAAGAAGTAC
>CAYOXV010000037.1:0-2281 GCA_964408055.1 uncultured Gammaproteobacteria bacterium | reverse complement strand
GATTCAAAATCTATTGGGGGCAACCCCGTATCGGTTCAAGTCCGATTGCCGGTAAAAGCCTACAGTGTAAATAGTCACCTGTAGGTTTTTCTTCTTTAACATGTTTTAGCTTTTATTTCGTTTCCATTTGTGCCCAACCAAGTGGAAACATATTCTTAAATTTAGAAGTAAAAGTATGTGTTAAATGTAAAATACCCAAGAATTTATATAATTTGTAGTAGTCAACAAGATAAAAAAATCATAAGCAGTAAATTTAGTTTAATAAGGTGCTTAACTACAAAAACATAGTTATATAAGAAAATTAATCCCTTTTAAAATTACTTTTTGTCATATTGAACAGAGTTTTTGAGTAGTTCTGAAAGGAGAATGTAAATCTTCAAATCTACTACTAAAATTAGGTGTTATGAGGTTGAGGTAATATTAGTTGAAATCTGGAGGGTTATGAATTAGAGTTTGAAGGGGGGTTGTGTATGAAGAATAAAGTCTTTAATGTTGTAGTATTATTTTTATTATTAGCCTTATTTTCTTGTGTCCAAGAAAATATTCATGATAATCCTGAAGTAGTAATTGATGCTAACAAATTAAATGACTCTTTAATACCGGTATCTGAAAATTCAAAAATAAGAATAAAAAATATGGATGAATCCATAGTTTATGGGCTTGAAATAAGAAGCGGTGGCAGAAATATTAATTCAAGAGCGAAAACAGATAAGTCTTTTTTTAGAACAAATACGGGTAGATGTATTCCAATCCCAGATGAGAACAATGAATCAAAATTTACCGGCTATGACGTTGGTGTTCGAGGTAAGGAAGCGGTAAGGCTTATTAAGCTTAAAAATGGTAATAGTGATGAGATGACACTCGATGAAGAGAATTTAGACCAACTTGTATATTCTGATAGTTGGCTTAGGATATATGAAGAGTTTTATCACATAGACTTTACCAAGGAGCCTTTTAGTAAACTTGATCTTTCTGAGATTATTATTTCTTCTTATGGTTCTGGATCGGGAAGTGGTTTTAGCGATTTTGGATATGTGACTATTGGGGAAGGCGGTGTAATTGGGGGACATACGTCGGCATACAATATTTTTAATTTTAGCGATAAGAATTCAATTAATCTTTTTAGCACACTAGGAGTTGAAGGAATAAGTGGTATTCCACAAAAGTTTAAGCTAAAAATAACAAATCCAATAGAATTAGAAATTGGAAGTAATTTAGTGTTAGATTCAGATCACGTTGTTGTATCTTTAAAAGAGCAACCTGGAGGGGTTGAATATGTGTTTGAGATAGAAAAAGAAGATCGTCTGTATTATAGCGACTACTTTTTTTTAAGAGGAATTGATGGACTAACTGTTGACTTTCCCCTTTTGTTGAAAGAAGAGAATGAAAAGTTAATTTACTATTTGGGTCCAATTAACGAGAGACTATTTTGTGATTTTACGTCTGTACCAGAGGAATATTTCTCTGGAAATAATTATGGTAAAGTAGAGCTTAAAGAAATAGACTCTGATTTAAGTGAGTTATATTCAGATAGAGTATTGACTGTCGATCTTGATAAACTCAACACTCAAGGGTCAATAACTCTTTCTCCGATATCTCTTGACGTTAATAATAGAGAGCAACAATTTAAGGTTAATCCAGACAGTAAGTTACATAATGTGTTCGTTAGTGTGCAATACAAGGGTGAAAATGGGGAAGAGTTAGATTATTCTAACGACTACTTTTGGACCAACGTTAAAAGTAGCCACACTCATAGAATAGGATTGAGCAATGATGGGAAACTTGGTAAACATGTACTCATCCAAATTATTGGAAATGATTGTTTGGAAATTTTAACTTTACACTCTTATATAGATGAAGATGTGGAAGCAACGATTACTATTTATAAAATAGATTAATTAATTTTATTTATGGGTAATGATATGAAAATAAGTAATCGAGCCTTAGCAGTTTTAATGTGTATAATTCTTTGACTCACCATCAGAACTTTAAAAAGACCAAATAGGTTTTTATATCTTCAAGAAATAAGAGTTTTAGAATAAATAGACAATGATTATATATATTTAGATTCAAAATCTATTGGGGGCAACCCCGTATCGGTTCAAGTCCGATTGCCGGTAGCATACTATAGGGCAAGAAATCATAAAGCATTTCTTGCCTTTTTGTTTTTTGGTGTAGCAGTGAACTCTTTCTTCCAATTAATACCTTTTTTAGATTCAAGTCCATAGCAAGAGTTCATTCTTGCTATGGCTCTTTTATTAACTAAATTCTATTATTCCAT
>CAYOXV010000036.1:0-2285 GCA_964408055.1 uncultured Gammaproteobacteria bacterium | reverse complement strand
CGTCCCAAAGAAGAGGTGGATAAACTGATGATTTAAAAAATCTAAGAGAAAAACTAAAAATAAAGATAATAATAAGGAAAATGGTAGTTTTATTCTTTAATGACATCTGTTTTATTAGTAGTAATAAATAAGAACCCAGTTTTTTGGTTTAAAAAGTTAATCTTTTTAATAATTTGATCTTCTGATATTTTACTATCTAAAACATCCCAAGGTGAAGTGATAATAAGTCGATTGGGTTTAAGTGAATCTGTGCGCCAACTAATTTGATGGAAATTAAATTTATTAATAGTTTTTGTTTGATAAAAACTTTTTGGATCTGATTGACAATAAAATAAGATATAAAGATAAGGTAGACCAGTATTAAGAGGGCCATCACTACCAAAGGTATCCGAAATAATAATCTCGTCATATTTATCTTTATTGACGCAAGAGTATTGAGCAATTTCTT
The DNA here is from genome assembly GCA_964408055.1 of uncultured Gammaproteobacteria bacterium. Classification (GTDB taxonomy): domain Bacteria; phylum Patescibacteriota; class Microgenomatia; order UBA12405; family UBA12405; genus WARW01. The sequence goes on along the minus strand of CAYOXV010000036.1, from coordinate 1,837 downwards.
TATATCCATATTGCCAGTATTCAGAAAAATCTTTAGGGAATTGGCTAGTATATATGAAAATAAAATAAATAATATTTATGGACAGAGCAATGTAGTAAGTTATTAAAAATATTTTTTTTCTTTTAAATTTTAAAATTTGTTCAAAACCACTGGCAATAATAAAAGCAAAGGCAGGGAGCCAAATTAAAGACCTAAGTGAATGTTGTTCGTTCATAGCAAATGAAGCTGGAAATGGACCAAGTAAAAACCAAAAAAGAACTAATTTTTTGAATAAAGAGTTTTTATTTTTTAATAAAAACCAAATTCCTAAAATAAATATAGGGATATCAACTAGATAAAGTAAACCTAGATCTGGATAACCTGGTTTAGTGAACTTCATACCATTTGAAAAAATAAATCCAAAGTCAAAATAATTAAGATATTTACCCAACCAATGGCGAAATACTATATAAGTATCATTATTAAAAATAAAATCTTGAATATTTAAATAACTGCCATGGTGAAGACTATTATTAAGTCCAACTTCTTTTAAAATTGAGGTTGCTGAAGCCCGAGTAATAATTGCTGGAGTAAAAAAGGTTAATTTGATAAAAGGGATAGCAAAAATTGCTAAAACTATAATTGCTAATGGAAGTTGGTTTTTAATTTTTTTAAACTTAATTTGACGACGATAGAGAAAAATTAAACCAAGAACAAAGATAGGGACAAAAACTCTTTCGGCATGGTAAGCCCAAACAGATAAACTAAATGAAATAATAGAAAGAAGTAAGAATAGTTGTTTCTTTTTTTCAACCCAACTAATAAAAAAATAAGTGCCAGTAATTAAAAAGAATAAGGCAGTAATGGCTTCAAAACTAGCTCGAGAAAAATGAATATGCCACGGTAAAACGCATAACCAAAAACCAGTTAAATAAGCAGCCTTAGGATTAACTTTTAATTTAAGTAAGAGTAAAACTAGAAAAACAATACTAAGTGACCCTAATAGAGCTGAAGGAAGTCTGGTGGCAAATTCAGTGAGACCAAAAATAGCAACAGAAGGAACAGTAAGATAGACATTAACTGGTGGTTTATAGTCTCCAGCTGATCTAAAGGCCAAGGGTAAAGTTTCTCCCCATTCATCTTTGCCAGTATGAAGAATGGAATAAGCATTGTAACCAATAGCTACTTCGTCCATGGAAAGACTGACTGGATATTTAGTAAGTTGCCAAAACCTAAATAAGCTGGCAACTAAAAATAAAATTAATAAGATGCTTTTTTTCATAAATTAAAAATAAAATTTACTCTTAAAAAAAGAAAAAGACTATAAATGATTAAAAGAGAAAGAAATATTTTTTGATATTTTAATTTCCAAGAAAAAATTTCATAAGCAGCGGCATAGAGATAAAACAAGGCAGTAGGAAAAAGAAAATAAAAGCTAATCTGTCCAGTCATGAAAGCTAAAAGACAAGAAGCTAAGGCAATAAGTAAAATTTTAAATTTAAATTTTTTAATTAGCTTAAAAATGCCAATAAAAGAAATGGGTAAGAGAAAAATAGCAATTGGTTCAACTTGAGGAGGAGAATCTGTTTGACCACTCCCTGATTGAAAATAAAAACGAGGATTTAAATTATTAACATATTTAACTCCTTCACTTAAAAGTGATTGGGTTTGATAATAAACTTTTTTAGCGATAATAGATGGAGTATTGATGGTATTATTCCAACGAAATTCTTCACTATATTGATCATTGTTAGTGATAGAAGAGATTTTATTTCCAAAAAAATTTGGGATTTTGGAATAATTAGATAAAATCTGATTTTGATTGTTTAAAAATTGCCACCAAAAAAATGGAGAGATT
>CAYOXV010000035.1:0-2347 GCA_964408055.1 uncultured Gammaproteobacteria bacterium | reverse complement strand
TAAATTTTTATATTTCCAACGAGGTCTTTTAAAAATAGCCATTAAATAATTTTACATTATATGTTTAGTTAAATTTCACTTTTGACCCAAAAACTTTAGTATTAAATTATTAACTATTTAATTTTGGACCCTTTACAAAATTATTTGTTTGATGACTTCTCGTTCATATACTAGGAGGAATTACAAGATAAGGCTGGTTATTTCAATTTTTTTTAGAATGTCTATCTCTAGTTTTAATGAAAGTAACTTGTTAAGTTCTAAAGACATATTAAAATAAATATAAATGATAATTATTAAGATATTGTGTCCCTAGAGAGAGTAATTATTTTTTTACAACCTTTTTAGTAGAATTAAACCCCTCAAAAGCTTTTAATAATTCCATTGGAACCATATAAACAATAGTGTTGGATTGATCTGATGACATATCATTTATAGATTGAAGAGTTCTTAAATGAAGAGCCCCTGGGACAAGACTAAGTTTTTTTGCAGCTTCTGATATATTTTTTGAAGCAGCGAGTTCACCTTCAGAATTGATAATAACAGCTCTTTTTTCTCTTTCAGCTTCTGCTTGTTTACCAATAGTTCTTTCCATTTCAGCTGGTAAACTAACGTCTTTTAATTCAACATTATTGACTTTTAAACCCCAAGCATCTGTTTCTTTATCAACTATTTCTCTGATTCTGTCAGCAATTTTATCTCTACTTGAAAGTAATTCATCAAGAGTAACTTCACCAACTATATTTCTCATTGTTGTTTGAGCATACTGAGAAATAGCATATCTAAAATCTTCAACTTCAATAACAGCCTTTTGAGCATCAGCAACTTTGTAATAGATGACAGCATTAACTTTGACAGAAACATTATCCCTAGTGATAGCATTTTGATCAGGGACATCTACCGCCTTGACTCTGATATCCACTTTTTTAGAACTTTGGATAATGGGAAAAACAAGTCTCCAGCCAGGTTCTAAAATAGAAGTGAATTTCCCAAAAGTAAATTTAATACCTCTTTCATACTCATTAATTTGACGAATAGAAATAAGAAGAATAAAAAGAATGAAGGAAATTATGGTGAATGACATATTTAATATAAATTAAGTAATAATCTTAATTATACGCCATTATCAAATAATTCTTAAAATTAGCAGTCTAAGTATCATTCTCACTAATAGAATTATCCTCTAACTTGATAAAAGCCATACCAATTCTCTATTTTAATTTAGTTGTGCCCTGAAAATAGATGAAATCAGGGCACAACCCAAAATACGCGGAAGAGATTTTTATTTATTTAACTGATATTAATTTCAACATCAGCAATAAACTCAACTTGCTCAAAACCTAACTTCTGAAGGAAATCTTGAATTACAGCTTCTGCATTTGTTTGAGCAGTAATCAAAATATCCATTTGTTGGGCTTGAGATTTGAAATAGTTTTGGGCTTCTTGTCTAATCTGACTTTCAAGATCAGGATCAGCACTACCCAAAAGACCAATTTGTCGGCTGACTACGAAAGAAAAACTCTCGTCCATAACAACATAGAAAATTTCTGAAGAAGGTAAATTTATTTTTATATTTTTACCTTCGATAACGATATCTTCTGAAGTTATCTGGCTTAAATCAACTCCGGCGACTACACTAGCATAGGCATCAAAGACAATTTTTTCTCCAGCAATTCCCCAAAGAAAATCTTGATTTCTTTCTCCTTTGAAAATTTGCTGAAGATTGATTTCAACTGTCTCCAACCTACCTAATTGCCGAATTTCCTCAATAATAAGAGGAGTGTCAATTGTGGTCTCAACCTTTTGCGATTCTGGAAGTAAATCGAGTAGATTGTTATCTTTATCATCCTTTTTAAACGATTTAAGACAAAGAGTGATAACGACGGCAACTACTACTAAAGTAATCCCAATTGCAATAATTTTTTTCATGAATACTTTCTCCTTAGTAAATTATTGACCTCTAATATTTAAGTCTCCCTTCACCAAGAAAAAAGTTTATTATCTTCCGCTAATATTTATTAAGGTGCAAAAAAAAAACACCGAGTGGATTTTATCAAAAAATATCGTTCTTTTCAAAAAAATAGAAAAATGCTTAATTAGATTGCCATAAACCATGAATATTACAGTAGGCTATTACCTCAATATTATCTGTTTTGATTTCAAAACTTACAATTGGTTTATTCCCTGGTTTTAAAAATTTTCTACAAACTTTACCGTCGGCAATTATTTCTATAAATTCTATATAGTGATTTTCTTCCATTGGATGAGGAATTGATCCAACTGTTACATTAACCCCTGTTTCTGTTTTTTCAATTATGGGAACATGTTTTTCAAAACCAATATCTTTATC
>CAYOXV010000034.1:0-2633 GCA_964408055.1 uncultured Gammaproteobacteria bacterium | reverse complement strand
AAATTTCCATTGCTGTTACAATCGATACTTCATGTTCCACACTTCGACTACCAAACAGTACTCCAACTCTTATTTTTTTCATAAGATTATTTTAACAAATTCTACTGATTAAATTCGTGGTCCTTTTTCATTTCTTTTTCAATTAGATTTCTCAAAAACACTGATTTAGGCACCATTCTCTTTTGCCCTACCCAATCCAAATAAGTCAAAATCTTAGGGCTAACAAAAAAATTAAACCTTACATCTATTAAACTACTTACCTCTTTAAAAATTTTTTTCAAAACCTTTTCAATATTTTCTTTATCATATTCCACTAAGAAAAATTTCTTATTATTTATACCAGCGATAAAAACTGGTTTCGAATCAGCGGTATATAAAGCCACTACCGGTTTATTCATATCTAAAGCCTGAGAAATTAAATATCCTGCCGACATACTATGACCTGAAACTTCTGTTACTACTATCTCTGCTTTCTTTAAACACTTAACTAAATATTCGTAATTCTCTCTCTTTACTTTAAGTGGTTCATTTCTTAAATCTCTTACCCCCATCTTTGTCCATTTCAACACTTTATCACTCACCATCTTATTTCCATCTGCAATACAATCATACATTCTTTTATACAACTCTCTATCTTTCTCCACCAATCTTGATGAAGCTAAAAAATATACCTGCATGTGTAATTATACTACAAAAATCGCCCAAATTTATATATCAAAAAAAATTATAATAAAAATTTATCCTTAAAAAACTCAATATCCATCTTAATTACCTCATCCCAACTTTGTTTCAAATTATGATCATCCCCTTTTCTAATATCCAAGGTCACTTCCTTCCCCAACTTTTTTAATTCTTTTTGTAAATTCTGTTGCCATTTAACTTCACACCAAACATCCTCAGTTCCTTGATGAATTAAAATTGGAGAATTTATCCAATTATAAAAATTATCAATTGAATAAAGTTTACTATCGTATTCTTTTTCAAAATCTTCTATCTTCTTTTTCACCATTAAACTTCCTTCACTTTCATCATCTACTGTTTCTAATACACTTTTTGGGAAAGGATTGGTCATTGGCGCCCACAACACTGTCGGATAATTCTTCCCCGTTATTTCTAAAACCGAAATTGCAATTTGTCCTCCATTACTATGTGCCCATATCCCAATTTTTTCACCATCTACATAATCTAAATCCTTCACCGATTCGATCAAATCTAACACACTGACTGGCTTTTCAAACCTAGCTTCCAAAATATCAGTTGATTCTTGATCCGATAACCCAAATCCTAAAAAATCTAAACTAATAGTCATAAACCCATTTCGAGCTAATTCATCAGCTGCCTTCCAACTCCCAGACCCAATAAAATAACCTTCACTATCCGCAAATCCCCTAATCATAATAATTACTGGTAACTTTTTATCCTTATACCCCTCAGGTAAATTCATCATGCCACTAATTTTCTTCCCATTTGATTCAAAACTAATTGCTTTACTTTCAAAATTATTTTCTTTTTTAATTCCCTCTTCTAAGTATTTATCCACTACTATCTGTCTAGCTTCCTCAACTACCAAAACTTGTCCTATTTTACTTATTTTTGATGCCTTATTTTCCCTTTTCCTTAAATTTTCAAAGTTATATTTAGCTAAATAACCACTATTTTTAACTATTTCCTTCTCAGTTACTTCTTCAGTTTTTTTACCCATCGGATTTACAAAACTTGTTTCAAACTTAAAATCAAAGTAACCTCTCTTCCATCCCAATATTCCCCCTCCAATCAACAATATTAAAATCACTATCAAGACTTTTTTCATATCAAATATTCAAAATTCTAACATAAATACAACTATTAAATTAAATTTTTAATCCTAACCTTTCAAAATATGTTAACCAGAGTTATAATCGGCCAAGACTAAAATAATAGCTTTTTAGTTCAAGTACTTTTAAATCAAAACCTAGCAGGTGCTCGGATTGAATATTAATTTTAATATCCAGCCCGAGCGCTTGCTCAACAAAATAATAAAAAGGAGAAAATCACATGAATTCAAGTCACCATCGAATCGGAATCGAACAAAAAGGTAGCTGTAAACAACCAACAAAAGCAAAAGCAATTAACTATGCTTCTTTGTCTCTTGATCAAAAAATCGAAATCATCATTGGTCAGGAGAGCCAAAATCGAGATTCAAAGCTTTTGAAGAATATTCAGGATTATTTCTGGCAGCGAATAAGCCATCACAATCTAAAAGATTTCCTGGCTACCTTCTACCACTGTTTCCGGCAGCAAGAAAACTTACCAGAAGAATTATGGGGTTGTGTTTATCAAAGACTCATCAGTCTTCTTTCAGATATAGACATCTGGCTTTTAACTCAAGAAGATATCAACGATATTTATCGACAGTTTCCTGATAAAAAAATTCTCAAGTTAATTGAAAAGATTCTTGATCAAAGAGAAAATCTTGAAAATCAAGAACTTGCTCAGGTTACTGCCATCTCCTAAAAATTATTTTGACTTGACTCAGGGTAATTTATCTATTTTAGAGATAAAATTTTAAACTAACCCCTTAAAGGACAATATATCAACACCATCGTGCGACCTCACACACGATCGATATAATGTCCTTTTTTTTTGCCCAAAAT
>CAYOXV010000033.1:0-2664 GCA_964408055.1 uncultured Gammaproteobacteria bacterium | reverse complement strand
TTTATATACCAAAAAGGAATTTTACTCAAAATTTTAAACGCATCAAAAATTGTCATCCCTTTATACTTATCAACATAAATTGTATCAATTTTTATTTCACCAAAGGGAATTTTATTTTTCCCTACTTTAATTGCCATCTCTGTTTCAATCCCATATCGACATGACTTCCATTTAATTTTTTTAGAAACTTCTTTTCTAAAACCCAAAAACCCACAAAGTAAATCTTTTCTTTTCATCTTAAATAACCAACTAACTAACCAACCAACAAATTTACTCCCATTTCTTCTTATTAATGGTGCTTTTTTATCCAACTCTCTATAACCAAACACTACTGGATAATTTTTTAATCCTTGGATAAATTTAGGTAAATGTTTTGGATTATGTTGACCATCAGCATCCATAAAAATTACAGCTTCAGCACCTAGTTTCCAAGCAATTTTTAAACCAGTGTTCATTGCTGCCCCTTTCCCTAAATTTACAACATGATCAAAAATAAATACTCTCTTGTTTTTAGAAAAATTACTTTTTAACAAATCATATGAATTATCACTTGAACCATCATCAATCGCAATTATGACAACATTTTTATCAACCCTTAAAATTTTATTAATTACTTCAATTGCCCTATTTCCCTCATTATAAACCGGTACAATTATAAAAATTTTCATTTATCTAAAGATATTTTATAAATATTACAATTATCCATTGGACTCTGATAAACCTTTTCTATTTTTTTACCCTCAACTATAATATTCCATTCATTTCTCCAAGCATCAAGGCTATTAGTTACATAATAATCAGACAAATAAACCTCCTTCCCTTCATTTAATTTTTCATCATATATCTTCTTTAATGGGGGAACAAAATGTTTATTTAACCCTCTAGTCATAAAATCTTGACCAGCTGCTAATGGTAAGTAATTTAAATCAACCCCATAGGCATCAAAAAAATATAATGGTAAAAAAGACCCAAAATAAGCTTGTTTTTTATCAACCATAAAATCATCAATCATCCTTAAACATAAATAATTCCACGGATCTTCTCGATGTCTAAAATTCAAACCTACTTGTTTTTTTAATGATATTGCTTTCATTTCCCAATTTTTAGGTTGATAGCTTGTCAAAAATATATTTATCATTAAAAACAAAAGCACTACTATTAATGGTCTTTTAAACTTAACCGTCAATTTATCAATAAACATTGCCCCTATCATTATCATTATTGGCAATAAAACTTCTACATGCCTTCCTTCAGTGTCAACAAAAACTGACATAGCTAAAACCAACAACACTAAAGGAGTAATTAATTGTAAGAACAAACAACGTTTTTTCTTATCAAACAACATTATCCCCACTCCTAATAAAAAGATTACTACTATGTCCCAACTAACCATTCTTTGCCAATACCATAAATTACGACATTCACCTCCCTTTAAACAAGAGAAATAAAAATTAAAATTATTAGCTAAATATTTTATATTAAAAGCATTACTACTTAAGTTTAAAATTTTAGGTAGATAAAAAGCCAACATTATTACTCCCAAAAATCCTCCAATTATTAGTAAATTTTTTATCTTAAAAGATCGTAACTTTTCCCAAAAAATTTTTATTAAAAAAGAAATTGCAAAACTTCCCCCTAAAACTAAATTTGTATTTTTTAGTTTTAAACTTACTGCCACAAAAATTAACATCGGAATCAAATAAATCCACTTAAATTTCAAAGATAAGAAAAATAAAAAAACAGCTACTAAAAAATAATTAGCATTTTCTGCCATTGCCAATTGTGGCTGATTAAAAAAATAAAAATTAGTCACTAATAAAAACAACGAATATCCCACGATATACCATTTATTTTTTTTAAATATATTTTTTAAAGCCAATCCAAAAAAAACTATTGCCCCCAAACCTAAAACCACATTAGCAATATAAAAAGCTCTAATATCTCCAAAAACCTTTAAAAATGGAGCTAAAAAGTAACCATAAGTATTTGGTACTGAAATTTTGACAATCTTATCAGCCACTCCTAAATTCCAACCATTACCCCTAGCCCAATTCCAAGCTGGGAACGAATAAAGAATTGTGTCTGGATAAGGTTCTAAATTAGAAATTAAACTATTGTCACCAAAAGGGGATTTATAAGCCAACCCTAAATAGATTACCACTCCCAAGACTAAAACTAAAATTAATCCAAATTTTTTCAAAAATGCTTTCATGCCTATCTCCCCACAGATATATATTCAAACCCCATTTTCTTCATTTCTTTAACATCATATATATTCCTACCATCAACAATATTAGGAGATTTCATGGCTAATTTTATTTTATTTAAATCAACTGTTTTAAATTCTGGCCATTCAGTTACAATTACTAAACAATCAGCATCTTTAACTGAATTTAATAGATCTTTTTCAAAAATTACCCCCTTATCTAATATATTTTTGCCTGATTTTTGAGCAATTGGATCAAAAACTCTAATATTTGCATTTCTATCCATTAATTGCTTAATTACCGTCAATGATGGAGCTTCTCTAATATCATCTGTATGAGGTTTAAAAGCTAATCCCCAAATAGTAATTTTCTTTTCACTTAAATCTTGACCTACTAATTTTTGAATCTTAGGTAATAAAGATTGTTTTTGAGCTACATTAGTATTTTCAGCCGCCTC
>CAYOXV010000032.1:0-2973 GCA_964408055.1 uncultured Gammaproteobacteria bacterium | reverse complement strand
CCGCTAATATTTCCACTAATCCTGAAATTTCAACTTCTTCAGCCACTTCTTCTAGTCTTCAAAAATAAATTTTTGACAGAAAAAAAGCGCTGAGGTGAAAAGAATAAGGGAAATAAAATTAAAAAAATATGCGCAATGCATAAATTAAACTTTATTTCTTTATCCTTCTCATTTTCCTCAACGCTTTTCTAAATTAATTATTTAGGAGATTCTACTTCTACTAAAGTAGAAGGTTTTAAGGAGCTAGTATCACTACCACAATCAATTTCGCCTAAATCGGAGAAATTGATTGTCTTCACTTCATATCTTATATGAAGAACATTTTTTACCTTCTCCTTTTTCTCTTCTTCACCATTAATAATGGCATCCCTTAATTGTTCAACTAAATCTTTCATTTTTTATTACCCCCTAATTAATTACTGTTTTTTTAAACAGCAATCTAGACACAAAATATTTTTGTATCCACACTGCTATCAAAAATTAAATTGTTAAAGTCCATAAACCTCCCGCTTTATATTTTTTATTGGAAAATTTATTTATTAATTTATTTCAAATTAATAGGAACATTATAGCATTTACTCTATCAAAAGTCAATTATTATAGGTTATTTATTTGTGAGTAAATCTTACCCAATAAATATAAACTGCCAGTAACTACTACAAAATCAGATCCATCTAATGCTTCATTAAAAGCCTTTATGGAATCATTAACTATGTTATATCTTTTAAACCCAATCTTGTTTAAATATTTACCAATTTTTTTTGTTTCACAAGAAATTTGAACCATATCTTGAGAGTCAGCTGTAAAACTAGTAATGATAAACCTATCAGCTATTTTTACTAATTGATCAAGTATTTGAGAAAAATCTTCTCTTTTTTTAAAAGCAATCAAAAAAGTATATTTTTTGTCACCAGAACCAATTTTTAAACTTTTAACAAAACTATTCATTTTTTGAGAATTATGAGCTCCATCAAGAATAATAGTTTTTTCTTTTCCATCTTTTTTTAATTTAATTAAATCCATTCTTCCAATAAATTTAAAATTAAATAAAATTCTTTTAATTATACTTTCATTAATTTCAAATTTATCTCTGTTACTAACTATTTTTAAAACTGACAACGCTAAAGCACTATTTTCAATTTGGTAAATGGCAAAATTATTAAGCTTTAATTTATTTAAATTAAGATCTTTAAAACAAAAATCATAACTTAGTCCAAATTTATTTATTTTAATATTTTTATAATTTTCATTTTTTTTAACATAAAAAAGATCACCCATTTTTTCTTTGACTGTTTTTTCTAAAACCTGTCTAACTAATTTATTTTGCCCCAAAGAAACTACTTTATTTTTATTCTGAATAATTCCTGCTTTCTGATATGCAATTTGTGGCATTGTCTTTCCTAAAATACCCATATGGTCAAATCCTAAACGAGAAATTACTGAAATTTTATCTTCTGATTTAATTACATTAGTCCCATCAAAAAGTCCACCCATACCAGTTTCTACTACTGCATAATCAACTTTATTTTCTTCAAACCAATAAAAAACCATAGCTATTAAAATTTCAAAATAGGTTGGAACTCCAAAATCACTTTTTTTAATTTTCTCAAACAAACCAACTATTTTATTTGTTAAATAAATAAAATCTTTTTCACTAATTAATTTATTATTTATTTGAATCCTTTCTCTTATATCTAGTATGTGAGGTGACAAAGTTAAGCCAACTTTAAAACCATGATTAGCTAAAAAATAACTCAAAAATGAAGCCGTCGAACCTTTTCCAGAAGTTCCCGCAATATGAATTACTTTAATTTTATTTTGAGGGTTACCTAAGTATTTCAAAAATAACTTTTGTCTCTTTAACCCAACCTCTCCAGGAAATTTTTTAGAATCATCTGTCGGAATAGTACTGTTTACAAACTCTAATGCCTGCTTATAGGTTTTAATTATCATATTATTTTTTCTTTAGCCAGTTTATTCCCCAATAAACAAATGGTGTTGTAATCATTGACATAAAAGTCTTTAACAACCAATAGGGGATAATTAATCCTAATAAAAAAATTAAATTTGAATTAAAAGTTTTTTCAAAAGAATAAAAAGCTAAAGTCATAAACACCACTGTATCCAATAAAAGAGCTAAATTATTTGACACATTATTCCTAAACCATAAACCATATTTTTTCAATCTATTTTTTAACTTCCAAAAAATAGATATATCAGTTAAATTTGAAATTGCTATAGCTATCAAACTGGCAATAGAAATTCTAATCGATTGAGAGAAGACAGTATCATAAGCCCCTTCTGTTATTGCAAATCTACTTGATGGTGGCATCCAAATAGCAAAAGCTGAAAATAAAATTAATAAAAATACTACTAAAATTGAAGTTTTAGCTAAATTTTTTGATCTTTCTTTTCCAAAAACCTCAGTCACCACATCATTAATTGAAAAAACCCAAGGAATTAAAAACATCCCCATTGCTCCAGTAATTTTGAATCCAAATAATTCTATTATTGGAAAAGTCTTAGCTCCCATTAACTCGGACACTAAAATACAAAAAATATAAATCGCAATTAAAAAATCTAATTTAAAATCCAAAACATTTTTTTTCTTTTTTAAAAAAATCATAACAATATAAATAATCTATAAAACATAATCTCTCCTAAAAGAGATTTTCTTGTTTGTAAGAACTATTTTATATCATTACATCCTTTAAAAAATATTACTTATTGTACAATTATGTGATTAAATAATCCACAATCTTATCTGCTACCATCCTTGGTTTACCTAAAATAGGGTAGTGGTGAATATCAATTCCAGGAGTATCGTTAATTTCCAAAACATAGGCTTTTTTAGTTTTTTCATTATAGATAATATCTACCCCACTAATTACCATCCCAATTGCTTTGGTTGCTTGAATAGCTAAGTCTTTTACTGATTGGCAAACTTCATCAGTCACATCTATTCCAATTCCT
>CAYOXV010000031.1:1842-3726 GCA_964408055.1 uncultured Gammaproteobacteria bacterium | reverse complement strand
GCTAAGTTTCTTTCCAATCTTAATTCCATATTTCCAGTTCCCTTAAATTCTTCAAAAATCAAATCATCCATTTTAGAACCAGTATCAACCAAAGCTGTTCCAATAATAGTCAATGATCCCCCATTTTCAATTTTTCTGGCTGCTCCAAAAAATCTCTTTGATGGATATAAAGCTGCTGGATCAAAACCACCAGATAAAGTTCTTCCAGAAGTTGGGATAGCTAAATTGTAGGCTCGAGCCAAACGAGTGATTGAATCAAATACTATAACTACATCTTGACCAAGTTCGACTAATCTTTTGGCCCTCTCCATGGCAATTTCTGCCGCTCTAGTTTGTTCTTCTGGTTTTTGATCAAAACTAGAAGCTACCACTTCACCTTTAATAAATCTTTGCATATCAGTTACTTCTTCTGGTCTTTCACCTACCAAAACTGCCATTAAATGAGCTTTTGGATAATTTATAGCTACCCCAGCCGCAATTTCTTTTAATAAAGTTGTTTTCCCTGCTTTTGGTGGTGAAACTACCATCCCTCTTTGACCAAAACCAACTGGACAAAATAAATCCATTATTCGAGTTGATAAAATTCCTGCATCAGTTTCCAACATCATTTGTTTTTCTGGATAAACTGGCACCAAATCTTTAAAATCTGGTCTATTTAAAGCTGCTGTTAATGGTCCCCCATTAACACTGTCAATTCTCACTATTACCCAATATTTTTCTCCATCCTTAGGTGCTTTCGCTGCTCCAACGATAAAATCTCCAGCTCTTAACCCATATCTTCTAATTTGCATTGAACCAATAAAACCATCTTTCCCATTTGGGATAAAATTTGGTCTTACAAAACCTTGATTGTCTGGCATTACTTCCAAAATCCCCGAAATTAATTCTACGTTTTGATTTTGAGTGTTTATTATCACTGGTCTTGGTGGTGTTATATTTGGTCTTGCCACTGGAGTTGGATTGGGTCTATTCATCGAATTTACTTGAGTCGTAATTGGAGCTGCATTAGGCCTAACAAAAGTCACATTATTATTATCTTTAGTTTTCATTTCTGATTTAACTTCTTTAACTTGTACTAGAGCTTCAGTTTTTATTGGCTCCACTTTTACCTCATCGGTTTTCTTCTTTGGCATTTTTTTATTTTGGAAAAATGAATAATCAATTAAATTACTTTATATAAAAGCTGAAATTACAGCCAAAAAGACGGGAAACGTTTTGGAAATCCCCCTATTCTAAACATTTTTAATCACCTTGTCAACTTTTCACTTTCAATTAAGATCAATGTTGAAAGTAGAAGACCTGCCCCCTCTTCTACTCTCAATACTATTCTTAAAGCTAAAATTTAAAAATTTTACCTTAAAATCCGACAAGGACAATTTGACTTTTTGCCAAAAAACCCTTATTTTAGATGTTGAAGAAACAACAATATACGTGTTCCACCTGCTTTGAGAATATCGATAAAGTTGTTTCTTTTTTTTTATTTCTCCAACACCTAATTTTTAAATTACATTAAAATTAATTTTCCCCCTAATTTACCCATCTCCTTTAACTGTTTCTCCGCCCACATATTTTTACCCTTCTTTCCATTAATCTTTTTACTTTTCCCCTCTAATTTTACTGAGAAAATTTTCTTTATTACTTGAAGCATTAATTTAGTATAACCCTCTTTTTACCCTTGTCTATATCCTATAAAAATTTGCCCTCCAAAAACTCAATATCCCATATTTTTTTATTTATAAAAATTAAGTTCATTTTTGCTATTTTTAGACCAATTTAAGTCATTGTGGATAAGTCGTGAACAACTTTAATTTACTTTTTCTTATCTTACTAATTCTTCTATCACCATTTCCCAAACTTTCTCTACTACTTCCCTCTTCATTTCTT
>CAYOXV010000031.1:0-1742 GCA_964408055.1 uncultured Gammaproteobacteria bacterium | reverse complement strand
AATTCTTCTATCACCATTTCCCAAACTTTCTCTACTACTTCCCTCTTCATTTCTTTTCTAGCTTCAACCCCATTTTCCAAAACACTTTTAGCTTCAATATTTTTACTTTTAATTTCATTTTTTATTCTCACAGCCATGTAAACCATCCCTGGTAAATTTCCAGTTACCCCTACCCCTATTTCTCCTTCAATTTTTCTAGCCATCTCTTTTGCTACTTCAACTGAATACACACTATAAATTTCTATTACTTTTCTATCTACTCCAGCCATAATTTTTGCTTCATCACTATAAGTTACTTTCCCTGATTTAAAAACATCAGAAGCACCTGGTATATTTGTTATCGAATCTATTATTGCTCCTCCAGTGCATGATTCCATCACTCCAATAGTCCAATTCCTTTTTTTAATTACTTTTAATAATCTTTCTAAGTTTTTCATTTCTTTAATTCTCTTACATTTTCCATTTCTATCATTTTTCTACCCATACTCTCTGCTTCTTTCTTTCTCTTATCCCAAAACTTAACCCTTTTTACTTCTCCAAGTAAACTCACTTCTCCTACCCAAACTGAATTTTTCTCTAAAGCTTTTTCTTTATAGCTACTCCACATTGCCATCAACACTGCCAAATCTACTCCCGTATCTTCAATTTTTATTCCTCCAGTTACTGACACAAACACATCATATTTATAAAGTGGCATACTTAAATTCTTTTGCGCAATCGCCACTAATAATTGTCCTCTATTGTAATCAATCCCAGCAAAAATTCGTTTAGGCATTGGCGCAAAACTTTCTACTACCAAAGCTTGAATCTCTAACATCATTGGCCTAGTTCCCTCTATTACTACAGTAACAGCCGATCCTATTCTTTCTTTATGAGAACCAAGCATATTTATTTCATCTGATTTTATTTCTCTTAAACCATTTTCTTCCATTTTAAATACTCCCACTTCATCAGTTGGTCCAAATCTATTTTTAGTCGTCCTCAAAATTCTTAAGTCTCCATTCTTTTCTCCTTCAAAATACAAAACTGTATCCACCATATGTTCTAAAAGTTTTGGTCCAGCAATATCCCCCTCTTTTGTTACGTGTCCCACTATAAACATTGCTACCCCAATTTTTTTAGCCAATTGAATTAATCGAAAGGCCGATTCCTTAATTTGACCAACTGACCCCATCCCTCCAGTTGTTGATTCACATCCAACCACTTGAATACTATCAACCACTACTATTTTGTATAAATTATTTACTCGATTTAAATAATCCTCTATTTCTTCTATTGAATTACTTTCAAAAACATCGAATCTTTCCGCATTTAATCCAAGTCTTTTAACTCTTAAACCTATTTGTTCAGCCGATTCTTCCCCAGCTATATATAATCCACCTATCTTTCCAATTAATTGAGTCAATAAAGTGCTTTTTCCAATCCCTGGTTCACCCGCAAAAAGGGTTACTGATCCCCGAACAATTCCTTTACCCAATACTCTATCAAATTCTCCTATGTTAGACGAAAATACATTAACTAAATTAACTGATTTTATCTCTATTTTTGATAAATTTTTCACTTCAACTTTTTGCCCAATTTCTCGTCGACGACTCTGTCCTGGTTTTTTATTATTTTTTATTTCTCTTAAACTATTCCATTCCCCACAACCACTACATTGTCCTGTCCATTTCCCAAATTCATTACCACAATTATTACAAACAAAAATTATCTCTTTATTTTTCGCCATGCTCTATTATACC
>CAYOXV010000030.1:0-5310 GCA_964408055.1 uncultured Gammaproteobacteria bacterium | reverse complement strand
TGGGCCGCAGACTTTCCAGGTCTGTGCAATGAACCACTATGCGACTTCTCCAGTGTTCCTATTTTATCAAATTTAATTCAGCTCCAATGTTTTTAATAATTAGTTTATTTAACTTTAAAAAAGCACTTTTATCGTGATAGCGCAATTTACAAGTTCCTCTTAAATTTAATTTATTAGTCATATTTTTTGGCTTTAAAATAATGGTTTTATTAAAATTACTTAATTTGATTTCAGTAATTTTTGACCAAAAGCTTTCTAAATCTTCTTTTTTCAAATCATTATAGATAAAAATTTGACATTTTAGTTTAGGTTCTTTAATTATTACTATCGTTCTTAAAAATTCAACAAATAATTTTATTAAAAATGGGTTTGAATTTGTAAATTCAATTGAATAATAATAAGTATTTTTATATTTATTATTTTTTCTTAATTTAGTTCCTTCACAAAGATATGCAATTAATCCAGCAGTCAACAGATTATTTTTATTCACAATTAATTATAGTTTCGTGTTTTATTTGTGTCAATGGTTTTATTTTACCAAACTTTCGAGCTTTTTTTTAGCTTTACTTAAAAGTATTTTTTCACTATCATAAGCTAGTTTTTCATTGGCTTCATTAAAACTAAACCAATCTCTATCGATTACCATTTCACTATCAAAATATTTAAGGTGACTAATTTCTACAAATTCCATTAAAAAAAATGTTACTTTCTTAATTATTTTTTTTCTGGTTGCTTCATCCCAAATAATATAGTTGTTTGATCCCAACTTGGTTATAATTTTTGCCTTTATCTTTCCTTCTTCTTCTACCTCTCTTAAAGCTGCTTGTTTTAAAAATTCATTTTTCTTTAAATGACCTTTTGGAAATTTATAGACCGGTTTTTTGTTTTTACTATTTTTTCTTGTTGCTGTTCTTATCAATAACCAATAAATTTTTTTATTCTCTATTTTAAAGACTATTCCTCCAGCCGATCTCTCGTCATAGTACAGACCTTCCTCTATTTTTAATATGTCTTTATCCATAGTATTCGATTATATCTCAAAATGTTAAAATTAAGCCAAATAATTAAAAGTTAAAACTAATTATGAAAAAAATATTTAGTCTTGGTCTTATTCTTACTGCTTCTTTCCTTTTATCCGCTTGTAGTCTTCCTCAAAAAAATGGCTCAGATCAATCTCCCAATTCTAACCAAGAAGCTCAAGAATTTTCTCTAAAAGATTTAATTTCTAAAAATATCCCTCAAAAATGTACTTGGTCTATTGAAGAAGAAGGTAACATTAGTAGTGGAGAAATTCTTGTCAAAGGTAATAAGTTTAAACAAACCATTAATACCAAAAGTGAAGAAGGGGAGATGAAGATTAATGCTATTAGTGATGGTCAATATATCTATACTTGGAATGACAAATCTGATCAAGGTAATTTTGCTATGAAAATGAAGATTGATGATAGCGAGTCTTCTGATGATGCTACTTTCGATAATTCAATTTCACCCCAAGTTGACATGGATCAAAAACAGAAATTCAATTGTGTTGCTGCTGTTGTTTCTGATGCTGATTTTCAAATTCCCAAAGATATTGAATTTACTGACTATAGTCAATTTATAGATCAAATGAAAAGCAGTATTCCTTCCATGGATATGGATGAAATTGAATCAGAGTAATTGACGAACAGGATAAATATTAGTGTTCTCGGTGAGAATCGAACTCACATCACTCCCTTCGGAGGGGAGAATTCTATCCATTGAACTACGAAAACCTATTCTTTTTATCTAATCAATCCTAAAGACATATACCAAGTCAATGGTTTTTTACAAACTGGACAAGTAGTTGGCGGAGTTTTTCCTTTATGGATATAACCACAGTTTAAACATTTCCATTCCACTTCAGCTTCTCTGTTGTAAAGAGTATTAGCATCCATATGTTTAGCCAAGATAAGGTATCTTTCTTCATGTTTTTCTTCAACTTCCTTAACTTCTCTAAATAATCTTTCTGCTTCTTTATCACCATCAATTCTTGCTTGTTCTTCAAAAGATGGATACATTTCTGTCCATTCACCATGTTCGCCTTCAGCTGCATATTTTAAATTTTCCAAAGTAGATTTACTAAAAGGTTTTATTGATAAATCATCAACTACCATTACTGGCCCCTTAATCATTTCATATTCTTCCTCTGCATGGGCTCTCTCTTGATCAGCTGTCTCTTCAAATACTCGAGCAATCCATTCCAAATTTTCTTTCCGAGCCATTTTAGCAAACATATAATAGCGGTTTCGAGCTTGGCTTTCACCCGCAAAAGCTTTTAAAAGATTTTCTTGTGTTTTGGTCATATCAATATTTTAACATTAAAGCCAAATTGGTAATCTCTGTTAAAATAATCTCTATGAATAAAACTATCCCTCTTTCCAATGGTATTAATATGCCACTTCTTGGTCTTGGTACTTGGAAATCAGTTAATGGTTCTGTTGGTCAAGCTGTTAAATATGCCATTACTGAGGCTAATTACACTCATATTGATTGTGCTAGTGCTTATAGTAATCAACCAGAAATTGGTCAAGTCTTTTCAGAGATTATTGGTTCAAAAATTAATCGATCAGATATCTTTATCACCAGTAAACTTTGGAATACAGATCATAAAAGTGGAAACGTTTTGAAAGCTTGTAAAAAGACTTTATCTGATCTTAAACTCGATTATCTTGATCTTTATTTAGTTCACTGGGGACTTCCTTTTAAAAATGATTCTAGTTTTGAACTAGAACCTGTTTCTATCCAAGAAACTTGGTTAGCCATGGAAGATTTAGTCACCAAAGGTTTAGTTAAATCTATTGGTGTTTCCAATTTTACTGTCATGATGCTTGTCGATCTTTTGAATTATGCCAAAGTTAAACCAGTTGTTAATCAAATCGAACTTCATCCTTACAATTCTCAAGTTGAATTAGTTGATTTTTGTCATTCTCAAAATATTGCCGTCACTGCTTATTCACCTCTTGGTGGTCAACCTCAACCAGGGGGTATTAATCTTTTTGACGAAGCTATTATTACTTCCTTGGCTCAAAAATATAATAAAACTCCTTCTCAAATAATTTTAAATTGGGGTATTAATCGAAATACTATTGTTATCCCTAAAAGTACTCACCCTGCTCGTATTTTAGAAAATTCTCAAATCTTTGATTTTTCTTTAACTAAAGAAGAACAACAACAAATTGATAGTTTAAATCGTAATTATCGCACTTGTGATCCTATCAATTTTTGGAATATCCCTTACTTTAAATAATTTTTGTTAAAATAACACATGAATGAAAATTACAATAATAGAGGTATTAATACGGGTTTCTCTTTAAATAATAAAGAAGTAAGAGGGATTATTGGAACCGAAATACCTAAAACAGTAACCAGTTTTATTAATATCTTAAAAGAAAATGACTTTCCTTATCCAGTTGAAGAAAAATTAGGTGATAAGTCAATAAAAAGTAGAGACGCAGTCGTTGATGAACTAAACACTTTAAATAGATTCTTAACTCAATATCAAAAAAATCCAGATCAATTTGATACTAGGGTAGTTTCTTTTGATAAAAATAGTGGTATTTATAGAATTAACCTTGGACTTGGTCAAAAAGTACCTATTGACCAAAGAGGAGAAAATCAAATAAGTTTTATTTTAAGAGAACCAGTTAATAATCTTGATCGTGACGATTCAATCTATTCAGCTTCTTTACACGGAAGATCTCCTAGTGACACTCTCGATTTTATTAGTAATAACAATTATTCAATCCAAATAAATACTAGTCATATTTATATGGGGAAAGATGCTCGAATCAAAATAGAACCATATGCTGGGATTGTTAACACTATTTCTAAAAAAGGGGTTAATTCTTCTGGTATTCATTTTATTGGAGCAGTTCCTTTCTATACTAGATTAAATGAATCGATCAATGTAGATCAATTTAAGACAGTAAGGCAATTTATTAAAGACACTCCTCATAGATAAACCTAATTTTTCAGCCAGTTTTCAGCTTCCGGAGTATAATATATTCTCATGAAGATATTAATAATCGAAGACGAACACTTAATTGCCACTTCCCTTAAAAAAGGTCTCGAGCAAGAACATTATACTGTTGATACCGCTTTTGATGGTATTACTGGTTTTGATCTTTCCTCATCTGGTGATTATGATCTTATTCTTTTAGATTTGATGTTACCGGGTATGGATGGTATGACCATTTGTCAAAAACTTAGAGCTGATAATAATCACACTCCTATTCTTATGCTCACCGCCAAAAGCCAACTTGAAGATAAAATTAACGGTCTTAATTGTGGTGCTGATGATTATTTAACCAAACCTTTCGCCTTTGAAGAATTATTAGCTCGAGTCCGAGCTCTTTCTCGTCGTCCTCAAAAAGCCAATGGTAAAATTTTAATCGTTGGTAATTTATCTCTCAACACTTCTACTTTTGAAGTTACTCGATCTAGTAAAAGTATTCAGCTTTCTAATAAAGAATATTCACTTCTTGAATGTTTTCTTCGTCACCCTAATCAGATTTTAAATAAAGATCAATTAATTCAATATGTTTGGAGTTATGAATCTGACATCTTACCCAACACAGTTGAAGTCTATATTCGAAATCTTCGCCAAAAAATTGATCTCCCTTTCAAAAAAGAAGCTCCTTTAATTAAAACTATTCGTGGTTTCGGTTATAAAATAGAAGGATAACTATGTTTAAACAAGCCAGACTAAAATTAACTGCCTGGTACCTATTCATCATTATGGTGATTAGTTTTTCTTTTAGTGGTCTTATTTACACTATTAATAGTAATGAGATCAATCGTTTTGCCAATTCTCAACGCAATCGTATTGAAAGACAATTTGTCCAAAATGATCAACTTCCTCGTCCACCTTTAATTGATGAAGATTTAATTAATGAAAGTCTTCATCGTCTTTTAATTAATTTAATTACTATTAATGGTTTTATTTTAATTATTTCTGGTTCTCTTTCTTATTTTCTTGCTGGTCGGACTCTTTCTCCTATTCAAAAAATGACTGAAGACCAAAAACGTTTTATTTCTGATGCTTCCCACGAATTACGTACCCCACTAACTGCTTTAAAATCTCTCTTTGAAGTTTCTCTTCGAGATAAAAAAATGGATTTATCAGAAGCCAAAAAAGTCATTACTACTGGTATTAAACAAACTGATAAACTAAAAACCCTTTCCGATTCTTTATTAGAATTAAGTCGATTAGATAGTAATCATTCTCAATCTAATTTCACTAAAGTTTCCCTTAAAAAAATAATTTTAGAATCTATTTCTCAAGTAAAA
>CAYOXV010000029.1:4040-5408 GCA_964408055.1 uncultured Gammaproteobacteria bacterium | reverse complement strand
ACACCAATTTCGACTTTAAACCACTTCCCTTTTAAATGAATAGCAATAGGAATAATCATATATTTTTGATGTCTAAGGGATTGAATTTTGGCGATTTCTTTTTGGGATAGAAGTAAATTTCTTTCAGTAGTGGTATCAATAACACTTGCTTGGGCGTATTTATATTTTTGAATCTTTAGATTAAAAATAATTGGTTGACCATTAATGACTTCAACTCGAGCATTAGTAAATTGAGGAGTTTGGACACGTAAAGATTTAGCGTCAGCGCCATTTAAGACGATGCCGGCATCAAACTTTTCGATGAACTGATAATCACGAGAATCTTTATTGAAATAACGCATAGTTTAAGGATTATAGCGCAATTTTGTAAATCTTTTGATCAGAGGCAATAAGATAAAGAATATTTTCATCTAAGGCTAGATCTATTACTTTAAGTTGTCCTAAATTATATTTAGCAATAAAATCACCCGTTTTTTTATAGACGAAAATAACATTTTGATTATCAACAAAGGCAATATGACCATCATCTTGGAGACTAACATCTAAAATATTGGCTTGATTAAATTGATTACCACCAGATAATTTGAAATTATCTTTAACTCCACTAATATAGTTTTCTAATAAACCATCTTGATAAAGAACCCAAATCTTACCATCGATAACTAAAGAAACTGGACCAAGATCAAGTTTTTTGTCATCTTTTAACCAATTTTGAGCTTTAGAGAAAGTATCAGAAGTGGGGGTATATTTCCAAACAGTACTATTGGTACTATCTAATAAATAAATAGAACCATTCCAAATTTGAATATCTGAAGGGTTTGGAACAGGATCAGAATCAGAAAATAAGATTTTTTGATCGACACTAGATTTATTAACTTGACTGATATTATCTTTTTTTAATAAAAAGAGATTATTATTATCGCCAAAAATTTTGACGGATGATTTAACTTGATCTGAATTAATGGTATTTTTACTTGATTTTTCACTAATGTTTAAGACATCAATTCGGCCATTGGTAGAGTCTAAAAGATAAAGACTATTTTGAATAAGAAAAAAGTCGTTATATTGAGGATTGTTGACAATTAGAGAAGTGTCAAAAAAGATATCAGGGGTAAAATTTTCATTAACACCGGTTTGGGAAAGAATAGTATTAACTTGAGACTTAAATTGATTAACTTCATCTAAGTGAATTGCCAGATTAACCATTTGATCAATTATTTTTTGAGATTCCTTAGCTCCAGTTTGAGCGGCTTCTAGATTCATACTCTTGACTAAAGTAATATTATTCAACTGGCTTTCTAATTCAGTTTTTAATTGTTGATACTTATTTTCATTAGTAATTCTTTTATTTTTTTGATAACCAAAGTA
>CAYOXV010000029.1:0-3940 GCA_964408055.1 uncultured Gammaproteobacteria bacterium | reverse complement strand
TTTTGATTATCAAAAGAATAAAGAAGAGATAAAAAATTTTCTTCAATATTTTGAATATTGGCATCAAATAAAACCGATTTAATTTTACCCCAAGTTATTTTGGTAAAAAAATCAGAGGTCATAAAAAAAATCCGATCAGAAGTTTGGATTGGACCAGAGATAAAATCAATATCTTTATCTCCTTTTATTAAAAGACTTATTTTAGAATCACGATTAAGAGCAACTTTATTTTTACCAAATGAGGCAATAGAAACTTTTTGGTTTAATACTATTATTAAAATAATCTCGATATGATGTTCCTTATAAAGAGAGTTTTGACCAATAATTTCGATAGTTTTTTTTAGGCTAGATAAAATATCTAGGGAAGATTCAGTGGAAAAATAATTTTGATTAATTTCAAAAATAAGATCACGACCAAGATTTTGAACATCTTCACTAGTATCAGAATGAAGACTAACTAATCCAAAAAGGTGTCCTTTGGTAGATTTTAATTGAAAATCATCAGGTTCGTTTTCCCAATATTGGGACCAATTTTGAGAATCGTTTTTGCCAATGAAGGAACGACAAGTAAAATGCATTAATTAATGATACTACAACCAGACAATGACAATGAAAATTAGAAAGATAGCAAAAACTAGATGGATAAATGAAAATGAGATTAAAATTGGGTTAAGTTTATCCTTAACGTTTTTAGACATAGAAGCAACTTGTTTGACAACAATGAGGGCAAAAATAAGATAAAAAATAGAACAAGCAATAAAAAATATTTTTTGGATAATTAAAAAAACAGGCATAAAATCGAAATTTAACATTGTCTGTCTCCCTTTTGGATAGAATCATTAAGGGCTTGGATAGCTTTAATAATTTTGCCCGGATTAGGGACATTTTTAAAAACAATTTGATTAATTCCGGAAGCTGTTTGAACCAGGATAGTACCATAGTTTAAAAAAGTTCCTAAAACTCCTTTGACAGAAGAAGAAATATCTTGAATCATTTCTAAATCAGCTTCAGCAAAATGCTTATTTAAAAGGTTATTAAATTTAATATCAACTAAACGTTTGTTGGTAATAATAAAAACATCAAAATACCAATCTAAAAACTTTTCAAAGGCATAAATAAAAGTGATTAAATACCAAAAAAGAATAGAAACAAATTGATATCTTGGAGGAAGTGATTTTAGTACATCTAAAAAATTAATGATGGAAGGAATGGTAATCATTAATAAAGTAATAAAAACCCATTTTAAATTAACAACCCAATGAGCTCTAACAGCTAAAATAATAGTTTCAGTTTCTTCTCTTTCAGGAAAGTCAAAGACATGAGGATTTACTAAAAATGAAGAAAGAGGGCTTCTGGTCTTACCCAATATTTGAAAAACTTTTTCATTTAATTCATTATAGGAACTATGATCTTTATCTGATTTAATTTTAGAGCTTTTTAAATGATGAGTTTTTGTTTTAGTTGAATTATCAATTTTAGAAACAGGTGTCTCTAAAATTGGATCATCTGGGGCAATAGTATCTAAATCTTTTGAACGAATCATTAAGTTATTTTATCAAGCAGGAGTATCAAAGTAAAAGCTTATCTTTTCTCAACATTATAAAGAGGACCAACAATAGCAATGTTGGCTGGAGCTCGAGCATTGAAATAACTTTTCCAAGTGGAACCATCAAAACTGACTGAACCAGCATCGCCAGAAAGAGAAATTTGAGTAGTTCGACCACTACCTTTATCCCAAGCAATAGAAACTGAATTAATAGAATTATATGGAGTACTGCCTCGATTTTTTAATTCTTCTTTAACTTTATCAATACTCCACCCCCCTTGATCTGGAGGTAAAAGATTATTATTAATAGAAGAATCTCTTTGAGATAATAAAATAGAATTAACAATATCGGCAACCTCAGATGGTTTTAACCAAGCAGATTTATTGTATTCTTTACGATAACCTTGGGCAGAATAAAAACAAGGAGAATCTTTGTCATAGGCTTTAGAAAATAAATCATCAAAAGAATTAATATCACCACTTGTATCACGAGTATTTTTAGTCCAACCAGTAGATTTCCAACCAATGTCAGAAGAAGTATAGGTATAAGCACCAGCAGTGGAAGCAAACCAAGCAGTAATAACTTGACCACCTTGAGTTAGAACTTCACCCTCAGTGGCTTTAACAGCCTGTTCCCATTGGCCACCTTTATTGCCTCCTTTATAAACTTGACA
Organism: uncultured Gammaproteobacteria bacterium; assembly: GCA_964408055.1. Classification (GTDB taxonomy): domain Bacteria; phylum Patescibacteriota; class Microgenomatia; order UBA12405; family UBA12405; genus WARW01. The sequence continues at coordinate 1,720 of CAYOXV010000029.1, read as the reverse complement.
CGCTTGAGTAGTGCAAATTTCGTTAGCTCCATTATTAGTATAAGCTAAGGCATAAGAACGAGCAGCGATGGCTTGAGCCTTGAGAGCTTCAATAGGCCAACTTTCTGGAACTTCATAAATACCAAGTAAATAAGTTTCTAATGGCATGGAACCATAACCTTTAACATTTAAAGTAATATTGGGTTTTTTTTCAAAATTAACATTGTTGAAATAAGCATTTAAAATGGTTTTATAATCTTGTCCAGCTTTAGCTCGACCATAGGCACCATATTGATTAAGACCGACGTGGTGAGGAATACCAAAGGTAAAAAAGGCAAAACCGGTACCAAAACCTGGATCAGTGTTACGATCATCAGTACACATCATACTTCCACCAGAACCAACACTAGTAGGTAAATTTAAACTAGCTAATTTTTTAGCTTCAAGTTCTTTTTGTTTGGCTGATAACTCAGCTTTATAAGTTTCGGCTTTTTTGATTTCAGTAGTTAAAAAACCAAAACGAGATTCAAGGCTAGTTTTAAGAGTCGCTAATTTATTTTTTTCGGCTTCTAATTTGGATTTATTTTCATTAAGAGCATTAATATCAGTGGTATATTGGGTAATAGTGTCTTTATCTTGGCTAATAATGGATTGATACCAAGTATATTGTTGGAGTAAAGAAGAACTTTTATCATTAGTGAAAAAAATCAATAAGGCACTAAATTTTTTACTGTTTTTATAATATCTTTTAACTCTTTCTCCGAGTAATATTTTTTGAACTTCAAGATCAGCTTCTTTATCAATTAATTTTTGATTTAATTTTTCAGCTTGGGAAGTAATAGAAGTGATTTGTGATTTATATTGAGTAATTTTTTTAGAAAGGTCAGTAGATTCACTTTTGAGGGGACCAATAGCTTTTTCAAGATCACTTATTTGTTGTTGGATTTGATTAATTTCATCGTCAATACTAGTAGAAAAAATTATTTTAGTGGAAAACAAAGAAAGACAAATGATAGATAAAAATAATAAAGCCTTTTTAAAAATTTGATTCACAGATTAATTTTAGCATTTGCTATACTAAAGTTATGCTTAAGAAGTTGAGATTTTTATTTTTAGAAGTAGTTTTTTTTAAGTTAAGTACTGGTTTTGCGTTGGCACTTAACCCATATGAGGGATGCAAAGAATTTGAAGAAGTAAATACTGCTTTGGGATGTATTCCTTTAGACTTCACTAAATTTGTACAATGGCTACTACCAATATTATTTAGTATTTCTGGAGGAGTGGCTTTTTTATTAATGGTATATGGGTTTATATTAATAGGGACATCAAGTGGAGATGAAAAAAAAGTTCAAGGGGCCAAAGAGACAATAACTTCAGCAGTAATTGGATTAATAATATCAATATCAGCTTTATTTATTTTAAAATTAATTGCTATTGATATATTAAAAATTCCAGGTTTAAGTTAAAATTATGGTTAATTTATCTGATTTAATACAATCTTCTGATCCAATAGGTAAAAAATATGATGATGTGGGGCAGATAATAAGTACTATCCTTCCTTATATTCTTGTAGTAGCTGGAATAATACTACTTTTTATGTTGATAATTGGCGGAATTGGATTAATGACTTCTGGAGGTAACCCAGATAAAACAAAGGCTGGATATGGCAGAATTACCCATGCTTTAATTGGATTTTTAATTATTTTTATTGCTTATTTTGTGGCTCAATTAGTTCAAGTAG
>CAYOXV010000028.1:2829-5657 GCA_964408055.1 uncultured Gammaproteobacteria bacterium | reverse complement strand
AAATATTGGGGTTGGTTTATGATTTTAGTGACATCAATTTTAAGTTTAAAAGTAATTAAAAAGGATAGATTAGAAACTATTTTTGCAGCTATGTTTATTGCTGGTTTGGGAAGTTATATGTTTATGACAGGAATGCATGATCGATATGCTTTTTTGGCCATAATTCCTTTATTTTTAGTTTCAATATATAAAAGAAAATACTTTAAATATTTTTTAATTATGTCAACTATCTATACTTTAAATTTATTTATTGCCTATTCACCTTGGCAAATAGTTCTTGAAATAAAAAAAATAGTAGAGTTTGATAACTTTTTGACGGCTAGAATATTGTCTTTTGTAAATGTAATCCTTTATATAAGGGTTACCTATTTAATGTTAAAAGAGAGAAAATAAGCAATATTTTTTATTGTATTATTGGGATATAATTTTGACATGAAGCTTTTCTTAAAAAAGAATTGGTTGATCGTCTTAATATTGGTAATAGCAGTGGGTTTTAGATTTTACTTGTCTTTTTTGGATCCACATAGTGACTTAAGGATTCAATCCGAATGGGGAAAGTGGATGTATTTAAACAATGGCCCAAAAGGTTTATATGAGTGGAATGTATGGGGTTGTATTTGGCCAAATCATCCCCCATTAATTAGTCTATTGTATTTTTGGGCTTATAAAATACATAGCTTTTTAATGTACATAATGTCATGGATGGGAAATTTTATTGCCTTAAATAGATTGGCTCCAACAAAATTTTTATGGTTCTTTGATTTTATTAAATGGTTTGGTCAAGCTAGATTTGAAACAACTAATTTTTTATTAGGAACAATGGTGGTAATTAAACAAATTATGATATTGGCTGACATTTTTATTGCTGGAATAATTTTTTATATCTGTAAAAAGAATAATGTTAATTGGAAAAAATATGTGTTTGCTTATCTTTTATTACCTTTTTCTTGGTACTTATCTTCTATTTGGGGACAATCAGACCAATTATCTTTTTTATTTTTTATAATTGCTTTTATTTTATTAGCTTCAAAAAAATATCCAATATTATCACCTCTCTTTTTTGCCATTGCTGGTAATTTAAAACCAAATTGTATTTTATTGTTACCGCTTTTTTTGTTCATTTGGTACAAGAGAAAGATACCTTTAAAAAAATTGATTTTAGGAGGTTTAATAGGGCTAATCTTTAGTTTTTGGACAATATCTTGGTTTACTGATCACAATCTTTTAACTTTTACTTTTATGGAATTGCCAAAAAGATTAACTACAAATGAAGGACTAATAACTCTTAATGCTTTTAATTTTTGGTATATATTTTATCCTTTCCCATCAGTAATAGGTTTTGATACAGCTAAATATTTAATGTTGAGCGCTAAAAATTGGGGAGCAATTTTATTTGCGATAACAACATTATTATCATTTAAAGCGGTTGAAAGTAAAAAAATAGAAAGTATTTTTGCAGCTATATTTATTGCTGGTTTTGGTAATTGGTTATTTATGACGGGAATGCATGAGAGATATTCTTTCTTAGCAATTATGGCTTTATTGTTTTATTCAATATATAAAAAAAGTTTTTTTAAATATTTTATTATCTTATCGGTTATTTATTTTTTAAGTATGTTTTATGTTTTTTCAGTGCCACAACAATTAGATGGAATAAAAATTATTTTTAATTGGAACCATCAACTTGTACCTAGATTACTATCATTAGTGAATATACTTATATATGGTCGAGTTTCATATTTGATGGTTAAAAAAAATGCCAAAAAAAATTGAGGTAATAAAAGTTTTAATAGTATTATTAATATCGCCTTTTTTAGTAAAAGTGTTAAGTGTCCCTTGGGAAATTGCCTTAATAATGTTAGCTTTATGGTTTTTGATAGTTAAATTTAAAAACAAGGTTAGTTGGTGGGTATTTTTAGTTTTGATTCTAGTAAATTTGTATTTAAATCGACTTTTATATTTTGATGTCACTAGTTGGAAAATTAATTTCGATTTAGAGCAATCTTTCTTAAAGTATCCTGGAATAGGAGAATCGATAATTAGATATAAACAAGAGGGATTATGGTTGACATATTTTTTGAGAAAATTCTTTTATAGCTCGTATCTAATTATTTTTTCTTGGGTAAGTTCAATTTTTAAAACATTATCACCGATTTTTTGGGTCAAAATGATAGGTTTTTCAGGACTATCTTTAATGGTGGCTGGTATTATTCATTTTTTCCAAAGTAAAAATAAAAATTATTTTATGATTTGGTGGTTTTTGTTGGTAATAATAAGCTCATCTTTAAGAGTATTAGGAGACAGTGTAATGGCAATATACTTAACATTACCAGTAGTGGTTTATTGGTTATATTTGGGCTTTAAAAGCAAACTTTTTAAGAGTTACTATATTTATTGGTATATTTTATTTTTAATAGATTTACTACTAAGATGATTAAAAAATATTTTTGGATTTTTTTGACATTAATATTAGTATTAGCAGCAACATTAAGGATAATTAATTTAGATAAAAATCCACCACATTTAGGTAATGATGAAATATCTATTGCTTATGATAGTTATTCAGTAAGAATGACAGGGAGGGATGAATATGGAATTTGGTTACCTTTATCTTTTATCTCGCATAGAGATTACAAAGCACCCCTTTATGCTTATTTAAATATTCCTTTTAATTTTGTTTTTGGAAATAATGAATACGGAGTAAGAATGCTGTCAGTGGTATCAAGTTTAGTAGCCATTTTAATAATTGCCTTATTGGCTAAATTTTTAGGTGGAGAAAAATTAGCTTTATTGGCAGCTTTATTACTAACAATAAACCCTAAAAATAT
>CAYOXV010000028.1:0-2729 GCA_964408055.1 uncultured Gammaproteobacteria bacterium | reverse complement strand
TTTAATATGAAGAAGATATTTGGTAAATATACTTCTTGGGTAGTGATGTGGTGGCTCTTGTGTCCAGTAGTACCCTCTTTGACAATTGGTGAAGTAGCGGCGGTAAGAAATTTGGCTTTTATAATTCCAACTATATTAATAATGGCTGGTGGTTTTCTAGTTTTAATTAAAAATAATAAAAAATTATCTAAAATATTATCTATTTTTATATTAATTAATTTCTTATTTTTTGGAGTGGCTTATTACATTCATTTCCCGAAAAATTCCGGAGACAATTTTCAACATGGTTATAAACAAGCTTGGATGTATATAAAGCCTTTGGTAAATGATTATGAAAAAATAGTGATTGAGCCAAGGTTTGGAATAAATGGTCAGTATATCGGGCTACCAAGACTCTATTTTGGCTACTTTGGTGCTTTTAACGCAAAAGAAATGCAAGAAAGAGATGATAAGTTAAGTAAAATTGGGAAATATTGGATTAAAAATGTCGATTGGAATCAAGAAACAATAGAGGGCAAAAGCTTATATATAGTCTCTATTTATAATCCCAAAGAAGGTAGTAAGGCTAATGAAAACTTAGAATTATTAACAACAATTAAAAACCCTGATGGAAGAGCACAATTTTTAATATACAAAACAATAGATTAAGATAAATTTTCCCACCAAAAAGCGATATTAATATTGTTTAAATATTTTAAATTAGTATAGATAGCAGCTGCCCAAAGGAATAGTAATAAAAGCTTAATTAAAATCTTAGACTTAAGTTTTAAAATACCTAGAGAAATAAGAATAAATAAAATTCCAGAAACTCCTATTCGCCAAAAATTAGCATATGTTTGAAATTCAAAAACATTAATTAATCTGGCAATATTAGCCCCAAGAATCATGATTGAAAATAAGAAAACAGAAACTAGGTTTTTTGATTTAGTAAAGCCTAAACTTAAGAATCGAGATAGGATTATGATTAAGAGTGGCCAAAATGGAAAGGTATACCAACCATATGGCTGACTGCCAAATAAAATATAGACAATTAAATAAGAAAGAAGAGCTAGGATAGGAAGAGTTTCTTTTATTTTTTTTGGTTTTTTAACTAAGTAAGCTAAAGACACCAACCAACCACTAATAATCCACACTTCTGGAAGAAATTTATGATGAGTCAACCTTTGACCTTGAATTAACTCAAGTAATAAATTTGAACCAATACCATAAAATCTATTAGTATTGGAAAATAAAATATTTATAAAATTTCCTAGTCCATAGACCGAACCATAAATAACAAAAAGAAAACTAATAGGTAAACTGACAGCTAAAAAAAAAGAAAAATCTTTCCAAAAATCTTTATTTATTTTTTTATATTTAGTTAATAAAGCTAAGAAGACAAAAAGATAGCAAACGACACCGGTGAGCTTAAACAAAGTTGCCAATCCGGCAAAGATCGCTGCTAATATTAACCAATAATCTCTTTTCTTTTTAAAATAAAGACTTAAGCCAATCATAACCATTAAAAGACATGGGATAATGGCATTTTCGGCTTGAATCATTCGTCCACTTAGAACTATAAGAGGGGCTGTTCCATAAATTAAACCACTTAAGACTGCGGTTAGAAATCCAAAATTAATCCAACAAAAAACCATTACCAATAAAACAGAAATAGTGCTGATAATAATGATAGGTTTTCTAATAATAGAAGAAACAGTATCTTCAAAAACATCAGCCCCGTTAAGATAAGCATAACCACCAGTGATAAGACCTAAAAGAGGTGGATGATCCATCCAAGGGTAATTAATGGTTAAGGGATCACTGGGTAAAACTTGCATATAACGATCAACGTTAATATAGCGATCATACTTATTTTGATATTCCTCAAAACCAGAGATACCAATAGGCATACCAGTTTTAATGAGAGACAATCCAACCCATGAATAACTATATTCATCAGTTGACTGACCAACTATAGGTATTTGAGCAAAATCTTTTTTTCTGACAGAAAGAGCTATCAAGACAATTCCTAAGACAATTAATACTTTAATTATTTTATTTATCATTTTTTGGTAAACCTTTAGTTTCAAAACAATCAATAGTACTAGCTAATTCAACTTGTGTTTGGGCTATTTTAGAATTTATTTCTTCATCATTTAAAGTGCAGTACCAATCTTTTTCTTTAATGATATTAATATCAAAACCAATAATTCTGGCATATTCTTTTAAAATTCCATCATAAGTTTGGTCATCAAAAGCTTTAAGAGCAAAAGTACTTCTAGCCTTTAATCCATTGTCACACCAAAAATTTATTTTTATATAGTCTTTACCAACTTTTGGTTCCCCTAATGATTGATATTTACATAAGTCAGTGGTGGTATCTCTAAATTTAGATTTACCCACCATTAATTGATTTAAAGCCTGTTGATTAAATTTGTTTTTGGAATATATTTTAAGTCCAAAATAAATAGAAGAACTTAGAATAATAAAAAGAATAAAGTAGATAATTAAAAATTTTTTACGGTTCATTTGACAAAATTTATTTCATTAATTGGCTTAATCAATTCTCTTTTTTGAACTGAAATTTCACCAAAATTTTTAACTTCAATAATTTTACTAAAACTATCTTCATAGGCGATAGTGTCGTTGGTAAGAGAATCAGGAATTCCATTAGAGGATTCAATTATAAGGAAAAAATATTTAGCTTCAGTTGGATCAGTAGATAAATAACTTAATAAGCCAGATTGATC
>CAYOXV010000027.1:0-6817 GCA_964408055.1 uncultured Gammaproteobacteria bacterium | reverse complement strand
TTTTAATTGTTAGAGATGGATGGGGTTATTCAGAAAACCCATATGGAAATGCCATAATGGCAGCTAAAACTCCCAATAATGATAAATATTTAAAAGAATATCCAAGTTCTTTACTTAAATGTTTTGGATATGAAGTAGGTAATCCCGAATCAGCTCAAGGTGGAAGTGAAGTAGGACATTTGACCCTAGGAGCTGGGAGAATTGTTTGGCAACCACAAGAATTAATTAATAGATCAATTGATAATGGGGAATTTTTTAGAAATCCAGCTTTATTAATGGCAATTGAAAACTGTAAAAAAAATAATTCAGAATTGCACTTAGCAGGATTGTTTTCTGACGCTGGGGTTCATTCAGATATTAACCAATTATTTGCATTACTTAAATTGGCTAAAAAAGAAGGATTAAATAAAGTTTTTATTCATTTAGTACTAGATGGAAGAGATGTCCCAGAAAAATCAGCTCTGGGTTATGTCGAACAGCTTAATAAAGAAATAGAAGAAATTGGAATTGGGAAAATAGCTTCAATAGTTGGTCGTTATTATGCGATGGATAGAGATAGTAATTGGGATAGAACATCTGAAGCAAGAGATTTATGGACTTTGGGGAAGGGGTTTGAAAGTGATAACCCAACAAAGGCAATTAAAGAAGCTTATGAAAGAGGAGATGAAACTGACTATTATGTAAAACCAATTGTGATAAAAGAAAATAGTAACCCAATGGCACTTTTAAAAAATGAAGATTCATTAATTTGGTTTAATTTTAGAACTGACAGGTCACGACAAATTACTGCCATGTTTACTGGACAAAATATGTGCCCTGATGAATTTAAATCTGAAGTTAAGCCATTTTGGGTATGTATGTCAAGATATGACGATGAATGGAAATTACCAGTAGCTTATTTACCAGAAAAAATAAAAAATAATTTGGGTCAGGTATTGTCTTTAAATCGTAAAAAACAATTGAGAGTGGCAGAAACAGAAAAATATGCTCATGTAACTTTTTTCTTTAATTCACAAGTAGAAGAAGCGGTTGAAGGTGAAGATAGAATTATGGTTCCAAGTCCAAAAGTCCCCTCTTATGACTTGAAACCAGAAATGTCAGCTGATGGAGTAACTGATAAAGTGATAGAAAATATTGGGAAATATGATTTTATTTTAGTTAATTTTGCTAATGCTGATTTAGTCGGACATAGTGGTAAATTTGAAGCAATTGTAAAAGCATGTGAAGTGGTAGATATGGAAGTTGGGAAAATTGTTGATAAGGCAATTGAAAATGATTATCTAGTAATTGTAGGGGCGGATCATGGAAATGCAGAACATAAACTTTATGAAAATGGTGAAGTGGATGTATCTCATGGTTTTAATCCAGTTAAATATTCTTTTGTGGCTAAAAAAGAAATATTAGGAAGTCTTAAATTACGAGATGGTGGACTTAAAGATATTGCTCCCACAATTTTAGAATTAATGGGAATAGAAAAACCAATTGAAATGACAGGAGAGAGTTTGATTTCTAATGATTAAAAATAAAGTAAAAATATTAGCACCAGCAGGAAACTTTGAAAGTTTGATGGCGGCAATAAATTCTGGAGCTGATGAGGTTTATTTTGGAATTGGAAATTTGAATATGAGAGCGGCAGGGGCTCATAATTTTTCGATAAATGATTTAAAAAAAATTAGTCATATTTGTAAAAAAGCAGAAGTAAAAACTTGGGTAACTTTAAATACGGTGGTTTATGATGAAGAAATTACTGATATAAAAAAGATTTTAGAAAAGATTAAAAAAAACCAAATTGATGGGATAATTGCTTCTGATTTGGCAGTCATAAAAATAGCATATGAGAAAAAAATTGAAGTTTGTGCTTCAACTCAAATGTCAGTATCAAATTTAGAAACAATAAGGTTTTTAAGTAAATGGGTGGATAGAGTCGTATTGGCTCGGGAATTAAATTTAGAACAAATAGAAAAAATAACAAAAGGAATTAAAAAAGAAAAAATTAAAGGGCCAAAGGGAAGACTGATTGAGATTGAAGTGTTTGGACATGGAGCTATGTGTGTGGGGATATCGGGACGATGTGAGATGAGTTTATATCACTACAATTTATCAGCCAATAGAGGAAAATGTGTTCAAGTGTGTAGAAGAAAATATGAAGTAATAGAAATGGAAACGAAGAAAAAATTAGTTTTAGACAATAATTTAATAATGAGTAGAAGTGATTTATGTACTATCGGACTTTTGGATAATCTAGTTAAAAGTGGGATTAGGGCTATTAAAATTGAGGGAAGAGCTAGAGCGGCTGATTATGTAGAGACAGTAGTAAGGGTTTATAAAAAAGCACTTAAATTGATTGAAGAAAATAAATATAGCAAAGGAGAAAGAGAAAAATTATTGAAAGAATTAAAAACTGTTTTTAATAGAGGATTTTCTAATGGTTACTATTTAGGAAGAAGTGAAAAAGAATGGGCTGAAGGAGAAAATAACTTAGCCACAGAAACAAAAATATTGCTAGGGAAAATTGACCATTATTATCCAAAGGCAGAAGTTGCTCAAGTAAAATTAACAACTAAAGAAAGGATAAATAATGGCGACAATTATTTAATAATTGGTCCAAGTACTGGGGTTACTAGAGGTAGGTTTTTGGGAATAAAAATGGATGGGGAAATACTAACCTTTAAGGTTGATAAAAAAGTTAGAAAAAATGATAACCTTTTTATTTGTCGCACAAATAAAATTGAGTCCCAGCTTTAACTAAAGTAGCCCCAAGAATAGCAATAAGAATAAAAGGGTCAGCAATTTGTTTAATAAATACCCAAACTATTAAAACAAAAATTAGAAACCAAAGAGCGTTACGATCAGCAACAGCTTCGTGGAGTCGTTCTCTTTCATCTTTTTTAATTTGAGTCATCATATGAAGAACATCAAATAAAAGTAACCCTATCCAAATAGGAGTAAAAACATTTTTGATATTTTGATCTATAGGGATAGAACTGATAATGGCAATAGGAATTATAAAACAAACAATATAAAGCCATCCCTGCCAACAATTAGGGGTTAAGCCCCAACCAGTATATTTTCTAATATTGAACCATTTTGGATTTCCAATCATAAATTTATTTAAATAATTAATTAAAAGTAAACAATTTATCAATTGATGTTTTTAGAACAATAGCTACATCATGAGCTAATTTTAAAGAAGGGTTATATTTCCCAGACTCAAGAAAAACAATAGTTTCTCTTCTAACCCCAACTAAATCGGCTAACTGTTCTTGAGTTAGATTTAATTTAAATCGATATTGTTTAATTTTAGTTTGCATGATTATTTTTTGATTTTAATTTGAAAATAAAACTATAAATAATCATTAATAAACAAGTAGAAAAAGCTAAAGTTAGAGCAATTGATTCATAAGATGAATTTAAATCTTTGAAAGCATAAAGAATAAACATAGCAATAACAGCAACCCAAGAATAAATTTGGATAGCCCAGGAAGCAGATTTACCAGAAAGGGCATAATCGCGTTCATCAGCGATAACTTCTTTTACTTGACGACGAAGCCAAATCAAAATCAGGGAAGCAACTACTAAAGTAGCTAAGGGAATTAAATAATTTTGATAAATGATTGATTGGCTAAAAATGACAGCAATAACTACGGTTATAGCCAATTTGATTTGTTGATATTTTTTTAGAGTCATAATGATATGTTAATTATTTCTAACTGTATGTTAGATCTATATAACATATTTGTCAAGTAGTTAATTTTAATATGCTATGCTGATCTATGAAAATAGTTAAAAAAATAGTGAAAAGTTTTTTGAAATTTGTGCTCTTAACTGCCCTACTTCATATAGGAGTGTTGGTTTTTACGGCAATAAAAAATGGAAATATAAAATTCTTAAATTATTTCCAAATATTAGGGTTAGATGAATTTTGGCCAAAGATAACAAATGGAAAATTAAGTGATGTATTGTCAATAATATTAATGACAACTATATTTTTAAGTTTTTTGATTTTTGGTTTAATTAAGAGAACTAGAACTGAAAAAGTGGAAAAATAAAAAAAATAATTGATTAAAGTGTTATGCTTAATTAGTTAAGAATTAAATAAAGAAAATGAAAAAATATATTGTAATGTCGTTTTTATTCTTATTAGTAGCTATTCCTGTACTAGCAAAAGGGTCAACCGAGGCACAGGGACAGCAAGGACAACAAGCAGTTGTTAATTCTCAAGCAAATACAACAGTAACTGCAGCTCCAATTAAAAATACAACTGTTACCCCTACTGGCAATCAAGTTAAAAACCAAAATGAAGTTAAAACTCAAAATCAAGGTGAAGATTCGCAACTTAGTGTTAAAACTCAAGAAAGTGAACAGTTAAATCAAGCTGTAGATGATAGTTTTGTTAAGGTATCTGATCAAGTTCACCAATTAATAGAAACTGTAGGAGCTAAGGGTGGAATAGGACAAGAAGTAAAAGATATTGCTCAAAATCAGACTAAATTACAAGATGAAATTAAATCTGATTACACCCAACTTAATTCACGAGGAACAATGACTAAATTTTTTGTCGGAAGTGATAAAAAATTAATCAAATCTATGGAACAAAAAATGGAACAAAATAGATTGATGATTCAACAATTAGAAGAATTAAAATTAGAAACTAAAAATTCTGGTGATTTACAACAACTCCAAGAAACTATTGATTTAATGACTTACCAAAATACTTCCCTCGGGGAAAAGATTGGACAAGAAAGTAAAGTAAATGGAATGTTTGGTTGGTTAATAAATTTATTTAATAAATAATTATTATGATGAAATTAAAAAAAGAGAGAGATAATAAATTAATTTATTTATCATTAACCCTTATAGTTTTGGTGGTAATAATGGTAGCGATAAAACCTATCAATAATAAGCAAACTACAAACCAGAATCAAAATACAGTTAATCGTCAAAATTGTTTAGCTGATGATTGTCTTTTGGTTGATGATTTAAATTATCCGGTTGGCGAATTATCTCAATCTGCCAAAGATGCTTTAAATGAGGCTATAAATGATGAATACAAAGCTCTTTCCACGTACGAGGCTGTAATTACTAAACTTGGTAGTGTTAGACCTTTTTCTATGATTAAAGGAGCAGAAGAACAACATATTGCTTCTCTAAAGGCTGTTTATGATAAATATGGCTTAATAGTCCCTAAAAATACTTTATCTGGTAAAGTTACTGTTCCAGCAACATTAAAAGAAGCCTGTCAAGTTGGAGTTGAGGCAGAAATTGCTAATGCTTCTCTGTACCGAGACAAGCTTTTACCTGCCGTCAAAGATTATGAAGATATCACTAGTGTTTTTATTAACTTAATGGACGCTTCACAAGAAAAGCATTTATCTGCTTTTGAAAAATGTAACTAAAAAATGTTTTATTTTTGATGAGCTTTCATTAAACAGATACCACTAATGACTTCCAGTCCGTTTTCTTTGGCAAGATTTTCAGCTTTTGGATTTAAACTCCCTTCTTGAAACCAAATGATTGGTTTTTGATCAGATTTTATTATTTCTTCAACAATTGGTAAAACTTGATCTGATTGACGAAAAATATCAACAATATCAATTTTGATATCGGAAGGAATATCGGTAAAACTTGGGTAAGATTTGAGATCAAAAACAGAATTGATGGTGGGGTTTACTGGAATAACTGTAAAACTTTGGGAAATTAAATATTTAGCAACTTGATAACTAGGACGGTTGGGGTTATCAGAAAGACCAATAATAGCGATGGTTTTTGATTTTTGAAGAACATCTTCAATAGATATCATTGTTGATAAAGAATACCATCTTTATTAACCACAACATGTAAAATTTTAAGTAATATTGGATTTAAAAAATACGATGGAAAGGTAGTGATTTTTAGCTATACAAAATAAATTACATGGAAAGATAGGCAGTTTGCGGAAGGGATGGGAGTCGAACCCACATGCCATTTCTGACGCAGGTTTAGCAAACCTGTGGCTTACCATTCGCCGCACCCTTCCTGGGATGCGTTTTAGTATACCAAATTTTTTGGATTTGCCTTATTATATAAGTATGGAAGTTGATAAAACTGAAGATATTAAAAACAAAATTCTAGATGATTGGAATGAGGAGAAGACTAAAATTGAATGGGAGGCACCAGAAAGAGCTTTCCAAAAGAGAGATAAGGATTTTTGGGTGACAGCAATTGCAATTTTAATATTAGTTTCAGTTATTTTGGTTTTTGTTAAAGAATTTTTCCTAATAATTGCTTTGGTATCAATATTATTTTTGTATTATGTGATGTCAACAATAGAACCAGGAAATATTAAATATAAAATAACAAATAGAGCTATTTATTTTGGAGAACCAAATTATGAATGGGATCTATTAACTCGATTTTGGTTTAAAAAAAGTTTAAGTAGTGAAATGATTCATTTTGAGACTAAATTAAGATTCCCTAGACAAGTTTCTTTAGTAATAAATAAAGAAGATAAAGAAAAAATAAAGGAAATTGTATTAAAGAAACTACCTATGGTGGAATATTCACCAAATTTCATAGATAAATTGACTAAGTGGTTTGCTGATAGATTGCCACTAGAAAAGAAAAAAACAGAAAAAAAGGCTTAATTTTGATATAATTCCAACGCTATCAAGTACCCGTAGCTCAATTGGATAGAGCATTGGTTTGCGGAACCAAAGGTTGGAGGTTCGATCCCTCTCGGGTACACATTAATTTGGAGGGTTGGCCGAGTGGTTTATGGCGCATGCCTCGAAAGCGTGTGGGTGAAAACCCGCAGAGGTTCAAATCCTCTACCCTCCGC
>CAYOXV010000026.1:0-6955 GCA_964408055.1 uncultured Gammaproteobacteria bacterium | reverse complement strand
TGCGGAGATGCCAGGTATTGAGCCCGGGTCCGAAAGCAGACCATAAAAAACTTCTACAAGCTTAGATAAATTTTATCTTACACCGATAAAAACTAAAATTTACAAAAAGCATTATCGTATCAATTGATGAGGGAATTACCCCTCGCTTATTTTCTTAGAAAATCGAGATTCTAAAAACAGCATTCTAGTTTAATTAACACTCTCTAATCTCCTCTAGAATGGGGGACTAAAAAATGGCTTATCTTAGGCTAAAGCTTGCGCGGTAGCGTAAGATGGAGTAGTGATTTTACCAATATAATTGGAGAAATCAGTTACTAAGCGACTGAGTTTGTTTTCAGCATTTTTGTTTTTAACCCTGTTTAACGACTCAATGGATCAAAGTCGGCTTGCAGTTTTTCAAAGTTCTTACTCCGTCGATGCATTACATCTCCAGTGCCACTATTGTATCAATTTTTGGCCTATTTTACAAGTTTTATTAATTAATTTATACTTTATTTATGTCTTTAATCCTTGATTTTCTTTTTCCTAAAAACTGTCTTCTTTGTGGTAAAAGTGGTCAATATTTTTGTCCTCATTGTTTAGATAAACAAACCATCAATTCTCCTCGTCTTTCTACTAATAATTTAAATTATGAAGGATCTTTAAGTCTTTTTAAATATAATTCTCTTGTAAAGAAAATAATTACTGAAATTAAATATGAATTTGTCACCGATATTATTAATCCTTTTGTCGATATTTCTGCTTCAACTCTTAAAACCAATTTTCCTCATATTCTAGATTATTGGCGTCAAAATGATTTTGTTCTAGTTCCTATCCCTCTCCATTATTTTCGTCAAAATTGGCGTGGCTTTAATCAATCCATTTTAATTGGACAACTTTTAGCTTCCAAGTTAAAGCTAAAATTCTCTGATCAAATCATATATCGAACTAAAAATACTCACGTTCAAGCTAAACTAGCCAATAAATCAGAAAAATCATTAAATCTTGAAAATGCTTTTACTTGTTCTGATAATCCCATTCCTAAAAATATAATTCTCTTTGATGATGTTTCTACTACTTTTTCTACCCTTAAATCGGCTTTAAAAACAATTTCTAGTTGCGGTGACCTAAATCGGTGTTGGTTTCTGACTCTCTCTGGCCATTAAATAATCTTTGATCTTTAATTTCTTCAGCCGTTTTTGGACCTGGATTTTCCATTATTTTTTCCCCTGGTTTTAAATACACTTCAGTATCAGTTACTTGCCATCCCTCTATTGGGGTCAATGAACTTAAATAAAAATTTTCTACATCAAGACCATGACCAGATAAAGATAATCTTAATTCATCTTTAACTTCATCTTCAATAATACTTCTATCAGTTGATAAAGCTTTTACTAAAGTATGATTGGTCAATACTTTTCTAATTCGACTTCTAGTTACTGGTCGAACTACTTTTGATACAAAATTTTCTCCAATATTCTGCCAAATTTCTGGCAATCTTTCGGTATCCAATTTTATTAAAATTGTGGCTTCTACTGCTACAAATTTATTATCTCCAGTAACTGCATTTATAACCTCATCTCCCATGATTTCTTTATTATCTTTTAACAAAATATCTTTAGCCACTGTATATTCGATTAATTGAGCATTAAATAGTTTTACTCTATGAATAATTGGAACTTTAAAATGCATTCCTGGATACCAAACATTTTTCAAAACTCCTCTAAAAACACTATAAATACAACCCACATGACCTGGGGGAATAGTTACTATAAATCCGCCAACGACTTCGTCAACTAAAAGAGAAACGAGTAAATTATCTATTGATGCCATATTATGTTTAGATTATAACAAGTTTATCAAAAAACTTCTGCTAGCTTTATTAATTCCTTTTCTGGATCCTTTGCTTTAACTATAAAAGATGAAATCAATATCCCCTTAGCTCCCATCTTTAAAGATACTTTAACATCCTCTACTGAATGAACTCCTGCTCCTACTAAGACTGGAACATTTTTATAAAATTTAACTATTTTTTTAATCACCTCTGATTTTTCTGAAGCTACAGATTTTTCACTACTTCCAATCAAGCTTTTTGGTTCATAAGCAATAAAATCAGGTTTAATATTTTTTGCCCAAGTTTCAGTTTGACCAAAACTACCAATACAAACTACCACTTTAAATTTTTTAGGCCAAATTTTTAACATTTTTTTTAATGTCCCTGGTCGGACTCTATGTTCTGAATGATTTAAAATTGTGCCATCAATTCCCAACTCTTTTGCTTTAATTGGAGAAACAAACCCTGATCCAGCCCCTTCAAAAATTGGGTCTGTATTTTGCAAAATTACTTCCATTCCCAATTTCTCCTTAATTTTAACTGCATCCAAAGGGGATACTGCTGGAATTATTTTAACTCCTGTTTTCTTGGCTACTTTTTGACAAATTTCTGCCAATTTTAAAGCTCCATCTCCAAAAGTTTCCTTATAATTTTTGAAATTAACTATGATCATCTTTTTAGTTTATATTTAGTTTGTGTTTGGTTTACTCCACTTTTTAATGTTTCCATGGCTTTTTCAGGATCATTTCCTTCTATCATTAAATTAATTGCATCACCAAAATATTTTTGCATATCACTATTAACTCCACTATCATTAGTTTCTGAAGCTAAATACCAACTAGTCGACTGGTTAGCATTATTTACAAATGGAGCTACCTTCCAATTATCATTTATCTTAGTTACCATACTTTTTCTAGGGTAGATTTCTCCAAAATCTCTAATTTGAGAAGCAGCGGTATACATATTGGTTAATCCTTCGACTGAAGATAAATATTCCAAAAACTTCCAAGCTTCTTCTTGATGTTTACTCTTTGAATTTACTCCTTCGGTCCAATAACTAGCCCAGTGGATATCGGTTAATTTAGTTTGATCATCACTAGTCCCATTTTCACCTAAAACTGGCAATTGTGGCATTCCTGTAATTCCAAAATTTAAACTTTTATTTAATTTTTGAATATCAAAAATTCTCCATGATGGTCCAATATAAAAAGCTAATTTACCATTAGCAAAAAGAAGGGTTGAATTAGGCATTGTTTCATCCCACACTTTATCCTTAGTTACAAAAGAAGTATAAAAAGACAATACGTCTCCTAAGTTAGAATAATTATTCACTTCACTTTTGGACAAATCTATCCCGTTCTGTTTCATCATTAACCCCACAATATCACTCCAATGATCAACATTATCAGCTGTTCCTAAAGCCACTCCACTTACTTTAATCTTTCCAGTCTCATCTTTCGTTGTTAATTTATTTGCTATTGCTTCCAACTCCCACCAAGTTTTTGGTAATTCTACTTTAGCCTCTGCGATTAAGTCTTTATTGTAAAAAAGAGCCAAACCATCATACATCAATGGTATTGAGAGATAGTTTCCATTTTCTTTTAGATCAGTTTTATAAACATCAAAAAAATCAGTATCTAAGGCTATTTTTGTTGCTGTTTCACTTGGGACTGCCTCTAAATAATTTCTAAACATTGGGATCCAAGTATTATGGATTCTAAAAATATCAACTGTTTCCACATCTTCGTTACCAGTCTTTTCCAATCTCCCAATCAATCTAGTTCTATAATCATTTATTTGATTTCTTCTGTAATTTATTTTTATATTCGCATTTTTAGATTCAAAATCAGCAATCAACCCATTCATTACAGTTTCATCTTCCCATAAACCCCAGTAATTTAAGGTCACTAATTCAGGCTTGTTTTTTCCACTTAATAAATAAAATATTAAGGCAAAAATTAAAACTAATCCAATTGCTCCAAAAATAAATATTTTCTTTCGATTATTTTTTTTATCAACTGGAGGATTTTCTCCAACTGGAACTTCTGTTGGCATTACCGTTCTTGCTTCTACATGATCATTTACCGGTTTTTCTTCTGGTAACCTTTCTTTATTTATTTCTCTTGCTGGTAATGGTGATTTTATTTCTTCTAGTTCCACACTTATATCATAACTAAAATCAACCATTCTAGCCAGACTTTATTTTTCTTGATAGACTTTGCTTATGTCACCTTTATTTGCTTCATTATTAGCCGCTTTTTTAATTAGCCTGATATCTCTTGTTGGAGTCTTCTTTATTTTTATAAAATCAAAAATTTTGAATAAAGTTACCTTATTTTTAGTTAGTTTTGCTATTGGAGCTTTGTTAGGTGATGCCTTTATCCATCTTATTCCTGAATCTTTTAAACAAATATCTTTTCCCTTATATTCTTCTCTTTTGATTTTATCTGGAATTCTTTTATTTTTTATTTTAGAAAAAATTCTTCGTTGGCGTCATTGTCATCAAATTGATTGTTGCCAGTCTGATGACTATCATCAGCCCACCCAAAATAACCACATTATTACTCTTAATCTTTTTGGTGACACTGTTCATAATTTTATTGACGGGATGTTAATCGCTGCCAGTTTTATGGTTAGTTTTAATGTTGGCCTAGCCACTAGCATTGCTGTTTTAATTCATGAAATTCCACAAGAGATAGGTGATTTTGGTATTTTTCTTCATAGTGGTTTATCCAAAAGAAAGGCCATTTTTTATAATTTTCTTTCCGCCCTCGCTAGTTTAATTGGGGTAGTTTTAACTTTTTTAATTGGTCAAAACTTTAATAATTTTTCTCATCTTTTAATCCCTATTACTGCTGGTGGATTTATTTACTTGGCTGCTACTGATTTAATTCCCGAACTTCATCGCCATGATACTAAAATTAAACAATCTTTTTTTCAACTTCTTTTTATTATTTTTGGTATTGCCCTAATGTCTTTATTAGTTTTCTTGGAATAATTATTTTTAAGGGCTTTTGTCATGTATAATTTTTCATATGGAAATTAACATTTATACCGATGGTGGTTCTCGTGGAAACCCTGGTCCTTCTGGTTATGGTCTAGTTGTTTACGATAATTTAAAAAAAGTAATCTATCAAGAATCAAAATTTTTAGGTGTTAAAACTAATAATGAGGCTGAGTATTTAGCTTTACTAGCTAGTCTCGACTGGGTCAAAAAGAATCAAGAAATGTATCAAATTAATAAGGTTAATTTTTTTGCTGACTCTCAACTTTTAGTTCGTCAACTCCAAGGAAAATATAAAGTTAAAGCTCCTAATTTAAAAGATTTATTTATTAAATCTCAACAATTATTAAATCAAATCAACCTTGATTATCAGTTTAATGATATTCGTCGTGAGTTAAATACTCTTGCCGATAAATTGGCCAATCAAGCCATGGATCGCCGTCAATGAAACATTTTACTAATATCATCATCGCTTTTTTTATCACCATTATCCCTTTCCTTTTATTGTTTGCCCCTATTATTATTAACTATAATAAAACTGGTAGTAATACCTATCTTTTAGATAAAGATTATTCTCATCTTTCTCAATCTCAAGTTTTAAACCACCTTGACCAAGATTTTGTTTTACCAGAAAGTTTAACCTTATCTTTAGAAGATAAAGATTATTCTCTCTCACTAGCCTCATTTTCTGCTTCAATTGATAAAACCAAAACCACCAATTCCATGCTTTATCGACGTCTCAACGAAGGTGTTTTCCAATATATCAAATATTTTTTTCGTCGTAAAAATTTTAACTTAGCTATTAATTCTGATTCCACTCTTCTTGATCAACAAATATCCATCTTAGCTGAATCAATCAACAAACCATTTATTCCTACCGAAACTCAACTAAAGTCAGGCAAAATTATTATCACCACTGGTTCTTTAGGTTTAGAATTAGACACAGAATCTCTTAAAAATGATATTAATTCTGCTCTAACATTAGGTACTTTTAATGAAAACATTAAATTAACCACTAAAGTTATCGGAACCATTCCAGACGATGATGCTGTTAATTTGGTCAAAACTAAAGCTTCAAAAATAATTGGTAAAAATTTATCTCTTTCCGTTGATGCCGATACTATTATCGTTGATGA
The DNA here is from genome assembly GCA_964408055.1 of uncultured Gammaproteobacteria bacterium. Taxonomy (GTDB): domain Bacteria; phylum Patescibacteriota; class Microgenomatia; order UBA12405; family UBA12405; genus WARW01. The sequence continues at coordinate 1,002 of CAYOXV010000026.1, read as the reverse complement.
CACTACTCTTATTTCTTGGCTTGGTTTTAATAATGACTTTCAAGAAAACAAAATTTCTGATTATGTTAAAAACTTATCTCAAAGTCTTAAACGTGATCCAATTGATGCTGTCTTTAAATTTGAAAATAATAAAGTTTTAGAATTCCAACCAGCTAAAGATGGTATTTCTGTTAAAGAAGATGAATTATCCACTCTTATTAAACAATCAATCTCAAAATTACTCGATTCTCAAGATAAAACTATTCCTATTACTATCCCAGTAGATAGCGTCCAACCTCTGGTTAAAAATAATGATGTTAATAATCTTGGTATTAAAGAGTTATTAGGTCGAGGTACTTCTAGTTTTAGACATTCTTCTGCTACTCGTAATGAAAATATTAGTAAAGGTTCATCCATTGTTAACCGAGTTTTAGTTGCTCCAGGTGATACTTTCTCTTTTATCAAATCTTTAGGTGAAGTTTCTCTAGAAGCTGGTTATAAAAAAGCTTACATTATTCGTGAAGGTAAAACTGAGCTTGATGTGGGTGGGGGAATTTGCCAAGTTTCCACTACTCTTTTTCGAGCTATGCTTGATGCTGGTCTAAATATTACCGCTAGGCAAAACCATGCTTATCGAGTTAGTTATTATGAAGAAGATTCTAAACCTGGGTTTGATGCTACTGTTTTTATTCCTAATCCTGATCTTAAATTTATTAACGATACTCAAAACTATGTTTTAGTTCAAAGTATTCTAGATATGACCAATCGTCGTCTTACTTATGAAATTTATGGTACTAGCGATGGTCGTAAAGCAGAAATTTCTAATTATCGTCAATGGGGGGCTCAACCAGCTCCACCAGCTATTTGGATTGATGATCCTACTCTCCCTGTCGGGAAAACCATTCAAGATGAACAAGCCATCCCAGGTTTAAAAACTGCTTTTGATTGGACTGTCAAAAAAGCTGATGGTTCCATTCTTCATCAAAAAACTTTCACTTCTAATTTTGTTCCTTGGGCTGCTGT
>CAYOXV010000025.1:0-7246 GCA_964408055.1 uncultured Gammaproteobacteria bacterium | reverse complement strand
TTAACTATAGTTGATTGAGTAAATCCTTTAACAGCATTTAAATATTGGTTAAATTTTCCCTTATCGGTCGTTTCTAATTGAGCCAGCTTGTCATAATCATCACCAATATTATTCCAAGCATTATGGCTATTAGGTGATACCTGACAAGTTATTACCCATAACTTATGATTTGTTTGCCAATCTATGTTTCTTAAAAAAGTCCTTACACCATAAAAAGAAACCAATAATCCTAAAACAATTAATGATAAAACTTTATTTTTATTATTGATTTTTTGCCACAAAATCGATAAAAACATTACAAAACCAACTGATCCTAAAAACATGTATCTTTCCGCCACCAACCAACTTATTTTAACTGGAGCCATTGATGGAGACGCTGCTACGAAGATAAAAGCTAAAGCAAAAAATATTTTTTTATCTTTAAAGAAGAAATAAACCACCAAAGTTAAATAAAGTAAAAATATACTCCAATTAAGCCAAACTGGGATAATATACATCGTGTGGTACAAAGTTAAATCCACTGGAGCCCACAAAAGCTGAAGATATTTAGCTATTGCTGTTGGATATTGAAAAAATGGATTATAAAAAATACTATCAGAGATATTTACTCCTGAATTCACCGAATCAATTCTATTCAACATTTGAGGCCATAAAAATATTACTGCTACTAAAAACAAACCACTAAAAACAAGCAATGCTTTTCCTAAATTAAGTTTTTCCTTTAATTTATGGTCAAATGATATCCAATAAAGAATTAATAATAGTGGTAAGGCCAATGACCTTGTTCTTTCTCCTAAAAAAGCTAAAACACCTAAAAGAATAAAACGATATAAATATTTTTTCTTTTCAGTTCGAGAATAAAGAACAAAAAATAATAAAGAAAATGTTACAAAAAAAGTATTTAATAAATAAGGTCTACCTGCAATCCAAGCAATACCCTCTACGTGTATTGGTAAAACAGCAAAAATTATAACCGCTACTTTAGCTAATAAATTATTTCCTAAAATTAAATTAACAAAAACAAATAATACTATTAATATTGATAAAAATATTAATAAACTAAAAACATGAAAATGAATTGGGCTTTCTACTCCTAAAGTTATCGCTAAAAACCAATTCATTACTCCTCCCATCCACCCAGATAATCCATTTGAAAAACTCTTTATTTCTGGATTATTAGGAATAGTTGCGTAATCATCAGAAACAAAATCTCCTCTCAATGAATTTAAATAAAGAAAAAATGTTCCCACTAGTAATAAAACTAAAAATTTCCAATTCTTTTTAATAATTTCTCTTACCCCTAAAGTTACTTCCTCTTTAAAAATCTCCTTTTCAACTATCTTTTGTTGTTTTTTAAGTCTTTTTAGTTTCTTCTGAGACATATCTAATTCTAACAAAAAAAATAGAATTTAAATCTCCAATGTCTCAAAAAATTTAGCTAACTTTTCTTCACAATGTCTCAATCTCATATTTGACTCTTCTATTTTTGCCAAATCAACTTTAATTGTTTTAATTGGACATTTCTTATCCATTTTTACTAAAGATGAATTTTCTAATTCATAAAAGTAAAAAATCTTTTTTAATATTTTTTTATCTAAACAATCTAAATCAGCCATCACCATTAAATCAAAAGGTTTATCATTTCCTAAATATTTTTTAAATATCTCTAAATAGCCATTTTGAGTTGACTTTTTAACTTCATTTCCCATTGAAAAAATATTTACTAAGAATATTTTTTTAGCCTTACTTTCTTTATAAGCATCAATAATCCCTTCTGGTAAAAAATTAGGTAAAATCGAACCATAAGTAGTTCCTGGACTAATTATTATTAAATCAGCATTCTTCATTATTTCCTTTGCCTTTAAATTAGCTTCCACCATTGGATCTAACCATTCATTCTCAATCACATCAGCCGACATTCTTAAATCATCAACAAAATTTTCTCCCTTATATTGTTTTTCACTAATGGTATTAAAACAAACATTTGACGGTTTCAATGATACTGGAACCACCTCTCCACATAATCTTGCTCCAGTTAATTGCTCAAATAATTCATCAACTTCACCCAAACCACCTTCCTTTTCTGATAAAAATTGAAAAAAAGTATTTCCAAAGTTTCTTCCTCGACCGTCACGATACCTCAACATTTCTTCCCATATTCGTTTTTGTTCTCCATCATTCCATAGTGAAACTAAAGACCTCCAATAATCAGAAAATGCTAAAACTTCACCTCTTTCATCAGTTCTAATTCTTCCTGAATCCCCACCACTATCAAAAGTTGTCACTATCGACTTAATATTGGCAAATCCTGCCTTTGCTAAACCTTTATTAATTATTGGCATAGCAGTTCCACCACCAATCGTACACACTCTAATCTCTTTGTTCATAGTTTTAATTATATAATAAAATAAATTCTATGGGTTTAATTAGATTATTACTAGCTATTTCTGTTATCACTGTTCATGCTAGCCCTATTTTTGGATTAAATTTTATTCAAGGTCAATTAGCCGTAGAAGTCTTTTTCATGATCTCTGGCTTCTATATGGCTCTTATTTTATCTGAAAAATATACTAATACAAAAACTTTTATCGGTAATCGTTTCTTAAAGATATTCCCTACCTATTGGATAGTTCTAATTTTATGCCTCATCTACCAACTAACTTATTATTTAAACAACCCCACCTCTCTTGAAGTCTTTTCCTTTTTCCAATATCAACTTAAACCAATAACCTTTATTCTTTTATTAATTCCTAATTTATTTATCTTTGGTCTTGATCTAACTCTTTTCTTTGGCCTAAATCCTCAAAATGGCTTACTTTTCTTTACTCAAAATTTTCGTTTATTTGACCCTAAACTATATACTTTTACTCTTATTCCTCAAGCTTGGACTTTAAGCTTAGAATTAGCTTTCTATCTTCTAGTTCCCTTTCTCAATAAGTTAAAAACTAAATACCTTTTAATAATAATGTCTCTTAGTTTAGCTTTAAGATTTTTCCTTTATAGTAGGGGATTAAACCATGATCCTTGGACTTATCGTTTTTTCCCCACTGAATTAGTCTTTTTCCTCTCCGGCATATTAATGTATCGAATTTATCAATATCTAAAAACTAAAAATTTTCAAAAATTATCTATTTATAGTTTTATTTTTTATTTTTCTTATTTAATTTTTTATCAGTTTATTCCTCATGAAAGAACTAAACAAATAATTTTGTTTTTCTTCAGTTTTATCTTTATCCCTTTTATTTTTAATCTTTTTAAGAAAAACAAAATAGATAGGTTTATTGGTGAACTTTCTTTCCCAGTTTATATTTCTCACTTTTTAATTATTGATACTCTAACCCACTACACCAAGCTTAATCATCAATATTTAGGTCTAACTACTGCCATTATTTCTATTGTTTTTTCCATTATTCTAATAAAACTGATTATCCATCCTATCGATCATTTCCGCCAATCTAGATTAAATGCTAAAATAACCCAATGACCATCCTAAAAATAGATCATCCTCCGAATCTAGAAGAATTATCACTACTTATTCAAGAATATCCTCAATATATAAAACTATCAGCTGATATAAACCAACAAATATTATACGGTGGTGGTCGCCTTCATTATGATTGTGAACAAAAATTAATTAGTGAACAAAATTCAGAAGAAAAAAATATTTGGAGTGGAGGAGTTAATTTAATTACTAAAAAAATAGAATACGAAGCAGTCGCCAATATTAAACCATCATTAGATAATCCCAGTACAGAAATATTAGATCCTGAAATTAGAAAAAAATTTAAAAACTTAGTTAAAAAATATTTTCCAGATTATGAATAGACAATATCTTGAATATATGAACTTAATTACCGATGCTAAAAGAGCTATATATGAATTAACTGATTCAAAAGTGGGTAATAAAAGCTATTTTTTAAAACAATATATTAAAAATATTTCTTTAATCACTAATAAAAATAAAGATTATTTTGAAAAACTTAATATCCAAGAGATTAACTCCAACAAAACCAATCCAAAAATCAAAGCCGAATATCTTCTTGATAACAATCGTATTATTTTAGATTATATAAACAAAAATTTAACTGTTTAATTCTGCTAAACTATCATCATGTCGTCCATCCTTAAAGAAATAAAAGGTATCTATAAATGGCGTGAATTACTTTGGCAAATGGTAGGCCGTGAAGTTAAAGCTCGATATAAACAATCAGTCTTAGGTTATTTTTGGGTAATTTTAAATCCATTAGCCCAAATGTTAGTTATGTCTTTTGCTTTCTCTATTATCATGCGTGTTCCTACTTATTCTGCTGGTAATATTCCTTATTCAGTTTTTCTTTTTACTGCTCTTCTCCCTTGGACTCTTTTTTCAACCTCTCTTGGTTCTGCTGCTGCTTCATTAGTTGGAGCTGGTGGTTTAATCACCAAAATTTATTTCCCTCGAACTATTTTAGTTATCTCTACTATCATTGCCAAAATTATTGATTTTCTTTTTGCCAGCTCAATCTTAATAATTTACATGATAGCCTATCAAATCCCTATTACTTGGAATATTCTTTGGGTTGTTCCAATTTTTTTAATTCAACAAATATTTACTCTAGGTCTCTCTTTATTTTTCTCTGCTGCTAATCTTCTTTATCGGGATATTCAATATTTATTATCTATGATCTTACTTCTCTGGATGTATGTTACCCCAGTTATATATTCAGCTGATATGATTCCTGCAAAATATAAAATATTTTTCCAAATCAATCCCATGGCTGTTTTTATCAATGCTTATCGTCAAGTAATTTTAGGTAATGGCCCTCCAAAATATTCTAGTCTCTTAGTTGGCTTAGTAGTTTCTACTATTGTTCTCTTTATTGGTTTCTCTTATTTCAAATCCAGAGAAAAAATCTTTGCTGATAATATTTAAAATATGGACAACGAAACAGTTATAAAATTTGAAAATGTTACTAAACAATTTAGTAAACTCAATCATAAAACTTTTAAAGAATTCATCCCTGCCCTTATTAGAGGTGAAAAAACTAAAGAAAATTTTATTGCTCTAGAAGATATCAGCTTCGAAATCAAAAAAGGGGAGACAGTCGGAATCATTGGTCCAAATGGAAGCGGTAAATCAACCATCTTAAAGCTCATTGCTGGAGTTATGTGGCCAACATCTGGGAAAATACATGTCAAAGGTAAAATATCTCCTCTAATCGAACTTGGTGCTGGTTTTCATCCCGAACTTACTGGTCGTGAAAACATATTTTTAAATGGATCTATCCTTGGTCTTTCTCAAAAAGAAATCAAAGAAAAATATAAATCAATTGTTGATTTTGCTGAAATTTGGGAATTTATTGACCAACCAGTCAAACATTATTCCTCTGGTATGTATCTCCGTCTAGCTTTTGCTGTCGCCGTTCATGTCCAACCAGAGATCCTTATTGTTGATGAAATCTTAGCCGTAGGTGATACTGCTTTTCAAAAAAAATGTTTTCTTAAAATGGAAGAATTTAAACAATCACATGACATAACTATAATTTTTGTTTCCCATTCTTTAGACCAAATCAAAAAATTTTGTACCAAAGCTATTTATATCAACAATCACCAAATTCAATTTGACGGTGATACCACTAAAGCTGCTCAAAAATATTTAGATGATCAAAGTAAATGAATCTTTATAGAAAATTAGTTCCTGAAATAATCCGTACCCAAATTAGAAATCCACAATATATTATTGATGATTTAAAATTTTTGCTTAGATCTTTTTCACCTCAAAAATCAAAAACTTCAAATTTAAAAACTTTTCCAAAATCAGTTTGTTATATCATTCCTACCACTAATATTACTGGAGGAGTTGCTGTTGTCTGTGAACATTTAAATAGATTAAAAAAACTTGGATACAAAACCTTAATTGCAAGTTTTGATAATAAAACCAATCTTTCTTGGTTTCCTAATCAATCAGTTAAAGTTGTTCCTCTTAAAGGAAACAAAGAAATTATCCAACAATACCAAACAGTTGTCGCCACTGGTTGGATAACTGCTTATGAACTTCTTCTATTAGATGTCAAAAATAAATATTATTTTGTTCAATCAGACGAAACCAAATTTTACCCAAAAGGCAGTTATTTAAGACAAAGAGTCAAAAGAACATATACCTTCCCTTTTAAATTTATGACCATGGCCAAATGGTTACAAGTTTTCTTAAAAGATAATTTTAATCAAAACTCTTTATATCTCCAAAATGGAATAGACACCAATATTTTTCACCCAACAACTTCATTAACACCAAAACCAAAAAACAAAAAACGTATTCTCCTTGAAGGAGCTATTAATATTCCTTTTAAAGGCATGGAAGAAGCTTTTAAAGTTGTTCAAGATCTAGATTGTGAAATTTGGTGTGTCTCTTATAATGGTAAACCAAAATCAAATTGGCACTGTGATAGATTTTTTGAAAAAGTCCCCATGCTTGATATGCCCAAAATTTATTCTTCTTGTGATATTTTATTAAAACTCTCTCAAGTAGAAAGTTTTGGTTATCCTCCTCTTGAAATGATGGCTTGTGGTGGTGTTTCCATAGTTTCAAAAATAAAAGGACACCAAGAATATATTATCGACAATTATAATGCTCTCTTTACCAACCCTAGTAATCTCCAAGAAACCAAAAAAATCCTTAAAAATCTAATGACAGATAATAATCTATATAAAAAGTTACAAAAAAATTCTCAAAAAACAGTTAAACAATATAATTGGCAAAATACTATTAAAAAACTCGAAGAAATATTCTTCTAATTTTACTTTCTATCCTTCCTTTCATTTGTATTATAAATTCTTCCATTGGATTAATTTTGCCACCTATTTTAAATAAACAATCTTCTAAATATTTCTTAGTCTTAAAATAGTTTGCTTGGTCTGCAAATCTAATTGTTCTTTTATAAAAAGAAATTAAACTTCCATCGATATCTTTTTTTTCTTTATCAGTTAATTTACTAACCATTCTTAACCATAAATTATCCGCCTCAGGTTTTGCTTCTTTTATTGTATTTGATCCCTGCATTTCATGATATCTAAATTTAACGAAAAAATTTGGTTGGAATTTCAAATCATATTTAGGAAACATTCTAAACCACATTTCATAATCTTGAGTAGTAATTTCTTTAGGATTAAACAAGCCAACTTCATTAAAACATTTTTTGGGAATGAGTAGGGAACAACCATGAACTACACACTTCATTATCGGATATAAAGGATAATTTAATTTCTT
>CAYOXV010000024.1:0-8207 GCA_964408055.1 uncultured Gammaproteobacteria bacterium | reverse complement strand
CTAAATATACAATTGAAGAATCTTTGGATTTTATTAACAGTGATGAATTTATTGATGTGACTCCAAAGACAATTCGTTTGAGAAAAAGAATTTTGAATAAAACCGATAGATTGAGAGCCTCAAGAAAAAGTTAAATTTGAATTGTTTTGGTTATTTTGATAATTTATCTGCAATAAATTTTAGATCTTCTTCATTTGCTTTTGGGCCGTCATTAGAAGAAATATAGCCTTCATAAAAATCGAACCATTTACCTATATTTGATTTACGTTGTTTCCATTCTTCTGATTTAGTCCCATGAAGAGGAAAAAGCTTGACATGTAAATGATTGATACCAAAACCTTCAAAAACAAAGCCAGTGCGACCAACATCATCAAAATTTTTATCAATTTTTTTGGCAACTTGTTTAGCAGCTTTGACTAGTTCACTTAAAACATCATTGGGAACATTGGCAAAATAACTATCATAATGATCTTTTGGGATAACTACAGTAGCCCCAGGAGTATTTGGAAAAGTAGTCAAAAAAGCAAGATGCTTTTCGTCTTCCCATATTTTATAACAAGGTAATTCCCCTTTAACTATTTTACAAAAAATACAATCATCCATAATTAAATTTTATCAATTTTAGGATAAAGTTTTTTAATAATATCGAGAACAACTTGTTTGGCTTCTGGAAGAGATTTATAAATTGTAGCTCCGGCAGCAGCTCTATGACCACCACCTGATCCAGTAGTGGAAGCAACTTTAGCTAAATCATAAATTTTTGAGTCCCTGGTACGAAAGTTTACTTTAACCATATTTGGTTGAAATTCAATGAAAGTAGCAGTAATATCCCAACCAACAACTGATTTAAGCATATTAGTAATTTCTGAATAACTATTTAAAGCATTAGAATCTAAATTATTTTTTCTAATTTCGTCATAAGAAATTGAGGCAATGGCAACATGATTGGAAAAATGATTTTCAATAGAATTTAAAAGTAGAGAAAAAAATTTGAGACGATCTGGATGGTCATTATTTTCAATATCAAAGATAAGTCGATCAAAGGAGGGATAAATTTTAGCTAATTTTGAGGCGATATCAAATGTTTTATAAGTAGGGTTAAAATATTTGAAACCACCAGTATCAGTATAGATACCAACAAAAAGACAAGCGGCGATGTTTTTATTTATTTTTATTCTTTTAAGCTGAAAAAGATCATAGATAATTTGGCAAGTAGAAGAATATTTAGGGAGAACTAAATTTATTTGAGCAAATTTTTCACTACTTTGATGATGATCAATAATAATGGTTTTTAAGTTTTTTGGAAAAACTATTTTGCCATTATGAGAAATTTGACTAGGAGAAGAAGAATCGAGAATAATAAACAAATCAAATTGGGTTAAATCAACTTGAAAAAAATTTTTAGGAGTAATATTTTTAGTACCAGGAATAGTAGTTAAATTTTGAGGGAGGTCAGAATCACCACCAATGATGGTGACATTTTTCCCCATTTTTTTAAGAACATGATAAAAAGCTAGAGCTGAACCAACAGAGTCACCGTCAGGGCCTGAATGAAGGTGAAGTAAAATATTTTTAGAACGATCTATTTCTCTCCAAATTTTTCTACTGAGAATTTTAATGTTTGACATAGATGTTGTTTGATTATATAACAAAAGCTAGTTAAAAACTGTATTATTAACTATGATAAAGAATATTTTTAAATATTGGATCCATGTTGAAGAACCAAGTGAGAAAGAATTGAAAAAATTAGAAAAAGATTTTAATTTGGATTTAGGGTTACTAGAGGATGCTTTGGACCCTTTTGAAGTGTCTCGAGCAGAAAAAGAAGATGATAATATTTATTTTTTCACTAGAGTTCCCCTACCGACTAAAGAAATTTCTTTAACTGCTCCAATATTGTTTGTGATAAATAAAAAATGTTTAATAACTATAACTAGGCAAAATTTACCACTTTTAAATAAATTAATTGGAAAAGATTTTGGAGAAAACACTAAAAACCCAATAAATCTTTTTATGGAAATTTTTGAAGTAATAAATAATGTTTATAATGACTCTTTAATAAATATTAATAGAGAAATTTGGAAAGCTAGTACTAATATTGAAAAAATTAATAGTAAAGATATTGCCCATTTTGTCGAATATGAAAGAATCACTAATGATTATTTAAGTCGTTTAACTCAAAATGGAATTGTTTTAAATCAATTAAATAACCAAAGATATATAAAATTGGGTGAAGAAGAAAGTGAATTGGCTGAAGATTTATTATTAGCCAATAATCAATTAATAGACATTTCAAAAAATAGTTTACAAAGTGTAAAAAATATTAGAGATGCTTATTCAACTTTATTATCAAATGATTTAAACAGAGTAATAAAACTATTAACTTCTTTAACGATTATTTTGAACGTGCCAACAATGATTGCAGGATTATGGGGAATGAATGTGCCAGTACCTTTTGCCAAAACAATGTATGGTTTTGAAATAGTTTTAGTTCTAGTAGTAATAATTTCTGTAATTTTGCTAAAAATATTTCGGAAAAAAGACTGGCTTTGATGTTTAACCAAATTTAGGATAACAACATTTTTTATATTTTTTACCAGAACCACAAGGGCAAGGATCGTTTCGACCAACAGTTTGATCTTTATGGATGGTGGTTTGCTTAGGTGGTAATTCAATATTTTCACTATTTACAGGGTTACTATTATCAGTTGGCTGATTAGTCATAGAATCTCCCCTACCTTCAGTAACATTTTGAGGAATTAGATTTGGATTAGCTACTGGCTCAAGTCTAAAAATTTTTCGAACAATATTTGATTCAAATTGAGACATGAGATTTTGAAACATTTCATAACCTTCTTTACGATATTCAATTAAAGGATCCTTTTGAGCATAACCACGGAGACGAACACCATCACGTAAGTCATCAAGAGCAGTAAGATGTTCCACCCAGAGTGGATCAAGAGTAGAAATAATGGCAAAACTAATAATAGTATTGGCGATATCTTTACCAAAATAGCTGACTCGATCTTGCCACTGTTTGGTTAAAATATCAATTAAAAATTTATTAGGATTAGGTGATTTCTCTAAATCTTTTTGAAGTTTAGATCTATCACTTGCAGGAATAGGTAAAATTTCACAAAATTCTAACATTACTTTTTCAAAGTCAATTTTGCCAGTTTCATAAGAAGTATTAATATTAACAATACTATTAATTTGTTTTTCAATATAATTGAAAACATTTTTTTCATTAAGAGCTGGATTTTCTTTTTGGTTGAGTAAAGTCTGATCACGGAGTTGGTAAACAATAGTTCGTTGCTTATTAATAACATCGTCGTACTCAACTAAATTTTTACGGGCATCAAAATTAAAACCTTCTACTTTAACTTGGATCTGTTCAATAACTCTAGAAACTAAGGGATGAGTGAGAGGAGTGTCTTCTGGCATATTAAATCGACCCATAAGACCACTAATTTTTTCTCCACCAAAAACACGCATAATATCATCATCAAGGGCAACATAAAATTGACTATTTCCAGGGTCACCTTGACGACCAGCTCGACCACGAAGCTGATTATCGATACGACGAGATTCATGGCGTTCAGTACCAATAACATAAAGACCACCAAGATCAATAACTTTTTGATGTTCTTGCTTCCATTTTTTAAGATCAATTTTTTCTTTTGGTCCACCTAATATAATATCGACACCTCGACCAGCCATGTTGGTGGCAACAGTGATGGCTCCAAATTTTCCAGCTTTAGAAATAATTTCAGCCTCAGATCGATGATTTTTAGCATTTAAAACTTGGAAGGTTAGACCTTTTTTGCGAAGAAGGGAAGAAATAATTTCATTTTTTTCAATAGAGGTAGTACCAATAAGAACTGGTTGACCAGTTTTATTTAATTCTTCAACAAAGTTAGCTACAGCCGCATATTTTGATCGTTGAGTTTTAAAAATTAAATCATTTTTATCAATTCTTTGAAGAGGTCGATGAGTAGGGATAGTAATAACATCAAGATTATATATTTTTTTAAATTCCTCACTTTCAGTGGCAGCAGTTCCAGTCATACCAGCTAATTTGTCATAGAGACGAAAATAGTTTTGGAAAGTAATAGTAGCCCAAGTTTGAGATTCACGTTGAACTGGAACATTTTCTTTAGCTTCAACAGCCTGATGAAGACCATCAGACCAACGACGACCATTCATCATACGACCAGTAAATTCATCAACAATGATGACTTCATTATCTTTGACAACATAATCTTTATCTTTATGGAAAAGAGCTCTAGCTTTAATAGCATTTTCAATGTAATGGATAGTTTCAAAAGATTCCTCGTAAAGATTTTTAACATCTAAGGTTCGTTCAACTTTGCGAATACCATATTCTGATAAAGTAGCGGAACGAGATTTTTCATCAATAACATAATCAGTTGGTTGAAGATCAGCGGCAATCTTGGCAAATTTATAATATTTATCAACTGGAGAATTATTAGGTGAAGAAATAATTAAAGGAGTACGAGCTTCATCAATTAAAACAAAATCAACTTCATCAACAATAGCAAAATAATGAGATCGTTGAACAACACTGTCTTGGTCTGGAGCCATGTGATCACGAAGGTAATCAAAACCTAATTCATTATTAGTTCCATAAGTAATATCAGCAGCATAAGCTTCTTTTCGGGAGATTGGTTTTAAATGAGCTAAACGATCATCAATTTTTTCTGATTCATCAGTAAATGAAGGATCTAATAAAAAAGATTGCTCATGGACAATACAAGAAGTAGAAATACCTAAGAAATGAAGAGCTTGAGGGTACCAACCAGCACCGACTCGGGTAAGATAATCATTTGGAGTAATAATATGGACTCCACGACCTGTTAGAGCGTTAAGATAAGCTGGAAAAACAACTGAATGAGTTTTACCTTCTCCAGTTCTCTGTTCAGCAATAGATCCTTGATGAAGAGTAATAGCAGAAATTAATTGGACATCATAAGCTCGTTCCCCAATAATTCTTTTAATGGCTTCACGAACTACAGCAAAAGCTTCAGGTAAAATATCATCTAAGGTTTTACCTTTAGCTAATTCTTTTTTAAAAAATTGAGTTTTTTGGGATAACTTTTCATCACTTAATTTAGAGATTTCTGTTTCAAAATTGTTTATTTTATCAACAATTTTTTGATACGATCTAATCTTTTTATTGTTGTCATCAAAAATGTTTTTAAGGAAACTTAGCATAGGCTATATTATATCTAAATTAGGGAATTTATTCTAATCAAAAACCTTCGTTCGGTCTTTCCTAAATCTAAGAAAGACCGAACTGGGGTGGCTCCTCTAGCTTTTGGTAGGCTTAATGATATTGAAATTAGTATATGGTTGTAAAACTTTAGGGATGGTAATACTACCATCAGCTTGTTGATGATTTTCAATCAAAGCAAGAAGGACTCGATCAGTGACCATAGTGGCATTTAAGATATGGACTAATTCATTTTTACCATCAATTTTAACCTTAGTATTTAACCGACGAGCTTGATAATCACCACAATTACTACATGAATGAGTTTCTCGATAAGTATTTTGTCCTGGGAACCAGGCGTTAGTATCGTACATACGACGATTTGGTTGAGGTAAGTCACCAGTACAGGCTTTGACTATTTGGTAAGGGATTTCTAATTCTTGCATTAATTCTTCTTCACAAGCCAACATTTCTAAACACATGGCATCAGAAATTTTGTAATCAGGAAGAGTAAAGATATTCATTTCAACTTTATTAAAGAAATGGACTCGAAGCATACCCCGAGTGTCTTTACCATAAGTACCAGCTTCTCTTCTAAAACATGGTGAGAAATTAACGTATTTAATGGGTAAGTTTTTGGCATCTAACACTTCATCCATATGGTATGGAACAACAGCATGTTCAGAACTAGAGATGAAAATAAGATCATCTTCGGGAGAAGAATAGTAAGCATTAAATAAATTTTTATTACTGGCATAACCACATTTCCATTCAGTATCACTTTTAACCATGGCTGGAGGAATCATTCCTTTAAAACCTTTGCCAATTAATTTTTGGAAAGCATAAAACATAAGGGCCATCTCTAAAACAGCACCTTCATTTTTGAAAAAGCCAAAACGAGAACCAGAGAGTTGGCCGGCTTTTTTAACATCAATAATATCTAGTTTTTCACCAAGATCAATGTGATCTAGTGGTTTAAAATCAAATTTAGGGATATTACCAACAGTTTTAAAAACAACATTTTCAGAATCATCTTCACCAATGGGAGTATCTTCTGATGGAATATTGGGGATTTCTTCTAAAATTAAATTTTGTTTATTTTCAACTTCCTTTAATTCAATTTCTAGTTTTTTAAGTTTTTCTTTAATATCAGTAGCTTTTTTTAATTGATCATTAGTTGGTTTACCTTTAAACTCACGACTTAAAACATTTTGGTCAGCTCTTAATTTTTCAACCTCTAACAAAACAGCACGGTATTTTTTATCAATATCTAAAATTTGATCAACAATCTTTGGATCTTTTTGACGATTTTTAAGCGCAGTCCGAATGGTATCAGGTTCTTGTCTTAATAAATTAATGTCAATCATGGGTAAGATATTTTAACAAAAACAAAAGCTAAAAATCCACGCAAATTAATCGCAAAAAGTTATTAAACTTTTTTATACATCAAAATAGCATCATCCATTTTCCCTTTTCGCTCTAAACTTTTTGGAAGACATCCAAATTTAATAAAACCCATTTTTTTATATAAGCTTTGGGCAATTTTATTTTCTCCAAAAACTTCAAGAGTAATTATTTTTAATCCAGATAATTTTTTAATAGATTCAGAAATTATCAACTCCATTAATTTTTGACCAATACCTTCTCCTCGAAAATCAAAAGTAACACTAATTCCAAAATCACCAACATGAGATTTAGCATTATTCCCAAGTGTTATTTCTCCACAACCTACTAATTGATTTCCATTGAAAGCACAAAGATATACCCCTTTATTACTCTTTGTTTCTTTTATTTTTTCTTTTAACCATTTGGTTTCAGCTTTCAGTGTTTGTTGATGACCTTGAAAAAGAATGAAACTTTGTTCAGTCGAAAGTTTATTAATATAATCCATTAAAATCTGGGCGTCATTGATAGTTGGATAACGAAATTTAATTTCTTTACTAGATTTAGTGATAAAACTATCAATATATTCCATAGTTAATTATCGCACAATTTCATGTTTGAAAAATTGTTCTTGAAAATTAGTAAGTTTATTAATTTCTTCGTCAGTGATGGTCTCTCCATCTGGAATAACAATTAATTTATCGTCATCATCATTAAGACGATGAATAATAGCCACTACCCTACCAGTAAATTTTTCCAAAGGTTTATCTACTTTTAAAACATAAGCATCTAATTCTTTACCGTCTGGGGCAATAGTGTTTGGGATAAAACCGTAATTTACTTCAAATAAAGTTTTATATTCTGAATAAATATAGCCGAGTTGTTTATCAATAACAACTTCAATAATTTGATTTAAAAAACTTTTAGCAAGAATTAAAGATTTACTATACATAAGTTAATTATAATTAAAAAAAAAGATTTGCCGACACTTATTAAATATAAATGTCGGCAATCACCGTTATTTCATCAACTCTTATTGTTTTTACGAAACAATGTTAATGATACGACGCTTCGCTAACCTAATTTTACCTCTGATTTTTTTGCGAACTTCTCGTTTGTAACATATAAGGCTGTAATGTCTTCCTCTCTTCCTCATTAAAACAACTTGGAGAAGAAGGTTCCCATTACTTTTTTTGACACGAACAACGTAACCGGTCAACCAATCAAGGTTGAGAGATCCTTCTTGGGGTGGAGTAATTGTTACAACATAACCATAAGGTGCTTGTTCATCTTTGTCATCTACATATAAAAACCTACACCAATGATCATCCATAGTGACAGGTCTTTTTTCATGAGAGACAACGACAGGTTTCGCCTTCACAGACGAATTGCTCTTTTTTGTCATCCATCAAACCTCCTTATTTATTTGAGTGTTTTTTTCATTTACATCAGTAGCAACTTACTAATTAAATGATTTATGGTTTTCCAAAATTGATCTATTCTATCATTAAAAATGTCGAAAATAAGTTTATAGTTCGATTTCTGGGGCGATTGATTGCATGGAGACTAAACAAATTTCAATAAATTTTTC
>CAYOXV010000023.1:6451-8330 GCA_964408055.1 uncultured Gammaproteobacteria bacterium | reverse complement strand
TTTCAGCCCGCTTATCAAATCCTCCCAAAAAGAATATCTTTAAATTATTATTAGCCACCATTTGACCTAAATTCAACATTAAATCAGCACCAGTTGCCACCCAATCTCTCTTCTTACCTTGTAAGATTTTTATCCCTGTTCCAATTCCTACCCCAATTTTTTTAAATCCATTTTTTTGTTTTAACACTTCTCTAGCCCATACCAAACCAATTCCATCCATCACATTTAAACTGGTTTTCTTCAAAATTTGACCAAATTTATCATCTTTTGTTGCTTCCATCACAAATTCGGGGTTAACTGTTGCTACCCAGTATTTTTTCGTGCCTAGCTCTAAATTACTACCTATAATGTTTAGCACTTGATTAATATCTCTGCCAAAAAGAGAAATATCAAATATTTGCCACAAATTACCATCAAAAGTATCTCCAGACCCATTGTCTTTTTTACTCATTTTCTCACTCTGAACCTGTTTTTTCTCTCCCTTTTTTTTCATTGACCAATTTTAACATTAAAAAATAGTAAAAAAATGACAAAAAAATAACCAAAACACGTCCTATATTTATAAAAAATGTGTTTTTAAACCTAACTATATCACCCCTCTCCACCCCCAATAATTATAAGATATTTAAACTCTAAACACATTTCTTCCTTTTTTAATCATATTGAACAATAACTTTACTCACAAATTTATTGTATAAATAGGTAATTAACTCTAATTTAATAAAAATACAACAATAAAATCAAAATTACACTTATACTGATATAAAACACAAATCAAAAATTGAAAAAAAATTTACCAAAAAATATATTACAAGATACCAATTTCCAAATAGATCACCTAAAAGCTCGGCGGTAAACTTCCAAATTTTCTACTGCCATCCCCGTCCCCTTAATCACACAAAATTGAGCTTCTAATGCCACATGGGCCGACACTCCAATTTCCCTTGTTACTAATGTATTAAAGTTTTTTAACTGGACCGTCCCTCCACTCAAAACGATTCCTCTCTCCATAATATCGGCCACCAACTCTGGTGGAGTTATCTCTAAAGTATCTCTAATCACCATAATTATTGATTCCAACACTGGTCTTAATGATTCATAAATTTCATCATTATTTATAACCAAATTTTTAGGTAAACCATAAACCGAATCTCTTCCATTTATTTCCATTGTTTCCACCTTTTTTGGTTTTATTGCACTTCCTAACTTAATTTTAATGTTTTCTGCTGTTTGTTCTCCAATGATTAAATTATATTTCTTTTTTAAGTAATCCATAATCGCCCGGTCTAATTTATTCCCTCCAATCTTAACTGTTCTATGAACTACTACCCCTCCTAAAGCTATAATCGCTGCCTCAGCTGCTCCCCCACCTATATCTACAATCATATTCCCAAAAGCTTCAGATACTGGTATTTTAGCCCCAATAGCTGCTGCCAATGGTTCATCGATAAGATAAGCCTTCCTTGCTCCTGCTGATAATGCCGCATCCACTACCGCTCTTTGTTCTACTTGAGTTATTCCCGCTGGTACACAAATCATCACTTCTGGTCCAAAAAACCAATTATTTCCCATAACTTTACGCAAAAAATACTTCAACATTGCCTCAGTTACCTCATAATCAGCAATTACTCCATCTTCTAATGGCCTAATCACTTCAATATATTCTGGAGTTTTTCCCAACATTCTCTTAGCCTCACTTCCAACCGCTAATACCTTTCTATCTTCAATTCCTACTGCTACCACTGTTGGTTCATTCAAAACAATCCCTTTTCCTGCCTCCCAAACCAAAGAATTAGCTGTTCCCAAGTCTATTGCTAATTTTTTAAACAATTTCATATCTTAATTCTATCCTAATTTTCCCCTTTTGAGATATAATATC
>CAYOXV010000023.1:2609-6351 GCA_964408055.1 uncultured Gammaproteobacteria bacterium | reverse complement strand
TGGCAAAAGACTATTAAGATAAAAAAAGAAACCGTCTTTCAAACTGATGCTAATCTTTTTAGATCAGTTTCCGACTTAAAACCAATTACCTATACCGGAGCTATCCATCCTGCTATTAGTCAAGATGGGACTAAAGTTGTCTATGCTATCGCTTCAGCTTCAGCTTCAATCGATAATGGTCTTTTTATCATTGAGTCTAATAATAGTTTTCCTTTAAGTCTTAATCGTAATACTCCTCGCCAACTCAGTCAAAATTTAGCTAATATTAATTGGTCTGATTTTAGTTTCGAATTTTCACCTAATTCAAGGCAAATTTTAGCTACTAATTCTACTGCTGATACTTCTTATCTACTCTCCCTTGATACCGCTATTAATCCTAAAAATCTCTACGATGTTACCCCTACCTTAGATACCATTAGAAATGATTGGAAAAATCAACTTGACCAACTTATCACTACCAAAATGGTTAAAATCCCAACTGAATTACAATCATTAATCTCTACCGATTCAGCCCAAGATATCCAAGTCTCTGCCAGTGAAGATAAGATTCTTTACTTAGCCCAAAAAGATGGCAATTTAGTTAATGAAATCATCACTCCTCCACCAGCTCAAAGCACTCAAACCCAATCTCGTGATGTTAAACAAGGTAATTATTATGTTTATGATTTAAAAGACGATACAAATTTCTTAATTGGTTCCAAAGAAGATATTATCAATCCTAGTTGGTTAGTTAGCTCTGATAACATTCTCTTTAGTAATCAACAAAACATCAAAGTTGCTGATTACGATGGTACTAATCAACAAACCCTCTATGTTGGTAATTTTGATCCTAAAAACGTCTTTCCTGTGATTGATGGTAGTAAGATAATGATTCTTATCTCCCCTTATCAAGGTGCACCAGAGAACCTCTACACTATCTCTATTAGATAAAAACTTTATATTTATTTATTCTTCGTCTTGAGATAAATTAATTTCTTCTATTTCTGCATTTGGTAACACCACTTCTTCATTAACTACTATCTCATCTTCACTTTCATAAACTTCAATAATACTTTCTTCAATTACCCCTTCACTTTCTACAACAATCTCATCTCCTAACACCTGTGTTTGCGATTCAATAACATTATTTTTTACTTCAGCAAATCTTAGTGGCACCAAAGCTAAAATAAGTATTACAAAAGATACTATTAGAGTTCTCATATTTTTATCATGATTTGTCATCTTAAAATCAGTTTAAAGATTTTTTATCCCTTAGTCAAGGTAATAAATTTATCTAAAACCTATCAGCAATTAAAACCATTTTCTGCTATTTTAATTTCTCAAAAATAGATCAAATATATACAAAATAAAATCTTTAGCATCATAAAATCCAATCATAATACCCTTTATTAATAATTAAGTTATAATATTGTGCCTAAGACAAATTAATTTGCCTACCGTAACCTTAATATAAAGCGGGAATTAGCGCAATTGGCTAGCGCGCAGCGTTCGGGACGCTGAGGTTGCAGGTTCAAATCCTGTATTCCCGACACACATCCCTATAGTTCAACGGATAGAACGGCCACCTCCTAAGTGGCAAATGAAGGTTCAATTCCTTCTGGGGATACTTAAAACTAAAACCACTCCAATATTTCTCTAAATACTCAAAACCCTTCTCTTATTCCAAATTTACTCTCTATTCTTCTCTTTATAAAGTCATTAACCGCATATTTTAAACCTAAAAAATATCAGTTTACCGCAGTTTTAAACCATTAACCGCACTTTTATTTAATTAAAGCTAGTAAAAATTTAATTAATTATTCTCCGAATTTAATATTCCGTAAAAAACCTACCTAAATATATCATTTAAGACTTAATTAACTATTAATTACCGCATCTAACAACAATAGTTTATTTTAGTCCCCTATTTTTTTGTTACCTCTTTAAAATTTTCACTAGTAAATCATGACCCAAAACAGACCCTAAAAAATATATCAATCAAGCTCAAAAACCAGATTTAAAACCATTCTTTTTTAACCAAACTAGACTTTTTAAACTTCCTTAAATTGAAAAGACAAAACCATACTTTACCCACTATTTATCAATAAAATTAATTTCCGAATTTCTTTAGCAGAAAAATTTTTAATTGCTAAAATGACCTTAATTGTCATTACAAGGCCTTGTCATAACATCTAAACCTAAAAATACTTATTTATTACTAATAACCACTTCTTTTACCTTCCCCTCTCTAAAAATCTCTCCTGATAGCCTTTTAAGGCTTTTTAAATCAATCTTCTTATATCTATCAATTTCAAAGTCTATCATTTCTATCTTATTTTCTAAAAGCATTTTCTGTCCCACAAAAGCACTTATAAAACTAGTTTTATCCATAGCTAATTTTGTTTTACCTATTAAATAGTCTTTGGCTCGATTTAATTCTTCCTCTTTTAAAGTATCTGTTATAGTTTCTATTTCCCTCTTAACTATTGTCATTGCTTCATCAATTTTATTTAATGTCACCCCTGATTGAACTCCCCAAAATCCAGTTTCTTCAAAACTTTCACTAACTGAATGAATATAATAAGCTAAAGCCTTATCTTCTCTAATCTTTTGCCAAAGCCTAGATGAGGTGTTTCCATTTAAGATAAGATCTAATAATTTAAATTCATATTTTCTTTTATCCATCCACGATATTCCTGAAACTGCCATTGCAAAATGACCCTGCTCTACTTTTTTATTAACCCGCATCTTATCTTCATTATTAATGACAATCTCTATTTTAGGTAATTCTTTAGTCTTTATATTAGAAAATTTTTCAAAACATTTTTTTACTTCATCTTGAGCCCTAGGATCAACGTTTCCCACTACCACCACTACCATATTCCTAGGATCTATAAACTTATTCCTAAAGTTAACTACCTTCAATCTATCTACTTTCTCAATATCACTTATATCTCCAGCAATATCCCAACACCCTATTTTAGACTTACCATATAAAAATTTAGTCAATATTGATGACAATCCTATCATTGGGTTGTCTTGATACATTCTAATTTCTTCCATTATCACTCCTCTCTCTTTTAAAACTTCCTTTTCATCATAAATAGAGTTAAATAAAATATCAGACAACATTTCTATTGCCCAAGCTGTGTTCTCTTTAATAGTTGTAATATGATATGAAGTCATTTCATGACCAGTTCCAGCATTGTAGGCCGCCCCTTTACTATCAATTTCCTTATTAATCAAACTAGCTGTCGGTCTTTTTTCAGTCCCCTTAAAAGCCATATGCTCCAAAAAATGACTCATTCCAAACTCACCACTAAATTCATACTTGGATCCTATTTTTAAAAATACTTCTACCGTTACTGAATTAAGCCCTGGGACTGGAATTACTATTCCCCTAACCCCATTTTCTAATTTAAAATCATTAAATTTAAGCATTTTTTATTTATTTTTTAATTTTTATCTTTCTTTCGATCTTTCAAGTAAATTAATTACCATTAGCAGTCAAAAACATTTTCTGCTTGATACACTTTGCAATATTCTATTGAACTACTTTTACTAACCGTATCTTTAACTATATTTTTACTACCAAATTCACCATTTTACTAGGTATATATATCTCTTTAACTATATCACTACCTTCTATCCACTTAAAAATATCTTTATCTTTTTTAGCTAAATCTAAAACTAGTTCCTTATTATCAACTTCACTTGTCTTTATCTTTAATTGACTTCTTACCTTTCCATTAATTGCCACCAT
>CAYOXV010000023.1:1220-2509 GCA_964408055.1 uncultured Gammaproteobacteria bacterium | reverse complement strand
TACTTAAAAGCTTCTAAATCCTCAGTCACTCCCTTAATTGTTTTATTAATTATCACCTTAACTTTATCACTGCTATCAGTCTTTTTATTAATTTGAGAATTAATAAATTTTTCGAATCTTTCCAAGAATCTTCTAACTCCAGAGACTGTATTTTCATTCCATGCCATAGTTGAATCAAATGGACCCATAAACATCAAATACATCCTAATTACATCAACTCCATAAATATCAGATACCTGTTCCGGCACAATCACATTACCTCTCGACTTACTCATTCTTTGGTTGTCCGGACCTAAAATCACCCCATGAGATATTCTTTTGTAATATGGTTCAGGAATTTCTTTTGGGACTACCCCTTCATCCCACAAAAACTTATAAATAAAGCGAGAATATAGTAAATGCAGCACATTATGTTCATCTCCACCAATATAAATATCTACTGGACCCCAATATTTCATTAATTCACTACTAGCTATTTCTGTATCATTATATGGATCAATATATCTCAAAAAGTACCAATCACTACCTGCCCAATTTGGCATTGTATCAGTTTCCCTTTCTGCATCTTCTCCGCATACTGGACATTTAGTTTTTACAAAACTATCAATCTTTGACAATGGACTTTTACCATCATCAGTTGGTTCATAAGCTTCAACTTCTGGTAACACTATTGGTAATTGATCATCTGGTACCGGTACCCAACCACATTTTTTACAATTAATCATTGGTATTGGTTCACCCCAATAATGTTGTCTGGAAAATATCCAATCTCTCAAATGATAAGAAGCAGTTGCTTCCCCTATCTTCTTTTCTTCTAACCATTTAATCATCTTTCCAAAAGCTTCTGCTGGCATCATTCCATTTATAGGAGGTGAATTGATAATTGTTCCATTATCAACATCAGTATAAGCCTGATTTTCAAAATCATGATCTTCCTTTGGTTTTACTACTGGAATAATTTCTAACCCAAACTTTTTAGCAAAAGCAAAATCTCTCTCATCATGAGCCGGAACTGACATAATTGCCCCAGTTCCATATGAAGACAAAACGAAATCACTTATCCAAATAGGAATCTCTTTTTCATTCACTGGATTGATCGCATATAATTTTGAGAACACTCCTGTTTTATCTTTGGAAAGTTCCGTTCTTTCTAAATCTGATTTTTTACGACTTTCAGCTATGTAATTTTTAATTTCTTCATCATTTTTTGCCAATTCTATCGACAATTCATGCTCCGGAGCAATCACCATAAAAGTTGCTCCAAAAAGAGTATCTGGTCTAGTTGTAAA
>CAYOXV010000023.1:0-1120 GCA_964408055.1 uncultured Gammaproteobacteria bacterium | reverse complement strand
TTCATTTTAATAGCATAATTCTCTGTTGGTAATCCAAAAGCATCCCAACCCATAGGAAAACAAACATTAAAACCTTGCATTCGTTTAAAGCGAGCATAGACATCACCACCAGTAAAACTAAAAGCATGACCAATATGAAGACCACTCCCCGAAGGGTATGGAAATTCTACTAATATATATTTCTTTTTCTTATCACTTTTGTCCTCTGCCCGACTTATTTCACCATGTTCCTCCCAATATTTTTGCCATTTATTTTCAATTAATTTAAAATCCATACGGTATTTTACTACAAAAATTGAATTCCATGATAATATCTTTATACAGTGAAAAATATTCCATTAAAAATTATTTTTCTTATTATCCCCCTATTAATCGGGGTTTTTATCGGTAAATTTATTTTAGCCAATAGTCAACCTCAAGATAATTTTTCAAAAGAAGTTCATGAATCATTTAACTATCAATTTATTAGTCCTCTTCTAGAATGTAATTCCAACAGTGACAATATAACCCTTTATCCTCTCAAAAATTCCATCAATCATATTATTAATCAAGAAATTAATAGTAATAATATAACATTTGCCTCTGTTTACTTTCGTGATCTAAATAATGGACCTTGGTTTGGAATCAATGAAAAAGAATATTTTTCTCCCGCTAGTCTTGCTAAAGTTCCCCTCCTTATTACCTACCTTAAAAAAGCCCAAAGAGATTCTTCCCTTTTAAGTCAAAAGATAATCAATCCTGAAAATCAAGAGGATGGTGTTTCCATCCAAAACATTAAACCATCAGAAACTCTTCTCTCAAACCAAGAGTATACTGTTGAAGATCTTCTTAAGAGAATGATCATCTATTCTGACAATGATTCTTACAATAACCTATTTAAAAATATCGATAATAATGAAATTCTCCAAGTTTACAAAGATTTGAATATCGACATCTCTAAAATTTTAGAAAATTCCAACGGCAATATTATTAATGTCAAAGATTATGCTTCCTTCTTCAGAATTCTTTTTAATGCTTCATACCTCAATCAAGATATGTCCGAGAAAGCCCTTTCCTTACTTTCCCAAGTTGAATACCAAAAAGCTTTAGTAGCTGGTGTTCCTAAAAATATTAAAGTTGC
>CAYOXV010000022.1:5390-8640 GCA_964408055.1 uncultured Gammaproteobacteria bacterium | reverse complement strand
ACTACTGGTTATAATGGAGCAGCAGCAGGAACTAGAGATTGTTTGGAATTAGGTTGTTTGAGAAATCAATTGAATATTCCTTCTGGGGAAAGGCATGAAATTTGTCGAGCAATTCATGCTGAACAAAATGCAATTATTCAAGCTGGTAAATATGGAATAGATATTGATGGGGGAACTATTTATTGTACTCATAGCCCTTGTATTGTTTGTGCCAAAATGTTGATTAACGCAGGGATTAAAAAATTTGTAACTTATATGGACTATCCTGATATTGGTGGGGTAAGGGAACTTTTAAAGGAAGCAAAGGTAGAATTAGTTAAAATTGAAAGACCAAAAGATAAAATAATTTTTTTAGATTAATATGACTAAATATTTAAAAAAATATATCAAAGAAATAGAGGGAGCGTTAGAAATTAATAGTAATAAAACTGATTGGAAGAAAGTTTTGAATAATCATCGGGTAACAATTGGATTTATGCAACATGAGAGGTTGATTCATTTATTGGTTACTTTGGCTTTTGGTTTGGCTTTTTTAACAATGATGGGTTTTAGTTTGATTTACCAAATTAATGAGTTGAAAACAGTCGGTTTATTATTATTTGTACTTTTGGTGCCCTATATATTCCACTATTTTAATTTAGAAAATGGAGTACAGAAGTTATATTCTTTAGATAAGAAAATAATAGAGAAGATTGGATAGGTTTTTTATTTTAAAGTAAAATTGACATTTAAAAGAAAAGAGGTAAAATTTGCCAGATTTGCAAATGCTGTAAGTCTATTGAATTAACAACTTAAGTAGAGAAACAAAAGATTTTGAATTACTAAAGATGACAAATTTAAATAATTAATTTAAAGGAGGCATTTTTATGTCAAGCAAAATGAGTAATTCAAAAGCTAAAGTTATTGGTATTGGATCAGTGTTATTGATGGCACTTATCGCTACTATACCAACTGGAGGAGCAATGTGGGGATCAGTTTTAGCAATTGGTTCTTTCTCTTTGGATCCTTTGGTTTGGGGAACTGCTGCGATTGGGTCAATCGGGATTCTTTTTTCAAAAAAAAATGGAAAAAAGAACACAACCAATAATCAATAACCAAACATAAAACTTAAGATAAAAAACAGACGCTCAATAGAGTAGAAGGGTAACACCTTTTTTACCGTTGAGCGTTTTTTTATCTACGAGAACGATTTATACTTTGAAAACGACCAGTTGGTTTAAAGGTTTGTCTAAATTTATTGAGATTTAAGTTTATAGTATTTGGTTTCTCGAACTTAGGAAGGGGAATCTCTTTAACTACTTTTTTATTAGATTTTTTATCTGACATATTATTATCTTAATATAGAAATGATTTAAAAGTCAATAAAAATTGGGACTTGCCGGAATTATTTTAATTTAATACTTTCTTTGTGTTCGGTTTTTTTCTTACACCATTTACAATACTTGATGAATTTTAATTTATCAGGAGTATTAGTTTTGTTTTTTTCAGTAAGATAATTTTGAGCACCACAAACAGAACAAACTAGGGCAATTAAAATACGAGGTGTTTTTTTAGATTTAGCCATGAGTGGTATTTTAAACTAAAGAAAGATAATTATCAATCTAGTTAATTAGTGTGTTTATATTTTTTAATCTGTTTTTCAATGGCTTCACGGAGACCAGTGATAGCAGCAGTTAGATCAGGATGACTATGTTGAGCAAAGATACTATTTTTTTTACCAGGGAGAGTCATATCAAATTTAGCTTGATAAATTTTATGTCTTTTATCTTTTTCTAAGCTTAAGAAGCCAGTTTTTAACTCATCATTAAAATTGGAGATGAGTTGATCGAGCTTATCGATGAACTTTTCTTGGATGAGCTCATGGATTGAGGGGGAAATAGTAAAGTTAAGACCAATGACTTTTATATTCATATTGGCAATTTAACTATTAACTTTGGAAATGGCACTTTGATACTTTATTTTACCACTGTTATCATTTGACGACGAGGTTTTATCCAGTCACTCCATTGCTCAGAGGCATCTTTAAATTTACTTCTATTTATTTTTGGTAAATCGGGGGTTTCAGTATATAAATCAAAGATGGAATCTGGCATATTAGTAAAACCATTGGAAATAATATTTTGTCTATTTCTTAAAAAACTATCAATAGGAGGATAGATTGAACTGTATTCAATCATTTTAATAGGGTTGTTTAATAAAACGTTATTGGATAATAAGGTTAATTTTGGAGTAATTAAATCACCAAAGTTTTTTCTTTTTTCCCAAGCTTTTAATCCAGTTTGGGAATAACCAATTTTTTCTATAGCGTTGAAAATCTTACCTAATTTTGAAGTTGGATCTCCTAAAGTATCTTTAACTTGTCTGGCAATAGGGAGGCTATTATGGCCAAGAAAATCAGTAATGATGTTTTCAATAAGACTAAGTTCTTCAATTTCATCTTTTTCGGTTTTTAATTCGAAACTAACATCACCTTTTTTGGTTACTCCTTCTGGCCAATCATGGGAAATGGCTGTAAAAAGAATTATTTCTTGTTCTTCTTGGTTAAGTTTAATTTGAGAATTGGAATGGATGATATGATTGATAAAGAGGCGACTAAACCCACAAGTTAATAAACCGTGGCTTAAATTGTTAGCATCTTGGCCAATAATATCCACCCACTCTTTATTAGGTAATTTATTATCTGGATCATCACCTTTAACCTGATATCGTTCCCATCGAGTTTTATCGTTTAATTTTTTACCTATTTCTGTTTGACCAAAGTTTTTATGGATACTACGAAATGATAAATCCTTTTGACCAATTGTAATTGAAGTGGGGATTTCTGCTAAAGACATATTTAAGCGATTTTACCATAGAAAAAGTGATTGACTTTAAATTGTCTGACTTTAGATTATTCAGTGACGGTTTGGATAATGTCACAAGGGCCTTGAACTTCTTTGGCTAGGTTAATGACATCGTTAAATTTTGGTTCTGAAGTATAGTAAATTTGATTATCATGACCACGTAAATTAACTTGTAAGGTCCGAGCTTGGAAAATAACTTTAATTTGGCAATTTCTGATTAAATTAGAGGCAGTTTCCCAATCAATATCTTTGGGGGTTAAGTTTTTTTCAGTTGGGAGAGTTTGGGTAGTGGTTGATTTTTGAGAGTTAAGTTTGATGATACAAATAGTGATGGCGGAAATAAAAAGAATGAAGATAATGGAGTAAATTATTTTTTGCTTTTTAGTCACTGAATAATGATAGCAAAA
>CAYOXV010000022.1:0-5290 GCA_964408055.1 uncultured Gammaproteobacteria bacterium | reverse complement strand
CTGGCGCTTGTTTTCAAAACAAGTTCCTTACCATTCGGAGCACCCCTCCTTTTAAAATGAGCCCGGAAAGAAACTCGAATTCTTGACCTTCCCCTTACCAAGGGGATGCTCTACCAACTGAGCTATCCGGGCGTACTAGATAATGCTTTGGTATTTTACCAAAAAAATAAGAAAAAATGAGCCCTCCGCGAGAATCGAACTTGCGTCTGAGGTTTACAAAACCACTGCTCTACCATTGAGCTAGGAGGGCATAGGCCTATTATATCAATATAGTAAATGATTTGAGGTAGAATATAGAGATATGAAAAAGGATAAGAAGAAAATATTAGTTTTAACTGATGATATGCCATGGGGGCACAGGTCAATAGCTAAGGCAATATTTAAATACCTTAAAGAGAATCAATCTAAAAATAATTATGAAGTAGAATTGGCTGAAATAAAGGCAGAAACTGCTTTTGTTTCAGATTTATATACTTTTGCTTATAGATATATACCAAAAACAAATCGGATGTTTCATCGAATTTCTGGGACTAAGGTAGCTAAAGATATTCTTAAGGAAATGTCAATTTTGAACTTAGAAAATTTAAAAGAAAAAATAGATGAAATTAAACCAGATTTAGTAATATCAAGTTATTTTCTTCATAGTCATTCTTTAAGTCGATGGCGAAAAGAAGAAAATAAAAATTTTAAATTATGGTCGGTAGTAACTGATCCATGGACGATAAATGCTCTTTCTTTTGTTAAAGATGCTGATTTAAATATCGTTTATGATGAAAACTCTTTGAGGGAAGGTCAAAGATGGGGTTTAGAAAAGGAAAAAATGATGATAACTGGATGGTGGACTAGAGAAGAAATGTACCAAGAATTTGATAGAAAAAAAACGAGAAGATCTTTAGGATTTAATGATGATAGACCAGTAATTTTTGTAGGGGGAGGAAGTTTGGGGATGAATTCTTTACCTAAATTATTACCGGTGATGTTAACTTTAAAAGAAAGAGTAGGATTTATTGTTAATACAGGAACGGATAAATTAGCTTTTAACTTGATAGAACAATTTATGAAGATATTAAAAAGATTAAAAAAAGAAAATTTAATTCAAATAAAGCATTTAGGATGGATTGAGAATATGAGTGAAGTTTTATCGGCTGCAGATATTGTTTTTGGAAAGGCTGGCCCAAATTTTTTATTTGATTGTTTGGCTTGTAAAAAACCATTTGTGGCGATGACTCATATTGGAGGTCAGGAAGATGGAAATATAGATTTAATTAAAAAAAAGAAATTAGGTTGGGTAAAGGAAAAAAATGGAGAAATTTCTAATTTTTTGTATGAATATTTGGAAAAACCAAAATATTTTGAAGAAAAGTATAAGGAAAATATAAAAAGAGAGGCAGAAAATAATCAAAAAAGTTTAGGGATGATACTGAATAGAATAAAAAAAGAATTTTCTTTGTAAAGGTTATTGTTTACCGCCCATTTGATATTCCTCTTTTAAAGGAGCGTGGTAGCCTTTTTTAAATACGTTTAAGTTTATTCGTAATTGTTTAATAACAGTTTGGAGTGTTCCTTTTGATTTGAAACGTCGAAGAGAAAAAAGGTAACGAGGGTTTTTGAGGACAATATATTTATATTTTAATTGGTTTAATTTTTGGAATAATTGGCTATCTTCGCCAAATTTCGTTTTGCTATCGTAGCCATCAACACTCCAAAATACTTTGTTTTTTACGGCTTGCATACAGCCATAAGCTACAGGTTGTTTAATGTTTTTGGCAGCTTCAAATATTAAATTACTAAGTAAGGCATAAGTTTTTTCTAGTGGTTTTGATGATTTGACGGTAATGTAAGTAGTAAGGAAATCTGGATTCTTGGTTTTAAAGGTTTTGGCAATTTCTTCTAAATAGTTTTTAGGGATTTGAGTGTCGGCATCGAAAAAAATAAGAACTTTAGCTTTGGCTTTTTTAGCGCCTAGATTTCGTTGAAAAGAAACATTTCGAGTAGTAGTGGAATAAAGATAGAGGGGGTACTTGGCTGGGAAGGTAGTGGTAACTTGACCGGTTTTATCTTCTGAATTTCCATCAATAACAATAGTTTCGAAATTCTTAAATGATTGAGAATTTAAATTTTTAAGTAAATTGGGAAGGTAATGTTCTTCATTAAGACAGGGAATAATGATGGAAAAATAAGGATTTTTCATAAAAGTCGTCCCACCAAAAGTTTACTTCAAGTGGCTTTTCCACGCAAAAAAAACGTGGCGGAAAACGGGCCTATTCAGACGAATCCGAACAGACACAAGGCTTTCCATTTAAGAAGTTTAGCTAGAAAAAACACCTTCTTAAAGAATCCGCTTTTGATAGGACAAGTAAGTTTAGCATGAAAGGAGGGTTTTTTAAATTTTTTTTATGCCTAAATTGTGGGTTATAATAGATGGTATGAAGCAAAAAAAAGAGATAACAAAAGATATTTTAATCTTAGATTTGGTTGAGACTTATCCTAAAATAGCTAGTGTTTTGGTAGAAAAATATAATTTTCATTGTATTGGTTGTATGGCAGCAGGAATGGAAACATTAGAACAAGGAGCTATGGTTCATGGAATGACTAAGACAGAAATTACTAAAATGATTAAACACCTAAAAAGCCTGGTATAAGTAAGCCGAAAATAAAATTAATTACAGGGGAAATAATAATAGTAAGAAGAGAATGACCATTGGAAATAGGTAAAAAGACTAAGATGATAAGAAGAATAAAGCCATAACGATTTAAGGCTTCTTCCCATTTGGCTCCAGATTCTGATGGGAGTAAGTTAATAAGGATCTTTGAACCATCAAGTGGGGGGATAGGAATTAGGTTAAAAATAGCCAAAGAGATATTAATAAGGATGAAAAGATAAATAAAGATATTTTGAATATGAAAAATATTGGAAATCAATCCAAAGATAATAGCTATAAGTAAATTACTGGCTGGACCAGCTAGGGAAGTAATAATCATATCCCTTTTGGGGTGACGAAAATTAAAGGGATCAATAGGAACTGGTTTAGCCCAACCAATAGTAGGGATACCACTTAGTGCACTTAAAAGAGGAAGTAGAACGGTCCCAACTGGATCAGCATGGGCAATAGGGTTTAGAGTTAATCGGCCAAAGGATCTAGGAGTGGGATCGCCAAGTTTATCGGCGGCTAGAGCATGAGAAAATTCGTGAATAGTAATAGCTAAAATTAAAATTAAGAGTGAGGTTAGATTTATCATATTTTCAAAAAGCTTTGATTTTGATATTATACCTTACTATGAGAACATGTAGCTTATGTGGCAAAGGAACCAAGATTGGTAGAAACCGATCTCATGCCCAAAACAGAACACCAAGAACATTTATGGCTAACATTCAAAAAGTTACCATGCAAGTTGGAGAAGAAAAAATCAGCGGTAATTTTTGTACTAAGTGTTTAAAGAGATTGAAGAAAGAAACTCAGGAACAAAAAACGGCACTTGTTTAAAGCACCGTTTTTATTAATTAAAAATCACCTTATCTTTTTTTTGCTTTTTTGGCGACTTTCTTCTTGGCGACTTTTTTAGTAGCTTTTTTAGCTACTTTCTTCTTAACGACTTTTTTCTTAGCTACTTTTTTAGCTACTTTTTTCTTTTTAGCTGGCATATTTTTTTACCTCCTTAAGATTAATTAAAGAGTTTTTAAAATTTTTGTCAAAAAATGAAAAGCCTGTTTATTGGGCAAATTTAAATTTAGAGTGAGCAAATTTGGGATAAATTTTGGTAATCTTTTGGTAAATTATGCCTGTTTTAGGGATTAATTTAAATTGGTATAAAAATAAATTTTGTAAAAAATAATAAAAATATTTTTTACTTTTGACGTAAGGGAGTGATAAAACTTCTTGTTCATTAATGATCAAATCTTCCAATAAATTTAAAATTGACTATTGGATATTGCCTTAAATTAGGCAAACTTTTAAAATAAATTTTTAGGGAAAAATAGAAAAATAAAATTAGTTTTTAACTAAAAATTCCTATCCTTAGGATTTTTTTATAGAATAATATTTTGAAATTTCTGACCAATCAGTGATGTTTTTGCCTTCAATTTGAATTTTAACGGGTTCCTTATCAAAAGAGAATATTTTCATTTTTAATTGATTACCTTTTTGATCAGTGATATAGGTCCAAGCAATTGGCCAAGGGTTAAGAGCTCTAATAAAACGGGCAATTTTATTAATATCCCAATCCCAATTAATTTGGGCAGTATCTTTATTAAATTTGGGGAAATAGGTTTTTTGGGAATGATCTTGTGGAGTAAGAGAATCAGGGTTATTAATATAGTTTTTAAGAATAGATTCAAGATTGTTGGCAGCTAAATTAAAGGCTTTGTTATAAAAGGTGAGGGCAGTTTCGGTTGGAGAAATATCAAAAGGGAGTTGGTAGATAATGGGGCCATGGTCAGGAAGAGAGTCAATTTGAAAAAAAGTAACAGCTGAGGTGGTTTCATTGTTGATAATTTGCCAAGGACCAGGGGTAGCTCCACGGTATTTAGGTAGAGGAGATGGGTGGATATTGACGATTTTATGTTTAGGGATATCGATCATTTCTTGGTCGAAATAAGGAGGGCCGAAAGCAACACATAAGCCAATATCTAAATTTAATTTTTTAATTTCTGATTTTATTTTTGAAGTAAATTCTTCAACTTGAATAATTTTTAGATTATTTTGACGAGCAAAAGAAACAACTGGGTTGGGGATAATTTCTTGGGTGCGGCCAACTGGTTTGTCAATTTTAGAAATAACAGCGACGATATTAAAATCTTTGATTTCTAGTAATTTTTTGAGGATGGTAATAGAGTATTGTGATGAACCGAAAAAAGCAAAATTGATCATAGTGGAATTATAACGTGGATTAAGACTGATTTGGTAGAATATTGCTATGAGTAAAATTTTAACTTACCCAAATAAGATTTTAAGAAAAAAAACAAAGGAAATACTTAAGGTAGATAAAAAATTAATAAATGAATTGGAATTATTAAAAAAAGATTTGGAGAGGGCGGAAAATGGAGCAGGTTTAGCAGCACCTCAAATTGGAATATCTAGAAGTTTTTTTGGAATTAAAGGTCAAGATAAAAAAGTGACAGTGTTTATTAACCCAAAAATAAAAATGACTTTTGGGGAAAGAATATATCCTAAAATGGTTGATGGGAAAGGGGATCAGGAAGATTTTTTGGAAGGGTGTTTATCGTTTCCTGATCTTTTTGGAACAGTAAAAAGGTGGTTAAAAATATCAGTGGAATGGAAAGAACTAGTTG
>CAYOXV010000021.1:7220-8937 GCA_964408055.1 uncultured Gammaproteobacteria bacterium | reverse complement strand
CCCATTAACCGAAGACAGCCGGCACACCAATAAGTCCAGCCGAGGCAGAACAATATTTATTTTGTTTTATCTACGCCTCGCTTCGTCGAGGTTTTTTTAATAAAAAATATTTAACTAAAAACTATGCCAGCCATAAGAAAAATTGAACAAGTCGATCAAGTCGCTAAAAAATTAGCTGATGCTAAATCAGTTGCTTTAATTCAATATCAAGGTTTAAACGCCGGTGATATTGCTCAACTTAGAGCTGATATCCGAGCTCAAGGTGGGCAAATGGAAGTTGTTAAAAACTCCCTTATTACTCGTGCCCTAGCTAAAATTGGAATTAAATTACCAGAAACTCTTACTGGTCCAACTTCTATTACCTACTGTAATGAAGATGAAGTTGCTCCTTTAAAAGAAATCGATAAAGTCAATAAAGCTAAAGAAATAACTGCTTTTAAATATGGTATTTTTGATAAAAAATTACTTTCCCTTGATGAACTTAAAACTTTTTTAAGTCTTCCTTCAAAATCCACTCTCATTTCTCAATTCGTTGGTGGTTTAGTCAATCCTCTTCAAAGATTAGTTTACGCTATGCGTTTTAATCAAACTCAATTGGTTTTAACTCTTAAAGCTTTATCTGAAAAACAATCACAATAATTATTAGTTAAATTATTTATTAATTAAATTCAAATTATGTCAGAAAATAAAATAGATGCAAAATTGCAAAAAATCATCGATTCTGTTGCTGAACTCTCAGTTCTTGAGCTTTCCGAATTAGTCAAAGCTCTTGAAGAAAAATTTGATGTCAAAGCTGTCGCTGCTGCTCCTGCTGCTGCCGCTGCTGGTGCTTCTGGTGCCGCTGCTGCTCCTGCTGAAGAAAAGAACGAATTTGACGTCATTATCACCTCTGGTGGAGCAAATAAAATTGCTGTCATCAAAGTTGTCCGAGAATTCAAACCAGAACTCGGTCTTAAAGAAGCTAAAGACATGGTTGATGCCTGTCCAGCTGATTTAGGTACTATGAAAAAAGAAGCTGCTAATGATGCTAAAGCTAAATTAGAAGCCGCTGGTGCCCAAGTTGAACTCAAATAATATTTGAGATTAATTTAAACTTTTAAATCCCCTGAGAAATTGGGGGATTTTTAGTTAATCTCTATATTACTTATTGTATTTTCTCCAAAAAATCTCCCCACCCAATCTTTGTATAAGTTTCCTTACATTCTTTTTCCAACACTCCCCCTACTACTTCTGGCTCATCACTAAAAAATGGTTTTATCTTAGATAATCCTTTATCTTGCAAAATATTCCATTTATTCTTTCCTCCCATATTTGGTGATCTAACCCCAAAAACTACTTTCTTGAAATGTAATTCTCTCATCATAAATGAACACATCGGACAAGGTTCACAGTTTGAATAAATTTCACAAGTCGACAAATCTTTAGTTTTTAATTTCTTTTGCGCTTTCCTCATTACCATTATCTCGGCATGGCAGGTTATATCATGATTTTTTTCATTAGCATTAGTCGATTTGGCTATTATCTTTCCTTTTTGAACTATCAAACTTCCAAACGGTGCTTCTCCTTTCTTAACTGATTTTTCTGCCAAGGCAATACATTTTTTAATATAAAATTCGTCGTTCTTCATCTATTTTAACGCTTCCAAATAGGCCACAAATATTGGATGTGGTGACAATGGTCGACTCTTATATTCTGGATGGAATTGAGTTGCCATAAA
>CAYOXV010000021.1:4672-7120 GCA_964408055.1 uncultured Gammaproteobacteria bacterium | reverse complement strand
GATGTGGTGACAATGGTCGACTCTTATATTCTGGATGGAATTGAGTTGCCATAAAGAATGGATGATCTTTTTTTGATAATTCAATTGCTTCAACTAGTTTTCCATCCGGACTTGTCCCAGAAATTATCAACCCATTTTTCTCTAATAATTCCCTATATTCATTATTAAATTCATATCGATGTCGATGTCTTTCATTAATGATTTGATTTTTAATTTCATTTGGATAACTCCCATCTTTTTTGTAGGCTTTTTCCAATAAAGTTCCTGTCTTTACCTTACATTGCCAACTCCCTAATCGAATTGTTCCCCCATATTGATGTTGGGCTAAATATTTCTTCTGTTCTGGCATCACATGGACTACTGGATATTTAGTTTTTGGATCAGCTTCAGTTGAATTTGCCCCCTTAAGCCCAGCTTTATCTCTAGCAAATTCAATTACTGCCATTTGCATTCCAAAACATAAACCCAAATAAGGAATTTTATTTTCTCGAGCATATTTAACTGTTTCTAATTTTCCCTCTGTTCCTCTACTTCCCCAACCCTGTGGCACCAATATAGCATCAAAACCCTTTAATACTTCCTTAGCTCCCTTCTTTTCAACTTCATCCGTCCCAATCCATGATAAGACTGGTTTTACTCCAGTCTTTGCTCCTGCATGCTTTAAAGCCTCAATTACACAAAGATATGAATCGGATAACTGATAATCACCAGTGGCAAAATATTTTCCTACAATTGCTATCTTTATTTCCTTCCTCTTACTATCAATTTTTTCTACAAATTTTTTCCAATCAACTAATCCTTTATTACTCTTAGCTTTTAAATGTAATGATTTTAATAATTTATCACCAAATTTTTGTTCTTCAAAAAGAATTGGCAATCTATAAATACTATCTAAATCTGGATTAGAAATAATACTTTCACTTCTCAAATTACAAAACAAAGCCAATCTTTCTCTTCTTCTTTCATCTATCCCTCGTTCACTTCTAGCTACCAAGAAGTCTGGTTGAATCCCCATACTGTTTAAAAGATGAGTTGATTGTTGGGCTGGTTTACTTTTTAGTTCTCCCAAACTCTTAATTATTGGCAAATAAGAGACATGAATATGAATTACATCTTTTGGTTTTTGTAATTTCAAGATTCTATTAGCTTCAAAGAATAATCCATTTTGATATTCACCCACTGTTCCTCCTAATTCTACAATCACCACATCAGATTTGTTTACCTTGCCCGCTTTTTTAATTCGATCAATAATTTCATCAGTTATATGAGGTACTGCTTCTACATCCTCTCCCCCATAACCAAAAGCTCTTTCTCTATCAATTACTGCTTTGTATACCTGACCAGTGGTCATGTAATTTTCTCTTCTCAAATTCTCGTTTAAAAATCTCTCATAATTTCCTAAATCTTGATCAGTTTCAATTCCATCATCACAAACAAACACTTCACCATGTTCTTGTGGTCGGATTGTCCCCGCATCAACGTTTAAATACATATCAACCTTAACATTAGTTACTCGTAATCCTTTAGATTTTAAAATTAACCCAATTGAGGCCGCGGTTACCCCTTTTCCTAACCCAGAAATAACTCCGCCTGATATAAAAATAAACTTCATAATCTACTATTCTAAACACATCTGTCAATAATTCAATGGATTTCTTTTTTAAATCGTCTATAATACAATTATTCTTGCCCCCTCAAACCATAAGTTACCATTTTCCCCATGCTAAAATAGACTTACTATGAATTATGCAGTCATCATGGCCGGAGGATCCGGCACCCGTCTTTGGCCACTTAGTCGTAAAAACAAACCTAAACAATTTCAGCCCCTTATCTCTGAAAAGACCCTTCTTCAAGAAACCTATGACCGAGTCAAAAAATTCCTTCCAGAGAAACAAATCTTTATTTCTGCTACCCCAGAATACGAAAAAGAAATTTTAAAACAACTTCCTACCCTACCTAAAAATAATTGTATTTTAGAGCCTAGTGCTCGTAATACTACTGCTGCTCATGGCTTTATTGCTCTTCATTTACTTAGAATTGACCCAGAGGCTGTCTTTACTACTCTTCCTTCAGACCATTCCATTCAAGATGTTGATTCTTTTGTCAAAGCCACTCAAGCTTGTTTTGACACCATTGCCAAACATCCTGACAAATTAATTACTCTTGGTATCACCCCTACTCGACCTGAAACGGGTTTAGGTTATATTAAATTTGGTCAAGAATTTGATCAAATTAACGGAGAACAAATTTATAACATCGATAAATTTATTGAAAAACCAGATTTAGAAACTGCTAAAAAATATGTTGCCAACTGGGGCTATCTTTGGAACAGTGCCAATTATATGGCGCGAGCTGACATCATGATGGGTTGGATCAAAAAATATCGTCCCACTAGCGCTAAAATTCTTTCCCAAATTGATGAATTAATTAAAAAGAATCCTAAAGATC
>CAYOXV010000021.1:0-4572 GCA_964408055.1 uncultured Gammaproteobacteria bacterium | reverse complement strand
AGCGCTAAAATTCTTTCCCAAATTGATG
Source organism: uncultured Gammaproteobacteria bacterium (assembly GCA_964408055.1). Classification (GTDB taxonomy): domain Bacteria; phylum Patescibacteriota; class Microgenomatia; order UBA12405; family UBA12405; genus WARW01. Next base: position 4,544 of record CAYOXV010000021.1, on the reverse strand, counting down.
AATTAATTAAAAAGAATCCTAAAGATCCAAAAATTAAAGATCTCTATGAAACTATTGATAAAGAACAATTAGCTGATGCTATTGTTGAACAACCAGATTGTCCTTCACTCGTCATTCCAGTTAATTTAGGTTGGGATGATGTTGGTAATTGGGGTGCTATTTTTGATCTCATTTCTAAAAATCAAAACAAAGACATTATTACCAAAGGTAAAGTTATTGAACATGATAGTCATGATTGTTTAATCTATGGTGATAAAAAACCAATCGCTATTTTAGGCTTAGAAGATATTGTCATTATCGATTCTCCTGATGCCCTATTGGTTACCACTCGTGAGAAATCCCAAAACATCAAAGAGCTTCTAACCAAGATAGACGAAAAACTACTTTAAATTAAAGTAACCTCTTTCTACTAAATCACGAAGAATAAAAGCCGTGCCCTTACCAGCATCTTGCATTACTTGTCTATCCCCATTTTTATCACATACACTAGCTGGTTTTATTTCAACTGGATACCCCTTTTTCCCTTTACCTTTAACACAAGCCCTAAAACCACACTTTTTGTTTTCAATAGCAAAAATTACTTCTCCTTTTTCATCTCTAAGAACATTTATTTCCTTATCTGTGGTCTTATCTCTAACTGTAATATTTTTACCAAGACCATTAATAATATATCTATCTTTAGGTAATAATTCCCATTGAGTTAATTCCATCGCTCCAACTCCTCGTTTCCTAAATTCATTTGGTTTCCCCTGGTTTACATTGATAGTTGGAACTACCCTACCAAATTCATCTCCAAGATCACCAAAGCCTAATACTGGACCACTAATTGACCCAAATTGTTCCAAAACCCATCTCGAAGAAGGTTCCTTCCCGGAATTAACATGAATAAAATCAATTGTCTTTCTCGCAGCTTTAAATTCAATATCCTTCCAATTAATTTCTGGATGTTTAGGAACAATATTTTTTTTGATTTCTTCTACTAAATCAAGAGTATTTGTAAGACCCTTCCAACTCAAAATATATTCTCTAGGGCTTCTATCACTTTGACGATCACCTATTACAAAAGATTCTTTTCGAAGTGGAACCAATTCATCTTCAATTATATTTCTAAGTTCTTGTTTATTTGGAACATGTAAAGGGTGTAAAACATGCCATAAAAAATAAAGTTGGTTTTCAATAATTTCCACATCAGTACTTAAAAGTGTTGCCGAACCATTTTCTGGCATAGCAATAATTCGATCACGAAAAATTCGGGTAACCCTTTGATGATTATTATATTTTTGGTCCAACCTACTAAAAATTGGATCTAAAATCTTACTTTCTAACCTATCAAGAGTTGCTCCAGTATTAAAAATACAAGTAACTCCTCTATCTGTTAATTCTGTCAAAACATCTAAAGCCTCACCATCAATTGCATACATACTCCCTGGCCTAGTCAATGTTCCATCAACATCTACAAAGAGAGCTCCGTGAAGATCACATTCTTTCTCTATTTTATTTGTGGGTCTATTAACTTCCCAAATCAACTCATTTTTATTTAAACCACAACGTTCTATATCTCCCATATTTTTTTAAATTTTTTAAAAATCACTATTGTTTAACTGGTCTATAAACAATATCCCCAACCACTATTTCTTGTATTGAGTCTATATCAGCATTACTTTTATAAGCATAATTATGTCTAAAAAAAGGAATATCTATTTCTCCTTTATTGACAGCAGTACAACTATTTACACTATAAATTCTTTCTCCTGATTCTACATTTAATCTAATTCCATTTTTATCTACTCGAACAATTACTCCAGATAATCTCTTACTAACATGTGATTGATCCTCGGGATCATCTTCTCCAACATAGCAATAATCATCTTCATGTCCTTTTACTTCAGCTTTCTTTCCAATCAACCCTTCCAAAATTGGCAAAGCATCATCTACTAATTCCAATTGCCGTGTATACCGATTAGTATCTCCATCACAAACTTCTAAACAAGACAAGTTTTTTATTACTTGATGTTCTTTATTCATAATTAAGCGGATAATACCACTTTAAACTTTAAAGTCAAATAACTTCTGTTTTTACTAAAAAAGCCGGCAATTTTACTTACCGGCTTTTAACTTACTCTTTAAATTATTCCTGCATTAAAGGAATTTTTGATGGATCCAAATTATCCACGATTTCCTTAATTCCCTCTTCTAATCCAACTGATGGAGCAAATCCTAATTCAGTTGAAATTTTATCAATTCCTGCCAATTGAGTTTTAATGTATCCAGATTTAATTGGATTTTCAATACATTGTGGCTCTACATTTTTACCCATCACTTTATTAATAATGGCTACTAAATCAATTAAATTGATAGCTGTAGCAGTTCCAATATTGAAAATATTAAAGCCATATTTTTTCTCATTATTCATCGCTTTTTCAATTCCTTGGACCACATCTCGCACGTTGGTAAAATCTCTCTCTTGTTTACCATCACCATATAAAATGGCTGGCTTATCTTTTGCCATTCCCCAAATAAATTGAGAAAGTACATTAGCAAATATTTTTTTATGACCTTCATTTGGACCATAAACACTCATAAACCTAAAAGCAATTATTTCTAAGCCATAAACTTGAGAATAAACTCGAGACATACTCTCTTGAGAATGTTTAGTTACTGAATAAAAATTTGGAGGTAAAACAAATTGATCTTCAGTTAATGGAGTTGGATTGTTTCCATAAATTGATGAAGTAGAAGCAAACATTACTTTTTTAGCTTTAATATCTCTAGCAAAATTCAATACATCCAAATGTCCCATGATATTGTTTTCAATTGCACCTCTTAAATCATCAACAAACATTGGAGCAGAAGAAGAAGCCGCTAAATGAACTATATATTCAAAATCAGTCCCTGCACTTTCTAATTCAGCTCTGTTTTTAACATCACCTTTTACAAATTTCACTTCTGGGACCAAATTAGCTTGAACTCCCAAAGATAAATTATCAAAAGCAGTCACATCATGACCTTTCTTGACCATCAAGTTGCAAAAATTACTACCTATAAAACCGCATCCGCCAGTAACTAAAATTTTTGACATATTTTTCCTTTTATTAAATTTTTAAATAACTGTAAATCCATTTTAACCGTCCCTAACCCTTATTTCAACCCTTCTTTATAAATTGGTTTATATTCTCCACTGTTGTCTTTACAATTCTTTCAATTGCTTCTTTAGTATTAAAGGCATTGTGAGGGGTAAACACCACATCATCTCTATCTCGCAACATATGAAAACTCAACACTTCTTGTAAATTATCTTTAGTAATTTTTTTACTCATCACTACACTCATACTATCTACCAACATTTCTTCCTCTGTTACATCTAATCCTACCCCTGCCAAAATCTTATTATTTAAAGCCCAAACTATTGCTTCAGTTTCCACTACTGCTCCCCTAGCTGTATTAACCAAAAAACTCCCCTTTTTCATTAACTTAATATTTTTCTTATTAATCATATGAAAAGTTTCAGGAATAGCTGGCACATGAAGTGTTACAAAATCCGACTCTTTTAGACAAGTTTCTAAATCCGTATATTTAAAACCATTCTTTTTTATCATTTTAGGATCCCTATAGTCATCCACTCCTAAAACCTTCATTCCAAAGCCTCTGGCAATGCCAGCAACATTTTGCCCTATCTTTCCACAACCAATTACACCTAATGTTTTTCCATATAAATCTACTCCCGTCAAACCCTCTGGACTAAACTCTCCCTCTTCCACTGATTGATGAGCCACCACTATTTTTCGAGTGATCGCCAATAATAGTGCAAAAGCATATTCTGCTACTGTATTTGATCCATAAACTGGGACGTTGGATACTAAAATTTTTCGTTTCTTACACTCATCAATATCTATATGGTCCATTCCTGTTGACCGAGTCGCCACCATCTTTAAATTTGGCAATTTACCCAACCCTGATTTATCTAAAACTGAATAAATAAAAGGCGAAATAATATCGTATTTTTTGGCCAATTCCATATCATCTTGTACTTCTTTTTCAAAAATTCCTATCCCAAAAGTATCTAACCTACTAATTTCTTTTTCAATAACATCCCTTTCCCAACTCTTAACCCCAAAAAAAGCAATTTTATAATCCATAAAATATTCTACACTAAAAACTCTTTGGTCTCACTTCATTTAGAAACTCTTTCTAAATCAAAAAAGATAAATTTTACCTAATTTTAGTCAAAGTAATAATTAAATTAAATTTTAATTATTGACATACAAATATCCAATATGTTTTACTGAATATAGTTATCTATTACTTTGATATAAGAGGAGCCACACAATGGACTATCAAAACGAATCACAAGATAAACTTGTGAAACAACCAACTTCTGCCAAGAAAGTCAATGGAATTTCCATCGACAATCTTCCTGATTTATTAACTGTTGCTGAAGTCGCTGATCTTTTGCGTGTCAGTAAGCTCACCATCAAACGTTGGGGAAAAAGAGGTAAATTACCTGCTATCCGTATCAATGCTCGTGGTGATCGTCGCTACCGCAA
>CAYOXV010000020.1:0-9053 GCA_964408055.1 uncultured Gammaproteobacteria bacterium | reverse complement strand
GTTCCATTCTTCATCAAAAAACTTTCACTTCTAATTTTGTTCCTTGGGCTGCTGTTTACCGTCGCGGTACTAAAATTTAAATTTTCATTCTTGGATCTCGGTCAAGTTTTTCGACATCTTCCACAAATTCTCCTCTTAAAGCCTTTTGATAGGTTACTATCCCAATCATCGCCGCATTGTCAGTATTTAATTCTTTTTTAAATGGCATCCATATTGTTAATTGTTTATCTTTTGCCAATTTTCTTAATTTTTTTCTAATTTCCAAATTAGCTAATACTCCACCACTAGCCAATAAAGTCTTTGGTTTGTATTTATCAATTGCTAAAGAAAATTTTTTCAATAAGGTATCAAATACTGCATTTTGAAAAGTGGCTGATAAATTGGCTAAATTTTTATAAATCTTATCCTTTGGCCAATCCTTTATTTTGTAATAAAAACTGGTTTTAAGACCAGAAAAACTATAATCCAATATTTTTTTATTCATTAATGGACGGGGGAGATCTAAAAAATTTATATCTCCTGACTTTGCTAATCTTTCAATTATTGGTCCACCTGGATATCCCAAACCCATCATTTTGGCTGCCTTATCTAAAGCTTCGCCAGCTGCATCATCTAAAGTTTCCCCAATAACTTCATATTCACCTATCTTTTTTATTAATATTAACTTTGTATGTCCTCCAGATACTGTCAAAGCTAAGGCTGGAAATTTAATTTCTCGTTTAGGTTTTCCAGTTTTATTTTTAAGTAAATTAGCCCAAATATGACCTTCAATATGATTGACTGCTACTAATTTTTTATTGTATTTAATTGCCAATTCTTTTGCCTTATTCACTCCAATCCCCAAAGCAATTGCCAGTCCTGGCCCCAAACTCACTCCAATTACATCAATATCTTCAATTTTAACTTTAGCTCGTTTTAAAGCTTCGCTTATTACTGGTTCAATTCTTTCCATATGGGCTCGCTTAGCAATATCTGGTACCACCCCTCCCCATTTTTGATGAAGATCGACTTGTGATGAAATTATGTTTGATAAAATTCGGTCATTATCCAACACTGCTGCACAAGTGTCATCACAACTAGTTTCTATTGCTAATATTTTCATTATTAATGTATTATAAATATATAGATTATGAAAACCAAACCCTCTCTCTATTTGGTTTTAACCGTCATTCTGGTGATTTTATCAATAATTGGCGGTATTTTCCTGTTTCAAATTATCAACAAACAAGACAATACTCCCTCTAATTCATCATCAACTGCCAAAATTGAACTCATTCCTACCGACGTTCCTCAAATTAGTGTCACTCCAGTTGCAACCACTGCTGCTAAAATTAGCCCAACCCCAATTGCTAGTCCTACTTCCAAAATTAAAGTAACCCCCACAGCCACTCCCACAGCTATCCCTACCAAAAAAGTAACCCCTACTATCACTCCAACCACCACCTCTGCCCCTTCAGCCACTCTCACCTACAGTAGTTCTACTGATGGTTTCTCTGTTGATTACAGTTCCACTAGAAAGGTATATCAAGATACTGAATCAAGTGGAAATCGTTATACCTTTTCACTATCTAGTGGCAACTTTGCTGTTCATATTGGGTTAAATGATAAATGGGCATGGACTGCTCCAAATCGTAATTTTAGTGGTGATCTTATTGTTGCAGGCCAAAATACTTATCGCTACGATATTTCTAATCAAACCATTGTTGATCTTCAATCAAACGGTAAAAATTACACTATCCAATGTGTTCATAATGGCAAAGAATCCCTCAAAACCGAGTGTGAATCTTTCATCTCTTCCTTCAAACTTTTATAAATTTTGTTAGAATCGCTCATGAATAAAAAATTTCTTAATCCAGATAACTTTACTAATATAATGGGCGCTTACTCTCATGGTATTGAAGTTGATATTGGAGATTCAAAAATGATTTTTGTAACAGGGCAGATTGCTATGGATAAAGACGGCAACGCAGTTGCTCCCGATGATATTTCAAAACAAACCGAGTTTGTTTTTCAAAATATTCAAAAGATTTTACAATCATCTGGAACTTCACTTGATGACGTGGTTAAGGCAGTTATTTATGTTACAGATATTTCTAAATTTAAAGAAATTTCCACAATTAGAAACAATTATTTTGCCAATTCAAAACCAGTAAGCACATTGGTAGAAATTAATAAAACTGTTAAAGAAGGTTGTGATATAGAAATTGAGGTAACTGCAGTAAAGAAAAAATAGTTAATACTTTATTTCTCTCGTGTCCTGATCTACGTATTCAAAATTTATTGAAACTATTTTTGCTTTTTGTTTTAATTTCTCCAACATTTTTTCTCCCATATTTTCCGGCCACTCAACACAACTAATTATATTTTTAGAAAACAAGTCTAAAAATTTTATTTCTTCTAAGTCTTTTTCGGTTGTTATTTTATATAAATCCATATGTAAAAAAATATTTATTTTATTTTTATTATTTAATTTATATTCGTTATAAATAACAAAAGTAGGGGAGGTAATTTTTTCTTTCACTCCAAGTAAGTGTCCTATTTTTCGACTAAAAACAGTCTTGCCGCAACCTAAGTCTCCCGATAATAAAAACACTATTGGTTTTTTATCTTTAGAATTATTCTTTAAATTTTTTTCTAATAAAAATTCCGCAATTTTTTCAGTTTCTTTTTCTGAATTTGAAATTAAACTTTTACTGTTTTTAGTAATCAAATCTCCTCGTCTCAAAATTTTAAGTTCTGATTCAGTGGCATCAATTACAGTCGATGGTTTATTCTTGGGTAAATTACCAGCATCAATTATTAAATCAATCATTTCTCTCTTTTTATTTGACAATGGTCTCAAAAAACTAGTGATCGAATAATTTGGGGTTCTCCCAGATAAATTAGCCGAAGTTGCTGTTATTGGTTTTTTTAAAATTTTTATTAAATCTCTTATATATTTATTGTCTGGGATTCTAATTCCCAATGTTCCATTTTCGGCTTCTATTCCTTTTACTACTTTTGCTTTTCCTTTATTTATTACCGTAAAAGGTCCTGGTAATAAATTTGTATAAATACTTTTTCCATTTTCATTAAGTTTAACGTATTCCATTGCCATTTGTTTATCCAATACTGCTATAGAAATTGCCTTCCCAGTCCATCTATTTTTAAATTCCAACAATTTTTTTACCCCTTTTTTTGATGTTGGATCTACTGCCAAAATGTAAACCGTGTCTGACGGGAATACCACTAATCCACCAGCTTTTATTACTTTAGCTGTTTGATGTAAGATATGATTATAATCACTTTTTATATCTATTATTTTCATCGTTTGTATTTTATCATCTTAGCAACTGTTTATTTTATAATTTTATTATGAGTTTTCAAGAAAGAGGAAGTCGTCATTATTATCCCAACCGCCGAGTTTCTTTAATTTTTGATTGTCTTGACCAAAATTTATCAATTACTGAGATAGATGAAAGATTGAATCGTTGTCCCAAGACACCTCTTGAAAGAGGGAAAGAATCAGTTGAAAATGTTAAAACAATTATTTCTCGTTTTTCATTTATTGAGTCTATTCGAGAAACCAAACCTAATAGTGAAGAAGACACTATTGAAAAACGTGATTTAGTAGTTTATTTATCTGGAGAGGAAAATGTTGGGTTTGTTGGTGTGCAAGTTAAATCTAGTCTTAGAAACGTCTTAAATTTTTACAAAAAGATAAATAAAGATGATTCGAGTGAAGTTCAAAAAAAATTAATCAAAAACAAATTAATAGTTCTCAATGGTCAATTACCTGATTCAAGGATTGAAACTAATTTTTTAAAACAACTTTCTGATATTAATGATTTTCATTTAAATAAATCTTAAGGGTAAACACAATTTAACCCAGTGATCGTGCTAAAATATCTTCATGGATAAAGCTTATAATCCCTCATCTGAAGGCCAAATTTACGAACTCTGGTCTGCTTCTGGTGCCTTTACTCCAAAAGTTCCTAAAGATCCAAAAATTGCTAAAATTAAAGATAACCCTTATTCCATTATTCTCCCTCTTCCAAATGCCAATGATCCCATGCACATGGGACATGCTCTTTTTACCATTCAGGATATCTTAGTGCGTTACCATCGTATGTTGGGGCAACCAACTCTTTGGTTACCTGGATCTGATCATGCTGGTATTGAAACTCAATTCGTTTTTGAAAAAAAATTGGCCAAGGAAGGTAAATCACGTTTTGATTTTGATCGTCAAACTCTCTATAAAATGATTTGGGATTTTGTTGAAGATAATCGAAAATTAAACCAATTCCAAATGAAAAAACTTGGTTTTTCTATGGATTGGACTCGTTATCACTACAGTTTAGAACCTGCCATTGTTGAAAATGTTTTAGCCACTTTCAAAAAACTTTTTAAAGACGGTCTTGTCTATCGTGATGAAAAAATTGTCAATTATTGTACTCATTGTGGCACTGCTTTTTCCAATCTTGAAGTCGATCATAAAACCGTTGCTTCTCATCTTTGGTATATAAAATATGGTCCTTTAACTGTCGCTACTACTCGTCCTGAAACCATGTTGGGTGATACAGCTATTGCTGTTAATCCTCTTGATAAAAGATATAAAGATTTAATTGGAAAAACTATTACTCTTCCTTTAGTTAACAAAGAAATTCCTGTCATTGGGGAAGATTTGATTGATATTAAATTTGGTACTGGAGCTGTCAAAGTTACCCCATCTCATTCCCCAGAAGATTATGACATGGCCAAAAAACACGGACTTGAATTTGTTCGTATTTTTGATTTTGACGGAAGATCAAACAATAATGTCCCCAAAAAATATCGTGGATTATTTCCCTCCCAAGTTCGTCAAATGGTTATTGATGACTTGACCACTGCTAATCTCATGGAAAAAATTGAGGATTATTCTCACGAAGTCGGTCATTGTTATCGTTGTGGTCGCCCTATCGAACCAATTACAGCTCCTCAGTGGTATGTCAAAATTGATAAATTAGCTAAACCTGCCATTGAAGCTGCTAAAACCGGTAAGTTAAAGTTTTTCCCTACTCGTTTTAAAAAAGCCTATATTACTTGGATGGAAAATATTCGTGATTGGAATATTTCCCGCCAAATCGTTTGGGGTCCTCGAATTCCTGCTTGGTATTGTCTGGATTGTAATCCCAATATTAAACTAAATTTCTTAGATAAAAATAAAAATATAGTTTCTGATTTTTATAAAAATATTAAAGACAAATATTCTATTGACGAGATTAATAATGGTCTCCAATCTTTAGTCGCTCCAGTTGAAGCCAATTTTACTGTTGAAAAAAAGGATTATTGCCCAAAATGTAAATCGGCTAATCTTATTCAAGAAACAGATACTTTTGACACTTGGTTTTTAAGTGGTCAATGGCCTTTAAGTACTCTCGGTTTTAATACAGAAAATCCTTCTAAATCATCTCCTGATTTTGATTATTTTTACCCCACCACTGTTATGGATACTCTCTGGGATATCTTGTTTTTCTGGGTAGCTCGTATGACCATGTTTGGTCTTTATCTCACTGGTGATGTTCCTTTTAAAACTGTTCATCTTCATTCCAAAGTCACTGATGCTAAAGGTCAAAAAATGTCTAAATCCAAAGGCAATGTGGTCAATCCACTTGATATGACCCAAAATTATGGAACCGATGCTTTACGTATGTCTTTAGTTTATGGAATTGCCCCAGCTAGTGACTTTGTCGTTTCAGAAGATAAAATCAGGGCTCAACGAAATTTTGTGAATAAGATTTGGAACGCTACTCGTTTTATCGAAATGTTAATTGATCGTCTTAACCCTTCAAAAGTCACTCTTGACATTGATAAATCAAAATTAACTCCAGCTGATAAAGATATTTTAACTAATTTAAATAAAATAATTGATTCCACTACCAAAAATTTAAATAGTTATCATTTTGGCCAAGCATCGGAAAATTTGTATCAATTTTTTTGGCATGAATTTTGTGATATCTATATAGAAAGTGCCAAAGATAGGGGAGAAGAAACCATTCCAGTTTTATTGACTGTTCTTATTACTTCTCTTAAATTACTCCATCCTTTTATGCCTTTTGTCACTGAAACTATCTATCAAGATTTAATTTCTAAATTCAATTTAAAATCAGAGTTGTTAATTTCTTCATCCTGGCCCACCCATGAAGGCTAATTTATTAAAAATTATTATTTTTTTAATTTTAATTTTTTTAATTGGGTTAAATTTAGTTTATTCTAAAAACACTCCCGACCAGTTAACTCAAAACAAAACTCAATTTTTCAAATTAGATGGTAGTTCTAATTTTATTGGTCGTTTAAATCTTTGGTATTTTTTTGCCAGTAAAAATGATTGGGATAATGCTGCTAAATTTGAATCAGACCTTAATCAAATTGAAGTTTTTAAGTTAAATAATCAACCTGCCAAACTTAATCAAAGGGTGACAGAACTAAAATCGAAAACCAATAAAGATGCTCAAGATTATTTAAATTTAGCTAAAACCCAATCTCTTCTTGGTTTTAATCAAGAAGCTATAGAATCAATCAAACAGGCTCATCAACTAGATCCGATTAGACCAGATCTCGATCAACTTTTTTATTCTGTTACCAAATAAAAATTACTCTTTGTTTTCTTCTTTGTTTTCCGTCTTATTTTCACCAGCTTCATCAGAATCAGTTTCTTCTTTATCGCCCTTTTGAGCGGTTGCTTCCACATCTTCTGGAGATACTTCAACTACTGGTTCTTCTTCAACTCTTGGTTCTTCTACTTTAACCACAACTTGTTCTTCGTTGGTTAAAATTTCTATTTTAGACTTATCAAGTTTCAAATCACCAACAGTAACTACTGATTCCAAATCTTCTAATACAGCTAAATCGACTTCAATATTTTCTGGTAAATCAGTTGGTAAAGCTTCAACTTCTATTTCATCAGTTACAGTTACTAATGTATTTCCATTTTTAACAGCAGCAGATTCGCCAATAAATTCTATTGGGATCATAGTGGAAATCTTTTCTTTCAAATTAACTTTATAACAATCAACATGAATTAATTGACCACTTACTGGGTGATATTGTGGGTTTCTAAATAAAACTGGTATCTTTTTTTCATCAATTATCAATTCTACTAAACCTGATTCTCCAATTTCATCAAATATTTTTTCTAATTCAATTAAATTAAACTGAATTGAAATTGATTCAAAATCATGTCCATAAATAGTTGCTGGCATTATCCCTTCATTTCTTAATTGTTTAACTTTTCTTCCTAAAATAGTTCTAATAGTTGCCTTTATTTCGTGTTTTTCTTTGGTCATTTTTTTTGTTTTGCCTAACGCCCCTTTGTTCGCTTACGCGTTCTACCTGACTTCGGCTTTAATAAACTAAGGTGTATTATAGCATCCTATTTCGACTTTTCCACCATTTTTAAATATTCACTTTTACTCATTACTTACCTGATCTTAATCGATAATTATCAGAGTTTATCACTTTTTTTCCAGTTTTAGATTCAATCGATTTTCGAGCTACGCCAGCTATCGATCCACCCTCACGTGCTACCTGACGATTTTCTTTAAAGTTTTTTGGTTCCTTAACATTAGATATTTCCGTTGTACTAGCTTCGGCCAACATATTTAAAATTAATTCTAAATTAGTCATATTATCCCGCAAATTTTCTTTTTTTAAGTCTTTCAAATTTTTATATTGTTTTGTTGTCAATCCAGCCCAGGCATAGGTAATTTCATCCGTTAATATGGCAAATTCTTGTCCAGCCTTGACTCCGCGATTTTGCCATTCATCAGTCAAATCTTTTCTCACTTCAATACTTTTTAATCGTAAATTGACCCATTCTGGAGTTCGTCCTTGTTTAAGATAAGCATTAAGACCACGATTAATAGATAATTCTGGATCAATAGTTTCTTCAATACGTTCATAGCCCACTCTCGCTAACCATAATTTAAATGGTTCAGCATTTGGTGAGGGGATAGATTGAATAATTCTAAACATAATTTCAGTATTAACACAGTCAGTTTCTCGCATCTTTCCGTCAATTGCTTTCATCTTCAAAGCGTGACAAAATGTCACAGTTTGACTTCCTTCTTCATTTAATCGTTGTTTAAGTTTTCGCCAATAAGCATTTGGGTCCACACTATTTGTCAAAGCTTCCACCACATCAATTACCGAAAAATACCATAATTCTTGCTTTTCATCCCAAATTCTTCTAATTTGTTTTTGATTAAAAATAACTGGGGTTAATAATTTTTTTGTTATTTTCATAACAAAATAATAACCCGAATAAAATACGAAGTAAAGATAGTGATTTTTAATAATTTAATGTTCTAGTAAATTAAGTTATTGATTTTCTTAAATGTTAAAATCATTTATGTCTAATAAACCACGAATTCTTACCGGAGATCGACCTACTGGCCCTCTCCACCTAGGTCATTACATTGGCACTCTTAAAAATAGGGTCAAACTTCAAGATGAATTTGATTGTTTTTTTATTATGGCTGATCTCCATACCTTAACGACTGATTTTTCTAAAGATAAAACTTCTACTCTAAAAGATCGAGTTAGAGGATTAGTTCTCGATTATCTTTCTGTTGGTATTGATCCAGCTAAATCTGTTATTTATCAACAAAGTAAAGTTCCCCAAGTTACTTACTTAGAGAGCATTTTTACCAATTTGATTACTGTTCCTCGTGCTCAAAGAGTTCCTACTTTAAAAGATGTTATCCGAGATCTTCATCTTCAACAACCATCACTTGGACTTTTAAATTATCCAGTTCTTCAAGCCGCTGATATTTTAATGGTTAAAGCTAACTTAGTTCCAGTTGGTAAAGATCAAGAAAGTCATGTTGAAGTTACCCGAGAAATTGCTGCTACCTTTAATAAAACTTATGGTGAAGTTTTTCCAATTCCTAAAGCTTTGATTGGTGATGGTGGAACTTTAATTGGCACTGATGGTCAAGCTAAAATGAGTAAATCTATTGGCAATTGTATCTATCTCTCTGATGACGTTGATACTGTTAATAAAAAAGTTAAGGGTATGTACACTGATCCTACTC
>CAYOXV010000019.1:1769-9361 GCA_964408055.1 uncultured Gammaproteobacteria bacterium | reverse complement strand
TGAAAAGACACAGATAATATTTTATCATGGTTTTGGGTTTTGTTGGGGTAAAAATATATTGACAAAATGACTATTCGTATAGTACAATATCTTAATCATTAGAGAGAAAACGAACCTGTGACTACGTGTTATAGAGTGACGCCTCTCATTTTTTTTGCCTGGAAATTATTTTTTCATCTATCTTTATTAACTTTTCTTTTTCTGATTGGATAAACACTTTATATTTTTGAAATATTTTAAGTAATGAAGATTCAGATTTTTGGTTTGGGATTATTAATTTAAATAATTTATTTTTACTTTTAAGATATTTTAATAGACAACGATAATCACCATCACCGGCAACAATAATAGCTTTATCATAATTATTAAAATCTATAGCAGAACTTTGAAGAATTAGTTCACCATCGACATTTCCTTTTAATTTACCATGAATATCTTTAACTGTTGGTTTATAGATCATGTCATACCCACAATTTTTAAGATACTCATATAATTTTTTATTATTTGGGTCGTAACCAATAAAAAGATAAGCTTTATTAACCCTAAATTTATTAAATAAATAAACTCTAAATTTTAAAAAATCAAGTTTCCATCCTTTATAACTTTTATTTGGAATATCTTTGAGTGTTCCTAAATTTAGGTTTTGACCATCAATAAATGCCCATATTTTTTCTTTTTTCTTTAAAGTATAGATTTTATTTTTTTTATTCATTTAAATATTAGATAAATAATATCATTTATATTAATTAATTTGTTTTTTATGTTACATTTTTATAATGCTACAAAAAGTTTTATCTGTTGCGAATGAAGGACTTAAAGGAATTGAAATAGAAGTAGAAGTTAATGTGGCTGATAAAGGTTTTCCTGGTTTTGGAATTGTGGGGTTGGCTAGTAAAGCAGTTGAAGAAGCCAAGGAACGAGTTAAAACAGCCATAATAAATTCTGATATTGAATTTCCCAATGCTAAAGTAACTATAAATTTGGCCCCGGCAGACTTACCAAAAGATGGTTCATGTTATGATTTACCCATATCAGTGGGGATATTAGCATCTACTGGAGAATTAGTTTTACCAAAGGAAAAAGTTTACTTTTACGGAGAGTTATCTCTAGACGGAAGTTTAAGACATACGAGGGGAGTTTTTTTATTGGCACTATTAGCAAAAGAAGAAGGAGTTAAAAAAATATATGTACCACGAATGAGCGCCAATGAGGCAAGTGTGGTGGAAGGGGTAAGTGTTTACCCAATAGATAATTTAAAAAATTTGATTAAACATTTGAGTGGAGAAAAAATAATTGAACCTTTAAAAAAGGTTGATACTGAAGATATTTTAGATGATATTAGACCAGAGTTTGATTTTTCAGAAATTTTGGGACAAGAACAAGCCAAACGAGCATTAGAAATTGCAGCTGCTGGTGGACATAATGTATTTATGATGGGGCCACCTGGATCTGGAAAAACAATGTTATCTCGAGCCATGCCAGGGATATTACCAAATTTGACTGAAAAAGAAAGTTTAGAAGTAACTAAAATTTATTCAATTACGGGGAATATTCCACCAGGAGGATCATTGATTCGTCAAAGACCATTTCGGTCACCACACCACACTACTTCTCAAGTGGGACTGATTGGTGGTGGAAGTAATCCAAGACCTGGTGAAGTGTCTTTGGCCCATAGAGGAGTTTTATTTTTGGATGAATTTCCTGAATTTGGAAGAAATTCTTTAGAAGCATTAAGACAACCATTGGAGGATGGGTTAGTATCAATTTGCCGAGCAGCTGGATCAATGACTTTCCCAGCTCAATTTATGTTGATTGCAGCGGCTAATCCTTGCCCGTGTGGATATTTGGGTGATTCTAAAAAAGAATGTAAATGTTCGACATTCCAAATTTTGAATTATCGAAAAAAATTATCAGGACCAATAATGGATCGAATAGATTTACATTTGACAGTCCCAGCAGTAAACGTAAATCACCTAATGATAGGTAAAAATGAAATTAATAATAATGAAAAATCAGAAAGTATTAAAAAAAGAATAGTGATGGCTAGAAAAATTCAAAGTGAAAGATTTAAAGATTTGAACCATATTCACAGTAATTCAGATATGAAAAATCGACACTTAAAAGAATTTGCCAAATTGACAGGAGAGGCAAATTTATTGTTAAAACAAGCAGTTAATAAATTTAATTTATCAGCTCGGGTTTATTTTCGATTGATAAAAGTAGCTCGAACAATCGCTGATTTGGAAAATAGTAATGAGATAAAAGAAAATCATATTGCCGAAGCTTTACAATATCGAGTTAAAAATGAGGAATAAATTAAATATCTAATGTCTAAATTTAAAAACTATAAAAAGGGACGAGAAGGGGAAGAAATTGCCCGAGAATTTTTAATTAAAAAAGGTTTTAGATTAATTGAATCAAATTATAATAATAAACTTGGAGAGATTGATTTAATAATGGTAGATAAGGATATCTTGATATTTGTCGAAGTGAAATTGAAAGTTGGGGATAGATTTGGAACCCCAGAAGAAATGATTAATAAATATAAATTAAGTCGGATTAGAAGAATTGCCGAAGGATTTCTAATTTTAGAAACAATTGCTAAAAATTATCAAAAATATAGAATTGACGCTGTCTGTATAGTCTTGGATGAATACAAAAAAATAGAGCGAATTAATCATTATGAAAACATACAATTATGAATGAATGGAAAAAGTGGCCGATAAAGAAAATTCTCCAAAAAGATTTCCCGGCAAATTTAAAACAGGTGACTCCCCTACCAGAGAAATTATTTTACAGAGGGGAGTGGGACAATAAACTTTTTAAAAATGTGTTAGCAGTAGTTGGTAGTAGAAGGATTACTCGATATGGCAAAGAAATAATTGAAAAAATGATGCCGGAGATTGTTGCACGAAAAACAACCGTGGTATCGGGATTTATGTATGGAGTTGACAGTGAAGCTCATTGGGAATGTTTAGAAATGGGAGGGAAAACAATAGCAGTATTAGGTAATGGTTTAGATTATTTGTATCCGGCAGAAAATGATAAATTGTATACTAAAATTTTGGAAACTGGTGGGTTAGTGATTTCAGAATATGAAAAAGATTTTAAGGCAACGACATGGACTTTTCCTCAACGAAATAGAATAGTATCAGGGTTATCAACGGTTGGAATATTAATAATTGAGGCAGGAATAAAATCGGGTAGTTTGATCACTGCCAAATTGGGAATGGGTCAGAAAAAACAAATATTGGCAATCCCTGGACCAATAAACTCAAAAACCTCCGAAGGAACCAATTGGTTAATAAAATCAGGAGCGGCAAGAATAGTTACTGAGCCAAATGATATTTTTGAAGATAAGATCCAAATGCCAAATCAAGAATCTTTGTTTAAGGATTATAGTAATTTGTCTGATTTAGAAAGAAATATTATTGATATTTTGGAAAACGAAGCAGTAGGGGTAGATGAAATTTGTCAAAAAATTAAAAAGCCAATAAGTGAAGTCTCGACTACCCTATCGATGATGATGATAAAAGATTTGATAATGGAAACTGATGGGGAATTTTATATCTCTTAAAGATAATTGGTCCAGTCAGAAATTGGAGCGACATTGCCACAGACAAAATTGATGGCATATAAAACAATAGCTGGAATAAGTAGGATTAAAATAATTTTTAATGGTTTTTTATTAAGAGGTTTTTTGTAGGCTAATAACAAAAAGGGGTAAATAGGAGCAATATAACGACTAATATCACGATGAGCTACTAAAAGAGTAGCAGTTAAAAATACCAATGGGTAAATAGCGACAATATCAAATTTATATTTTTTAATAAGTCGATAGACACCATAAATGGCAAAAAGGAAAATATAAATAATATCCTCAAGCCAAATAGTATTAATCCAAGATTTAGTACTGATAAAAACCAAGTAAGGAAGTTTGTTGAGATGGAAATTATCACCACTATGGAAATAAGCTAAGAAGTTACCAGTCTGAAGATAATAAAGATAAAAAATTACCAGAATAGTAATAGGAACTAAAATAAATGGAAAATATTGTCTTAGCACTTGGTTCAACTTTTTAGTTTTTATTAAATCTCTGATAGCAATAATGCCATAAGAAGCTAGTAATAAAACTCCAGGACTTTTGAAAGCTTGAGCAGCACCAGCAAAAATGGCCGAAAGCCAAAATTTATCCTTTTTGAAAAAGAAAATAGAAGCGAGTGTAGTTGCTAAAAACCATGTTTCTGGAGCCCCAACTTGACGAAGGATAAAAAATCTAGCTGGAAAAAATAAAAAGACGGTTGATAACCAAAAAGCTTTTTGGGGTTTAGTAAATAATTTTAATAATTCAAATAAAATTAAACTTAAAAAAATTGATCCTAAAAGAGTAGAAAAAATCATGGCCTTAGGACCGGTAGTAAAACTATTAAATATTTTTATCAAAGTAGGATAGGCAGGAAAATGGGCGGGGTAATATTCAAGTGGAAGAGGGAGGGAGAAATTTGGGCCAATACAATCTTTATTGTAGCCACATTTGGCAATAACCATATAATTTGGTCCATCATAATTGGCAAAAATTGTTTCAAGAGAAACTTGATTAAACCCTATCTTCCCTGGAATATTTAAATAGAAAATTAACCAAAAAAGAAGAGTTGTGAGAATAGTTAAAGCTACGAGCTTAAAATGATGGCCAAATTTGGTAAAATACATCTGCTTAATTCTACAACAACTAAGGCCCTATCGTCTAATGGTTAGGACGGCAGATTCTCATTCTGCTAATCGGGGTTCGATTCCCCGTAGGGTCACTTGAATTAATATCCTATAAAACTTGATTTTATTTAGACATATTTGTATAATTTCACCCATTGTAAGATTTTTATGTCTAAATAAGCAGATATATTATATATCTTATGATGAAGTACATTAAATAAAAACTCCTAATATATGGACAACTCTGTGAATATCTTTATATTTAGAGAGTTGTCCATAGGACAATCACATACAAATGTGGATTCGAAAGGAGTTTAAAAAATGGTAGTTTTAGAAAAACTGACAAGTTGTAAGGGCGCAAAGGTTGAAGTCCATTTTGAAGACGAAGGAGACAAGAAAACGCTTCTGGTGAAATATTCTCATGAAGAACTCCAAAAGAAAATGCGCGACTTAATCGATCATGATGGGGTTGATACTGGCAAGGATACTGTAATCCATTTGCTTATCAACAGCCAGGGAATCGGCAAATCCATGAAGGAAGCTGACTACGCCGAATGGCAAGCTAAAGAAAAGAAAGACTGGTTTCATGAGCACCGCCCACATCCTTTAGGTGAGTTATTAGATACCATTCTGTCTCTCACACTGTTGGTTGATCTATTTGGCGGGCGTTCTGGTTTTGGCATGCCAATGGGAATACGGGTGATGGAAGGATTCCCGATTTCTTTCGGAGATGAATTTGTCGGACCGACGGAAGAAGAGATGGAAGAAATCATCTCCGATCCGGAAAACATGAACAGAATATCTGCTATGGAGAAAAACCTAAATCACGATTGCCGGCTCTGTTTGGAATCGACAGATTTATGTCCAATTAGACATGCTTCCTTCGACTTGGAATACCTATATAAAACCCTCGAGGGTTTTAAATCATCTCCTACCGAATAAAGACTGCCTTGTTTTTTTTCTAAACTAACAAATTTGTGGCTGAGGTCAAAAGTTATTGTGTATAAAATACATAACTTAGACCTTGGCCATATTTTTTATATATAAAATGATTAAATAAATTTTTAAACTTTAAATACTATTAATAAATGTTTTGAAATAAAAATAAGTTTATTAATGATTTAATTTTATTGCGATAGATTTGTGATCATGAAAATCTGATAAAATTAGGCGATCAATTGGAAATTAATTTCGTAGAACTTTAAATTTTATCTGAACTAATGTTTATTCCATAATAGTTGAAAGGGGTTACAGGACTATATGAATAAAATAAGACATCGAGGTCCAAATGAATTAGAAGAAAGAACTCTTTTATTAGATTCAGAGGGAACAAAAACAAAAGTGATACAAATGAAAAATAAATTTGGATGTGATTGCCGACTCTGTCCAATGCCGACGGAATGGTGTTTAAAAAGAAAAGCATCTTTTGATGCAGAACTTTTTAAAAAGGCACTATCTAAATTATAGATATTTTAAAAATGGCCTAGGCTAAAAACAAAAATAACCTAGGCCACATTTAATTTAAAAAAAATCAATTGAAATAATTCAAGACTGCTTTCCAAAACAAAATAGCACCAGTGGGTTGGATTTCAAAATTATCTCTATCTGGTTTAAATTTCTTGAAAGCATCTAGAAGAATCCCCTTTTGATAATATTTGTAAATAAACTTAGCTGAACTAGTGGAACCAACTGGTAAAACAATTGCTCTTGAATTATTAGAAAGAAGACCATTTTTCTTTAAAAATTTTAAATTATCATATTCTTGTCTACCTATAGGGTTAGCAAAGAATAAAAATGATCCACCAACTGAATCTGGTTTTAATAAGGCTTTAAAAGACTGTTCACTAGGTTTGGTAATCTCTGAAGAAATGACATGATTTTGATAGACACGATTATACATATGAACAATTTCTTGATAACTTTCAGAAACATAAAGATTTATATAGTCTTTATTATCAATATCTTTAATAAAATCTTGGGTAAAAGGAGCTTTTCGGCAAACAACATGAAAAATAAATCTATCTGATAACTTATGAAGTTTCTCCATTATTCTAGTAAAAAATTTCATCCCAACAGCAGCTCCAGAAATAGGAATAATAATATTAATTAATTCATCACTTTTGGGAGTATATTGTTTTTGACGTGATATTAATTTCTCAGGAGATAAAGTTTTTATAAATGAGGGAATAATAGGATAAGGGAAAACTTGGAAAGGAACTTCTTTTAAGTTTTCTTTAGCCCCATATTTTTGGAGAATTTGAGCAGTTTTAAGACTAGGAGCAATAATAAGGTTAGCAGTATCGGTATACCAAATATATTGAGGAGAATCATCAGTAATTTGAGCAACTAAATATATTTTTGTATTTAATTCTTTTTCTAACTCTTCTTTAATACTGCCAAGTTGATAAGTTAAGCCAAAATGAGTAGAAGTAATAATGATAGTTTTGGGAATTTTTTTTTGAGATTTAATAAGAGAGGTAAATTCGAGAAATAAATCACCAGTATGGGTTTTTAGATATTTTCGATAATACCGAGTAAAGATGGTCTGAGGAGTGCCATGTTGGATCCACTCCATTAAACGCCTAGCAAAAATGTTTAAACTAGAAAAACGGTGAATCCATTGAATAGCTTCATATGAGGGAGAAAAAGTAACGGAATCAATATCTTTGGGCAAACTTTCCATTAAAGCATCAGCAACCCTAATATGACCTAACCCAGCTGGAGCATAAGTAAAAACTATAAGAGGTTTATCCATAACAATAGTTTAATATATTTTTTTATATTTTGTTTTTGGTATATAATTTGACTCATGAAAAAAAGAATAAACGGTTGGTGGATAGCGGCCGGAACACTAGGACTATTATTAATAGGATTAGGAATTT
>CAYOXV010000019.1:0-1669 GCA_964408055.1 uncultured Gammaproteobacteria bacterium | reverse complement strand
GGTTGGTGGATAGCGGCCGGAACACTAGGACTATTATTAATAGGATTAGGAATTTTTTATTTAACCTACAATAAAATGGTGGTAAAAAAGAACAAATCGATAAATGAGAATATAACTGTTTCCCCTACAGCCACACCAACTCCAGACCCATTAGCTCCTTATTCTATTTTACTTTTAGGTTATGGTGGAGGTGAACATGAAGGTGGAACAACAACTGATACGATAATGGTGGCAAAAATTGATCCTAGAAATGAAGAAATATCATTAATTTCTATTCCACGGGATTTGTGGGTACAACTACCAATTGATGGAGATGAAACAAAAGGGTTTAAAATTAATGCGGCTTATCCAATAGGGCTAAGTGATAAACAATATCCAAATAAAAAAACAGAATTTATGGGTAGTGCTGGTGGAGGTGAATTATCAAAATACATAGTAGAACAAGTAGTTGGTTTTAAAATTGATTATTTTGCGGCTATTGATTTTGATGGATTTACAAAAATGATAGATATATTGGGTGGAATTGATGTAAAAGTAGAAAAAACTTTTGATGATCCCTTTTACCCAATTGAGGCAAATATTGATGACCCATGTGGAAAAACAGATGAAGAGATGAAATCATTGGAAGCAACTATGTCGGGTGATAAATTAGAGCAACAATATACTTGCCGATATGAATTACTTCATTTTGATAAAGGAATTCAACATATGGATGGAATAACGGCGTTAAAATTTGCTAGATCAAGACATTCACCTACTGATGGAGGTGATTTTAACCGAGCTGCCCGACAAAGATTAGTGGTTACTACTGTTAGAGATAAGATAATAAGGATTGGGTTTATCCCTAAGATAATCCCAACAATTAAAAATTTGACTAGTCACATAACAACTGACATTAATTTTTCTAAAATGAATGAATTAGTAGCTAAGGCAACAGAGGTGTCGGGTTATAAAATAATTCCAATAGCTTTAACTGATCAAAACGTCTTAATGAATGCTAAGGCTAGTACGGGACAATTTATTTTATCGCCTAAATTAGGGGAAACTAATTGGGATGAAATCCACCAATTTATCGAAAATAAAGGAGTGGCAACAACGTCATCAACAATTAAACTTTAAAACTGATACAATACTTCTGTTTACAATTAGAAAATTTAATATAAAAAAAATGAGAAATTTTAGCAATAATGACCGCAATGATCGCGGATTTAAAAATTTTGGTGGCCGAGATTCTGGCGGTGATCGAGGAGGCTTTGGTGGAAACCGAGGTGGATTCGGTGGATCAAGAGGTGGAGACAGACAAATGTTTAGTGCTGTTTGTGATAAATGTGGGGTTGAATGTCAAGTTCCTTTTAGACCAAGTGGTGAAAAGCCAGTTTATTGTAGTAATTGTTTTGAAAAAAGTGATAGCCGTGATGGTGGTCGAAGATTTGAAAGCAGAGACAATAATAGAGGAGATACTAGAGATTATCGACAGGAAAATGCTAATAATGCTCAAATGGAAGCTATTAATAAAAAACTTGATAGAATTTTAGATTTACTTACCGTAAAAGAACAAAAAGAACTTAAAGAAGCAAAAAGACCTAAAAAAACTAAAAAGGTTGAAGAAGTTTTAGATCTTGAAGTAAAAGAAATAGAAATTCCAGCTGAAATTGAAGTTCCAGTAGAA
>CAYOXV010000018.1:0-10457 GCA_964408055.1 uncultured Gammaproteobacteria bacterium | reverse complement strand
GATATGGAGTGGTTGAGAGAAAGTGATGTGGTTGTGGCTGAAGTAAGTACCCCTAGTCTTGGAGTTGGTTTTGAAATAGCAAAAGCAAATGAATGGGGTAAAAAAATAATTTGTCTTTATCGCCCACAAGAGAGTAAAAAATTATCAGCAATTATTTCTGGGTGTGATGGGGTAAAAGTATTTGAATATAAGGAAATTAGTGATTTAAAAAGTATTTTTGATTTAAATTTGAAATAATAAATTATGGTGCAAAATCAAATTATTAAAGGAATAGGACAAGGGTTAAAGAAATTAGGTGAAGAAACAGCAGAAAAATTAAGAGAAGAAGGTCAAAATATTTTAGAAAGTACTATTACTGGTAAGGAATTATTAGGATTGGAAGGAGGGGTAAACAATAACCAAATGCTTCATGAACAACAAGAAGATGAAATTAAAAAACAGGAAGAAATAAACAAAATAAAATCAGAGATGGGTTTAGGGAGAGATGTGGGGAAAGAAATAAAAGAAATAGTGGAACAAAAAGAAAAAGAGGAAGAAGAAAAAGAAAAGTATTTTGAACAAGAAAAACAACAAAAAGAAATTGAAGCACAACAAATTGCTGAAAGTAATAATAGTTTAATGATGGAATCAACTAATCCATCAAAACAAAAGAAGTCTCGAGGGAGTGCTATGAGTCATAAAAAGAAATCACAGCCAGACCAATCTCAAATGTCACAAACGAGTGAATTTAAAGGAAAGGTTAATTGATATAATTGGTTTGTATGCAAAAAGTTTTTTTATACAATACAGCGACAAGACAAAAAGAGGAATTTAAACCGATTAAGGGAAATGAAGTGGGGATTTACTCTTGTGGTCCAACAGTTTATTCCAGTCCACATATAGGGAATATGTATGCTTATATTTGCTGGGATGTATTGGTTAGAAGTTTGAAATATTTAGGTTATGAACCAAAACAAGTAGTTAATATTACGGATGTTGGTCATTTGACTGATGATGCTGATGAAGGGATTGATAAAATGGAAAAAGGTTCTAAAAAAGAAGGTTTAAGTGCAAAAGATTTGGCTAAAAAATATGAGTTAGAATTTATGGAAAATTTAAAAGAACTGAATATTGAAGTACCATGGAAAATGCCTCGAGCAACGGAAAATATAGAGGAACAAATTGATTTGATTAAAAAAATTGAAGCTAATGGTTTTACTTATAAAACATCAGATGGACTTTATTTTGATACTTCAAAATTTAAAGATTATGGCCAGTTTGCTAATTTAAATTTAGAAAAATTAAGAGAAGGGGCTAGGGTAGAAAAAAACAATGAAAAGAAAAACCCAACTGATTTTGCTTTATGGAAATTTTCTCCTAAAGATGAAAAGAGACAAATGGAGTGGGAATCACCATGGGGAATAGGTTTTCCAGGATGGCATATAGAATGTACAGCTATGTCAACTAAAATTTTGGGAGAGACTTTTGATATTCATACTGGAGGAGAAGATCATATAGCGATTCATCATACTAATGAAATTGCTCAATCTTTTGGATCTTTTGGTCATAATACGGCTAATATTTGGATGCATAATGCTTTTATTACTTTTAAGGGAGAAAAGATAAGTAAATCGAGTGGGGGGCTTTATACAATTTTTGATTTAAAAGAAATGGGATATGACCCATTAGTTTTCAGGTATATGGTTTTGGGATCACATTATAGAAAAGGGATAGAGTTTTCTATAGATAATTTAAAAGCAGCGGAAAATACTTATGGAAAATTGTTGGCTTTATGGTTTGATTGGAGAAGTGACAAATCGACTGAAAATGGGAAAATTGATGAAAATTATAAAAAAGAATTTATAGAAAAGATTAGTGATAATTTGGCAATGCCGGAAGCAGTGGCAGTTTTATGGAAAATGATAAGAGATAATAATTTAAGTAAGGCTGATAAATTAGCAACTTTAATTGATTTTGATAAGGTTTTAGGACTTAATTTAGGGATTGATTCAAGAAAAGAGGAAGAAATTCCAAAAGATATTAATGATTTAGCAGAGGAAAGAAAAAAGGTAAGAGAAAATAAGGATTGGAAAGAAAGTGATAGATTAAGAGATTTAATAAAGGCAAAAGGTTATCTAGTTGAAGATTTGGAAAATAGTTATAAAATAGTAAAAATTAAATAATTGTAAAATTAGGATGGACATGTTAATCTATTGAGCTCATGAAAGAAAAAACATATAAATATCAATTGGTGGTCGTATTGAACCCCAAAACAGAAGATAAAGACAAAGTTATCAAAAAGATTTCTACTTGGCTTGAAGCTAAAGAAGTAAAAATTGATAAAAAAGACCATTTAGGACTTAAAGAATTGGTCTATCAAATAGAAAAAAATGATAAGGGTGATTTTTGGGTAATGGACTTAATTAGTACTAATACCTTAAAATTAAATGAGTTTAATGTCTTATTAAATCGAGAAACAAATATTATTCGTTATTTAATATTGAAAAAGGAGTAAAAGAATATGCCTAGCAGATGTCTCAATAGGGTAATGTTAATTGGTAATTTAACTCGTGACCCAGAGTTAAGATATACACCAGGTGGAATGGCGGTAGCCTCTTTTGGCTTAGCCACAAATCGAGTTTGGGTAACCAAACAAGGTGAGCGAAAAGAAGATGCTCAATTCCATAGGATTGTAGCTTGGAATAAATTAGCCGAGCTTTGTTCTCAATTATTATCAAAAGGTCGAAGAGTTTATGTTGATGGTCGAATTCAATATAGAGAATTTACTGATAATGAAAATAATAGAAAACAAATTACTGAAATTATTATAGATGACATGATCATTTTAGATAATAAAGGTAATGGAGATCATGCTGCTACTGTAGAAGCTGATTTAGATGGATCACTTGGAGTAGCTGTAGAAGAAACTGATGGAAATATTGATGATATTGTTATTCCAGATGATATTAATACTGATGTAACTCCAACTACTGATGCCCCAAAAGCTGAAGAAGAAGCAATTCCGGTTGTCGAAGCTCCAAAAGCTGATGAAGTAGCTCCAGTTGCTGATACAGAAGAAGTTAAAAAGGAAGAAGTTAAAAGTGAGGAAATGCCCTTTTAATTTAAAAAAATATGATTAAGAAAAAAGGTAGAAAAGATAGCTTATTAATGGCTAAAAGAAGGGGTAAAGAAAAAGGTTGTTCCTTTTGTAAAACTGGTATTTCTCCAAGATGGGAAGATTATGAAAAGTTTTATGAATTTTTATCACCTCGTGGTCGAATGTTAGCAGCTATGTATAGTGGCACTTGTGCTAAACATCAAAGAAAATTAGCTAGAGCTATTAAACAAGCTAGACATTTAGCTTTATTGCCTTTTGTAACCCAATAAATTTAAAAAGATAGATTTATTTCAACCCTCCGATGTTCTTCGGAGGGTTTTTGGTTATAATGAATATGTATGAGAAACAAGATTAAAGCTAAATGGGTGATAAGATTACCAGTGGGAGGAGAAGTTTTAATTAAATTAAATGAGGTAGTGGAAGAAGGTCAAAAGGTGGCAGTAGCTGAAGTTAAAAAAATAGAATCTTTCAATTATTCTCATATTTTTAATAAATTAGGGACAGATAAATTAGTTAGTTTAAATGAAAAATTTAAAGAAAGCCAGGTAGGGGAGGGTGATTTAATTTGTACTACTGGAGGTTTATTTTCTTTAAGTAAGGTTTGTTTCCCAATAAGTGGAAGTTTTTTAGAGATTGATGAATTTGGGAATTTAAGGATTGAAATAAAGGAAGAAAAAAAGAGGGATATATTGGTTCCAGTTAAATCAAAGGTTTCTAAACTTGAACCAGAAAAAATAGTTTTAGATTTTTGGGCGAGAGAATTTAATGGAGAGGGATTGGTTGAAGGGAAGGTTTGGGGGACAGCAGAAGTTAAATTAATTAATAAGGTGAATCAACTTAATTTTGGGTTAGAAGGTAAATTATTATTTACCGACAATTTAGACCCATCCTTTTTATTAAAAGCTGAGGTGGTGGGAGTAGTCGGAGTAGTAACAAATTTAAAGAATGAGGACTTGAGAACAAAAATGCCAGTAATTTGTTTAAAGGATGAGGACTGGCAAGAATTATTTAAAAATTTTTTAAAAAAAGAATATAAATTTTTGTTAAATTCAAGGTTGGGTCGACTATTATTAGTGATAGAATAAATAATGCAATTTAGAAAAATAAGAAATATATTTTTAATTTTAGCCTTATTATCGGTAGTATCTTTAATTAGTTATAGGGTGGGACAAGGCTATAGTATTGTCAGTAATGATCAAATTGATTTATCTTTAATGTGGAGAGTTAAAGATAGATTATCAGAGCTTTATTTAGATCAAAATAAAATTGATAAAGAAAAGATGAAGTATGGGGTGATTAAGGGGATGGTGGAGTCTTTAGATGATCCATATACAGTATTTTTATCTCCAGAAGAAAACAAGAGCTCTAATGAAGATTTAGCTGGTGAATTTGGTGGGGTGGGGATATCTTTGGGCTATAAAGATAAAACTTTGGCAGTAATGACAACTTTATCAGGAACCCCAGCAGAGAAAGCAGGAATTAAAACTAATGATTTAATTTTAAAGATTACTGATAAGAATAAAAATATAGAAAAAGATACTACTGGAATTAGTCTAAGTGAAGCAGTGGAAATAATAAGAGGTGAAATTGGGACAGAAGTTACTTTAAACATGTATCGTGAAGGTGAAAAAGCGGCCTATGATGTGACCTTAAAACGAGCAAATATTGTGGTGAAGAGTGTGGAACTAGAATGGAAAGAATTAGATGGGAAAAGGGTTGCTTGGGTAAAACTTAATAAATTTACAGAAAAATTATTTACTGAATGGCCAAGTGTAGTTGAAGAAATAAAATCAGGGAAGAGAAGTGATTTTGGAGGGGTAGTGCTTGATTTAAGGAATAATCCTGGAGGATATTTAGAGGGGAGTGTTTTAGTGGCTTCTGATTTTATTAAGAGTGGGGTGATAGTTAAACAGGAAACAACTAAAGGGGTAATTCAAGAGTATAAGGTTGATGAATCAATGGGAGGATTATTAAGTGAAAAATTAGTAGTTTTAGTTAATGGTGGATCAGCTTCAGCTTCAGAAATTTTAGCAGGAGCTTTAAAAGAATATGGTAGAGCAAAATTGGTGGGAGTAAAAACTTTTGGTAAAGGGACGGTTCAACAACCAGAAGATTTTTCTGATGGTAGTGGAATTCATATAACAGTAGCTAAATGGTTACTCCCTAGTGGAAAGAATATTCATGGTGATGGAGTTGAAGTAGATGTTGAAATTGAAGATAGTTTGGAAATAGATAGTGATGAAGATTTACAATTAAATAAAGCGATTGAAGTATTAAATGAATAAAAAAGTTATTAAATTAGTTTTAATAATAATTTTAGGGATATTGATTTTGGGAGGAGGGGTAATAGTTGGAATTAAAATTCAAAAAGAATTTGATAATAAAAATCCATTAATTAAAAAAACCCAAGAAATAGTAGATGAGGAGTCGGTGGTAACAAAGGTAGTAGAGAAGGCAACTGGGAGTGTAGTGACGGTATCAATTAATAAAAATATTAGTAATATTTTTAATCTGAGTCAACAAAATATAGAACAAGATGTGGGGACTGGTTTTATTATTAGTTCGGACGGATTAATAGTAACTAATAAACATGTGGTTTCAGATACAAGTGCAAAATATAAAGTAGTTATTGGTAAAGATGAAGTGGTTGAAGTGGTTAATATTTATCGAGATCCAATAAATGATTTGGCAATATTAAAAGTTGATAAAACAGCTTTAGCTCCAGTAGAAATGGGGGATTCAGATAGATTAAAAGTAGGACAGACGGTGATTGCGATTGGAACAGCTTTGGGAGAATTTAGATCAACGGTAACTAAGGGAGTAATTTCAGGGTTGGATAGAGGGATTACAGCTGGTGGAGTGGGGGTAGAATCAGAAAGATTAGAGGATGTAATTCAAGTGGATGCAGCTATAAATTCAGGTAATTCTGGAGGTCCATTGTTTGATTCGAGTGGAAAGGTAATTGGAGTAAACGTGGCAGTATCTCAAAATGGACAAAGTATTGGATTTGCTTTACCAATTAATTTGGTTAAAGTTTCGGTTGATAATTTTAGAAATACAGGAGAGTTTGATCGACCATATTTAGGAGTAGCTTACAAGACTATTTCTAAAAAAGAAGCTGAAGTAAATAATATTCCTATTGGAAATTATATCCAATTAGTAGCTGAAGGAAGTCCAGCTGAGAAAGCTGGGATTAAAACAGGGGACATAGTTATAGAAATTGATGGAGAGAAAATAAGTGAAGGAGGGGAAATTTCTATTGCTAAAGCTATAAGTAAAAAAAAGATTGGGGATGAAATAAAGATAAAATATGTGAGAGATAAAAAAGAGATAGAAGTGATTATTTTTTTAGAGAAAAAAGAATAAAATGATGGAATATGAGTGTTTTCCAAAAGAGAAACCGAAGAAATTAGATCCAAAAATTAGTGCTGAGTATGATGTAAAAAATTTTATAGCTGCTGTTAGTGATGATGAATATGGAGGAGTAAATAATCTTATTACATCTTTGGAAAATAATAAAAATGGTGATTTGTTGGCTAGAGAATTTTTAAAACTTAAAAATATTAGAAGTGAAGACCCTAATACAAGAGCAGCGGTGGCTATTGGGTTGACAGCTGTGAAGATAACGGATCTTAGAATTCTAGAAAGATGTTTTGAAAGAATGCAAGAAATGTCAGAAGATGAAGTACAATTACCGGCTGAAAAAGCAAATGGATTTTTAGAAATATATGAAGAAAAAAAAAGAAATATTTTGGAACAAAGAGGTGTTTTGGAAAGGTTGGGAGATATTGTAGGGATAACTGCTAGAGGGAGAAGTTAAAAAGTTAGACTATAGTAAAATTAAAAAAGAAATTATGAATAATGAAATAGAAGTTTATGGTAATCGAAATATTGAAATTGAGAAAAGTACTGTTGGATATTTATTAATGGATGTCGATGGATGTTTAATAGAGGGTGGTTTGGAAACAGTAGTTAATCGAAAAACTTTAGAAGAATGGAGTGAAGAAAATTTTGATAGTATAGAATTATTTAGACAAAATATAAAATCTTTAAAAAATAAAGGCATTAAGGTTGGATTATCAACTGGAAGAGGGTTAGAGTTTTCAAAAAGACTGATTAATATCTTTTTTCCTGATGAAGGTGGAGTTCGAATGGATAAAAGTGTGGTTGAAGGAGGGTTAATTATTTATGATGATGAGACAAAAAATTATGAAATAGCTTCTAATGTTGATAAGGTAAGCACTGAATTATTACAAAAAAATAGAGATAAAATAATTCAATTTGGTGAAAGTCTCGGTGGAATACTAGAAGAGGGTAAATTTTTGGGAGTATCTTTTAATTCACCTGTTAATAGTGAAGGGAAAAGAGATACAGATAAATTTAGAGATTTATTGAAAGAAAAAATGGATAAATACCTAGTTGATAATTTAATAATTACTAATTCATCAACAGCAGTTGATATTACTCCAAAAGGAGTAGATAAAATGACGGCAATGGAAAGTTTAATAGGGAATGAAGGAGTGATTTATCTTGGCGATGGTAAAAATGACGAAACATCAATGAAAAATATTAGAGTAAAAATTAATTTGGCTCCAGGTAATAGCCATAAGGATATTAAAGATTTTATAAGAACAAGTGGAAAAATGGGAATATTAGCTGAAGAACCAGATTTAAAAGGAACTAATCAGGTATTAAGTTTTTTGGTAGAAAAAATGAGAAAATAAAATTATATTAATAATAAAAACAATAAAATATGAATTGGAAAGATAATTTTAAAGAAGGTAAAGAAATAATTTTAGCAACGTCATCAAAAATAGGGATTCCAAATGCTAATATTGTTGTCTCTTTAGGTTTTATAGATAGTAAATTATTGGTGGCAGATTGTCAGATGAATAATACAAATAAAAATCTTAAAGAAAACCCAAATATTTGTGTTATTGGGGGATATTTTAGAGTTAAAGGTAAGGTAGAAATTTTCTCATCTGGAGAATATTTTGATATGTGTGTTCAAAAAAGTAATGATTACGACGTTAAATCGGCAATATTAATAAATATTGTTGAGATCTTTAATTTGGATAAAGGTGAAAAAATAGAAAAATAAATTATTATTTATTCTCTTCTGGTTGATCAAGAACAGTGAGTTCTAAAAAGAGGTCATCAAGAGCACCTTGCATAATTTGATCAAGGTTGTTGAATGATTTATCAATACGATGATCTTTAACTTGGTTTCTAGGATAATTATAAGTACGAATTTTATCAGCTCGACTTGATTGACTAACATTTGATCTACCCCCAGCAACTTGAGAAGCACGTTTTTCTTCTTCAATTTGCCAGAGTTTAGTTTTAAGAAGCTCTAGGGCAATTTCTCGATTTTGTTGTTGATATCTTTCAGTTCTGACATCAAACATTAATCCAGTAGGTTTGTGGACTAAATGAATAGCAGTAGAAACTTTGTTAACATTTTGACCACCATTTCCACCGGCTCGACAAGCTGTAATAACAACATCTTCCATTTTAAAATTAATTTCTTTGGAATCAATTTTGGGCATGATAGCAATAGAAGCGGTAGAAGTTTGAAGACGACCACGTTTTTCGGTTATAGGAATTCGTTGAACTCGGTGAGTACCAGCTTCATGTTTAAGTTGGTTATAAGCATCAAATCCAGATATTTGAATAATCTTATCGTCGATTTGTGATACTTTCCAACCAACTTTATTGGCATAGCGAATATACATATTCATGAGGTCATCAGACCAAATAGTAGCTTCCTGTCCACCAGGACCGGGATAGAATTCCATAATAGCAATATTAGGGTTTATGGTTGGCATTTTATTTATTAATTAATCTTAAACAAAAAGCCGTCAAAATTAAGGATTAATTCCGGCGGCTTGAAATGGCTAATTTGATTTTTTAACTTTTTTAGTTTTTTTAACTTTAGGTTTTTTACTATCTTGATAAGCTTTACCTTTGACAACTTTTTCTTTAAATTTATCAATTCTTCCTTTGATGTCGACAAACTTTTGTTGACCAGTGAAAAATGGATGACATTTAGAACAAACATCAACTTCGATTTTTTCAATAGTTGAGCCAGTAGTAAATTTATTGCCGCAAGCGCAAGTGACTTGGCAATCTGCAAAATATTTTGGGTGAATTCCTTGTTTCATAGGGGTTATTATAGCAGAAATTATTAATCTTTTAAGATTTTGATTAAATCTTTTAAGTTTGTAGTAGTTTGTTTAGTAGTATTTAGATCTTTGAGAGTAATTTGATTATTTTTAGCTTCATCAGTGCCAATAATAGCTAAGTAGGGGATATTTAGGGAAATGGCGTATTTAATTTGTTTTGGAAGCTTGTCATTATCTGGGTAAATAATTGAAGCAATGTCTTGATCGCGAAGTTGGGAGGTTAGATTTAAAATATTGCTTTCAGTTTCTGGTCCAAAGTTAGCAATTAAAATTTTAGTTTTGGATTGGTTGGTTTGAGGGAGGAGATTTAAATCTTTAATGACATCAACGACCCTTTCAAAGCCAAAAGAAAAACCAACAGCAGAAATATCTGGACCACCAAGGGTTTTGATTAATTTGTCATAACGACCACCACCGCCAATAGAACCATTAGCCTCTGAGACACTGATTTCAAAAATAGTACTGGTGTAATAATCACAACCTCTAACAAGGGTGGGGTCAAAAACATAAGCGGAATCGGGGACTCCGAGGGATTTTATTTTGGAAAAAATTTGGGTCAATTGGTTATCTAACTGAGCTTCTTTGATATATTTAAAGAGATTATCTATTTGGCTTGGAGATAGATTCTTTGATTTGAGCTCTTCTTTTACTCCATTATCACCAATTTTGTCTATCTTATCGAGAGATTGAAGAATCAAATTTTGGTCTTTTTCGATACCACTTTTGGTTAAAATGTCGGTTAAAATAATTCGACTGTTTATTTTGATTAAAGCATTTTTAAGACCAAGTTTTTGAGTGGCATTATAGATGAGAGAAATTATTTCAGCATCACTAACAGGAGAGTTGGTACCAAAGGTATCAACATCACATTGAATAAATTCACGGTAGCGACCTTTTTGAGTATTTTCAGCTCGCCAAACTGGTTGAATTTGGTAGCGCTTAAAAGGTAATTGAATTTGATTAGAATACATAGCTAAGACTTTAGCCACAGGAACAGTTAGATCATAACGAAGACCAATTTCTCTTTCTCCATTATCTTTAAAGAAATAGCCAAGTTTTTCATCAGTTTCACCACTATATTTTCCTTTTAGGACAGAAGCATATTCAAGAGCTGGAGTTTCTAAAGGGAGAAAGCCAAAAGTTTCAAAAACATTAATTAAGGTATTTTTGACATA
>CAYOXV010000017.1:9055-10563 GCA_964408055.1 uncultured Gammaproteobacteria bacterium | reverse complement strand
TTGTGCCGAAGGTAGGACTCGAACCTACATCCCAGGTTTTTCAGACCAGTGCCGTGACCATCTTGGCTACTTCGGCTTAGAAGTGAGATTATTATATCAAAATAAAGTTATTTTGTGCCAGGGGAGGGACTTGAACCCCCATGTCTTACGACACACCGTTCTGAGCGATGCTTGTCTACCAATTTCAACACCCTGGCAAACAAAGATATTCTATCATTTATAATCCAGTGTAAAATTAACCATGAAACAAGCCACTCTTCTTTTTTTACTCAAAGACAATAAAATTCTTTTAGCCATGAAAAAACGTGGTTTTGGAGTTAATCGATGGAATGGTTATGGTGGAAAACAAGAAGGAAACGAAACTATTTTAGAAACTGCTATCCGTGAAACCGAAGAAGAAATTGGTGTTATACCAAAAAATATTATTCAAGTCGGAACATTAGATTTTTATTTTAAAAATAAACCAGAATGGGACCAACAAGTTCTAGTTTATATAACCAAAGAATGGCAAGGAGAACCAGTTGAAACCGAAGAAATGAAACCTCAATGGTTTAATTTAGATAAAATTCCTTATGAATCCATGTGGCCTGATGATCCATTCTGGTTACCATTAGTTTTATCTGGGAAAACTATTCAAGCTGAATTTATTTTTGGAGAAAATGATATTATTTTAGATAAAAAAATAAATGAAATCTAATATTTCCAAAAAAGAAATTGAATCTGGTAAAGATATCATTAAAGTTTTGACAGAAAAAAATCTTCGCCTCTTACCTCACCATCTTAAAGAGATTATTTCCGATTATCAAAAATTTTTTCCTCATCCCGATAAATATGGTCTTTGGTCATCTCCTAAAACTAAAAAGAAAAAGTTTAATCAAAAGTATGACAAAGTCATGTTATTACTTTCCGGCGTCACTGCTGGAGGTAAAGACGCTATCCGTGAAGAAATGGAGAAACTAGCCCCAAATTTATTTTTAAAAACCATCACCGGAACTTCAAGACCTCCTCGTCAAGGAGAAGTCCATAATAAAGATTATTATTTTTTCGAAAATCAAAAAATATTTCGTCAGTCAATTAAAAATCAAGAATTTTTAGAATATATCAAAAGGGGAGAAACATTTTATGGTCTTCCTAAAAAAAATCTAGACGAGGCTATTAAACATCCCTCTCCAATAGTCTATTCTCAAATAGAAATGAGTGGTTGGTCAAAAGTTGAAAAATATATCTCTCATACCACTGAAACTAAAATATTTACTCTCAAAGTTTTTGTTATGCCAGATATGAATTTTTCTCAATATAAAGAATGGTTGATTCAAAAAAGATCAACTAATGATCTTGATTCTCGTTTAAATAAAACTGGTTGGGAAATTAAAAAAGCGGCCAAAAAAGCTGATTTCATTGTTACCAATCGAATTAAGGAAAATAGTCAGAGTCTCACTTACACTGCCCAAACCATTATCAATCAAGTCACCAAACTTTTAAATTCTTCCGACATTCCTCAATTTCCT
>CAYOXV010000017.1:6076-8955 GCA_964408055.1 uncultured Gammaproteobacteria bacterium | reverse complement strand
TTTTGGAGCGGGTAGGGGGAATCGGACCCCCGCCGAAAGATTGGAAATCTCTCGTTCTACCACTAAACTATACCCGCAAATTTTAAAGTCGGGGATACAGGATTCGAACCTGCAACCTCACGCTCCCAAAGCGTGCACGCTAGCCAATTGCGCCAATCCCCGTTTTTATTATTTAAAGTACTGTGCCGCAGGAGGGAATCGAACCCCCACGCTTTTAAAGGCACAAGATTTTAAGTCTTGCGTGTATACCAGTTTCACCACTGCGGCTGAAAAACGTGACCATATTATAACAAGATGCCGATGATATAATCTAGTCTATGTTGAAGCAACCTACTTTTGTTCCAGTTGGGACTCAAGCTACCGTCAAATCACTCACCCCAGAAGAACTTGAAGCTATTGGTGTTGAAATATTTTTTTGCAATACTTACCATCTTTATTTACGACCAGGAGATAAGGCTGTTAAAAAATTTGGTGGACTTCATAAATTTACCCGGTGGGACGGAAAAATTATTACTGACTCTGGTGGTTTTCAAGTTTTTTCTCTTGGTAAAGATCATAATGGTGCTGGTTCTTTAATCAAAATTAGTGAAGATGGAGTCGAATTTAGATCTCATTTAGATGGTTCTCTTCATTTTTTCACTCCCGAAAAATCAATCCAAATCCAACATAATCTAGCTGCTGACTATATTATTGCCTTTGATGAATGTACTCCCTATCCAGCCACCAAAGAGTATTCTCAAAAAGCTCTTGATCGAACTCATCGTTGGGCTATCCGCTCTCTTAAAGAACATAAAAAATTAAATAAAAAATTAGGTCAAGATTTAAAACTTTACGGTGTTATTCAAGGTAGTTACTACAAAGATCTTCGAGAACAATCAGCCAAATTTATTTGTGATCAAGATTTTG
Source organism: uncultured Gammaproteobacteria bacterium (assembly GCA_964408055.1). Classification (GTDB taxonomy): domain Bacteria; phylum Patescibacteriota; class Microgenomatia; order UBA12405; family UBA12405; genus WARW01. The sequence goes on along the minus strand of CAYOXV010000017.1, from coordinate 8,049 downwards.
ATGGTATTGCTATTGGTGGAGTTTCTGTTGGTGAACCAAAAAACAAAATGCGAGATGCTGTTAAATGGGTTTTACCTACTGCTCTAAAAACTGGTAAACCAATTCACCTTCTTGGAGTCGGAGAAATTGATGACCTTTTTGATTTTTTTGGACAGGGGATTACTTCCATGGATTGTACTTTACCTACCCGCATGGGTCGAAGTGGTCAATTTTTAAATCGCACTGGTGATGCCAAATATGATCTAAAAAATGATTTCAGAAGCCAAATTATGAATGCTAAATATAAATTCGATCAAACTCCTCTAGACCCTGAATGTCATTGTCCTACTTGTCAAAAATATGACAAAGCTTACATTCATCATCTTTTTAAGACTCAAGAATTATTAGGTTATCGCCTTATGACTATTCATAACTTAAGTTTTATGATTAATACCACACAAAAAATTAGGGATGCATTAAAAGATGGCACTTTTGATAAATTAAAATATAATTGGTTAGGGAGAAAATAAAATTATGAAAACAATTTTAGTTACTGGGGGAGCCGGACATGTTGGCTCACACATTATTGAACAACTCGTTAAAGATCCAAATAATAAAGTAATTTCTTTAGATAATTATTTTAATGGTAGTAAAGAAAATCATATTAATGGAGCTGAATATCGCGTTGGTCATACCAAAGACATTGACAAATTAATCCCAGAAACCCCAGATATTATTTTTCACTTAGGCGAATATGCTCGAATTAGTCCTTCTTTTGATGATGTAGAAAAAGTTTACGACATGAATATTGTCGGTACTTTTGCTGTTGTTGAATTCTGTCGTCAAAGAAAAGTTGGCAAATTAGTTTATGCCGCTTCTAGTACTAAATTTGCTAGTAAGGGTGAAGAACGTAACGCCAACCCTTATTCTTTTACCAAAGCTACTAATGTTGACTTAATCAATAATTATGGCCGTTGGTACAACCTTCCTTATGCTATTTGTTATTTTTATAATGCCTTTGGACCCCGAGAAAAAGGTATTGGAAAATATGCCACTGTTATCGCTAAATTTGAACAAATTTATCTTAACGGAGGAGAATTCACTGTCAATAAACCAGGAACTCAAAAACGTAATTATACCTATGTTAAAGATTTAGCTAATGGAATTATTTTAGCTGCAGAAAAAGCCAACGGAGATGGTTATGCTCTAAAAAACAAAAAAGAATATTCTGTTATTGAAATAGCCCAAAGCTTTGGTGGTCCAATTAAATTTATAGATGCTTATCCTGGTCGAATCGAGTCTGGAGAAGCTCCTGATAAAGCTCGTCAAGAACTTGGATGGGATACCACTGTTGATATAATCGACTACATTAAAGAGTTTGTTAAAACTCATCCTCGTAATAAATAAATCATGTCAAAAACTTTTTTAGCCATCAATTTTGGCTGTCGGGTCAATATGGCTGAAACCAATCAATGGTCTCAAACTCTTATTAATCAAGGTTATTTACCCACCAAAACAAATCCTGATATTGTTTTAATTAATACCTGTTCTATCACCAAAAAAGGAGAAATCGAATCGCTTGGAACTGTTAGACATTTACAAAAACTTTACCCCTTAGCCAAAATTTTTGTTACTGGTTGTGCCAACTTAGACAAAATTAAAGATCTGGATAATGTTTCCGTTTTTAAAAATGATCAAAAAGAAAAATTATTAAAAGAATTACAATCAAGTTATACCCCAAATATTAAAGATAAATTTAGTCACACCAACCGTTTCCTTTTAAAAATTCAATCTGGTTGTAGTCAATTTTGTTCTTACTGTATTGTTCCTTTTAAACGTCCTCAACTTTTTTCTTTGTCAATTCCAAAAGCAATCAATACTGTTAAAAAAGCAGTTCAAGATGGTTATCAAGAAATTATTATTACTGGAGTTAATATTGATCAATATCAATATAACTTTTCTGATCTAATTAAAAACATTCTAGATCAAACTAC
>CAYOXV010000017.1:0-5976 GCA_964408055.1 uncultured Gammaproteobacteria bacterium | reverse complement strand
TTTATGTCAAAAAATTGGTTTTATTAAAATTCACACCTTTAAATTCTCTCCTCGTCCAAATACTAAAGCTCGAATCTTATTTGAAAATTCACCTAAGATTTCTAAAGAAGTTTTATCTAATCGTTCTCAGAAAATCCGTTCTATCTGCCAAAATAAACTTCCATCTCATCAAACACCTGAAATTTAAAAGACACTTCTTGCCCTGGAAATCTAGCATTTTTACCCCAAATATAAGCCTTATTTACATCATCTCTCATTTGATTAGAAATTCTTTTTAAAACTTGATCTAATGTATAAGTATTCTTAATAATCAAAGGTTCATTTTTATCGGCTTCACTAACCCTATCTTTTTTTAAATAAACTCTTACTAAACCTAATCCCTGCCAAATTCTTTCTTTAAATTCTTCCATCCCCAAATCTTCACCTACACACATTTTTAAAACTCGATCAGGAATCTTTTTTATATCCACTGGTTTTGCCAAATCCATTTTAGTAATTATTTCTACTGCTGGCATATATTTTCGAGTTTTTACTAATCCATCAATCAATCTATCAACGTTTTCAATCTTTTCACCCAATTGAATAATAGCGTTACTCAAACCCATTTCTTTAGCGATATCACTTATTTCTTCTTTATCAAAAGAATTATAAGGATCAATTATTTGTAAGGCTCCTTTGTGGGTTTTATGAACCATTATCTTTGGTGGTCTTACATTTAACCTAATTCCAGCATTATAAAGTTCTTGGGAAACTACATTTAACCAATTTACTCTTTGAATATCAGTCATCAAAACCACTAAATCTGAGGCTCTTATAACTGAAATTACTTTTCGACCAAAGCCTTTATTCCCAGCTGCCCCTTCAATAATTCCTGGTAAATCTAATATTTGGATCTTTACTCCTTTATATTCCATCATCCCAGGCACTACACCTAAAGTTGTAAAATCATAATTTCCCACCTTTGATTCAGCATTAGTTATTTTATTTAATAAAGTTGATTTTCCGACACTTGGTAATCCTACTAACACTACCGAAGCATCACCAGAATGTTTAATTGCATAACCAATTCCACCACCGCCACCTTTATTCATTGGACCTTCAAGTTCATCCTTAAGTTTGGCTAATTTTGCCTTTAATACTCCATGGTGATGTTCACTCGATTTATCATAAGGAGTATCTCGAATCTCTTTTTCTACTCGAGATATTTTCATTTTAATAATTTCTTCTTTAGTCATTTGTTAAAATTAAATACGAAAAAAATAACTTTCTTAATTTTAGTGCTATCTTTTTGGCTTATTTTTAATAAGCCTATTTTAGCATCTGAAAATATCTTTGGTCTTCATTTAACTCAAACAGAAGATTTAACTAATGTTAAAGACATTGTTAATTCTAGTGGGGGTGATTGGGGATGGGTTACTATTGTCATTCCTATTAATCAACTTAACCAACAAACTTGGCAAAATTTTTTTGATAATTGCCGAAAATACCATTTAATTCCTATCTTAAGATTAGCTACTATCGGCGATGGAGATAACTGGAAAGCACCTAGTTTTTCTGATATTGATAATTTAGCTAATTTTCTTAATTCTCTTAATTGGCCGACCAAGGATCAATATATTATCCTTTTTAATGAAGTTAATCACGGTCAAGAATGGGGTGGGGAAGTCAATGTTAAAAATTATGTTGATACTTCTATTTATGCTTATCAAAAATTTAAAAATGTAAATCCAAATTTCTTTATCCTAAGTGGAGCCCTTGATTTAGCCGCTCCCGAAAATCTACCCGATTTTAAATCCGCTTCAAATTTTTACCAAGAAATTTACAGTTACAACCCTAATTATTTTGATAATATCGATGGAATTGCTTCTCATTCCTATCCTAATCATGGTTTTATTGGCACTCCAAAAGACACTGGTCAACATAGTATCCTCGGTTATCTTTGGGAACTAGATTTCCTTAAAAAATTAGGCGTCAACAAAGAATTCCCTGTCTTTATAACAGAAACTGGTTGGCCCCATAAAGAAGGAATTGATAAAAAAAATAATTATTACACTACTACAACCACTGCTAATTTTTTACAACAATCACTTAATATTTGGTCTAAAGACCCAAAAATAAAAGCAGTCACCCCATTTATTTATAACTACACTCAAGAGCCATTTGATCATTTTTCTTGGCTTGATCAAGATCAAAAACTTTATTCATCTTATCAATCTCTTATTGATCAACCAAAAAATAGAAATTATCCTCAACAGATCACCAAATATGAACTTTATAAAACTCAACTTCCTTTTTTAATTTTTGGAAACAATGAATATACTGGTCAAATCAGTCTTAAAAATACTGGCCAATCCGTTTGGGGAGAAACAAACTTTTGCATCAAACCAATTATTGATGATAATTTAGTTGAAGTCAGTCCGTTATGCACTAATACTAGTGATTTAATTTATCCCAATCAAATTAAAATATTTACCTTTAAATTTAAAATAAAAAATCAATTCAATCAAAAATTAAACATTTCTTGGGAAAATCTCCCCAATATTGAGATATCATCTTTTTCTCAAAATGCTGCCATCTATCATCCTCAATTTAATCTAGTTAACAAAATTAAAAGCTTTTTTACCAAATTTTGGTAAAATACCAAGGTAAGACTCTTGTCCTCATAGCTCAGTTGGATAGAGCGTCTCCCTTCTAAGGAGAAGGTCGCAGGTTCGATCCCTGCTGAGGATACACGAAAATTGGGAATTTTGCGCCTATAGCTCAATGGATAGAGCACTAGTCTTCGGAACTAGTGATGGGGGTTCGATTCCCTCTAGGCGTACACAAATCGGGTCTGTAGCTCAGTTGGTAGAGCGGTCGCCTCTTAAGCGATTGGTCGCGGGTTCAAGTCCCGCCGGACCCACACATTGATTTTTGTAATCTGGTACCTTCGGTATCACTTTTTAGTGGTGCTGGGTGCCAGATTAGAGAAATCAATTTGCCGCAGTGTTGAAACTGGTAGACAAGCACGGCTTAGGACCGTGTGTCGAAAGACATGGAGGTTCGAGTCCTCTCTGCGGCACTAAAAATTATTTTCGAGACAAATATTGTCCTGTTTCTGTACTTACTAAAATTTCTTCACCAGATTTTATAAACAAAGGCACTTGAACTTTCATACCAGTATCTAAAATAGCCTGTTTAGTCGCATTAGTAGCTGTATCACCTTTAACTGAATTTTCTGCTTCAACTATCTTAAAAGCAATTGTTTTAGGTAAACCAACACCTACTGGTTTATCGTCATAAGATTTTATTCTATACAAAAGGCCTTCTTTTAAATAAACCTTATCTTCACCAATAACATCTACCGGAACAATATATTGTTCAAAAGTTCTTGGTTCAATAAAAACATAGTTAGAACCATCAAAGTAAGAATATTCTGCTTCATTTGTTTCTACTAATACTTCTTCTACTTTTTCTCCAGATTTATAAGTATATTCAATTGTTCTTCCAGTATATAAATTTTTTAATTTAGTTCTATAAAAAGCCGAACCTTTACCTGGAGATACAAAAAAAGTATCTACCACCATATGTGGCTCGTTTTGAAAAATAATATAAATACCTCTTTTAAATTGTGCTGTTGATATTGTTCCCATAGGCTTGATTTTAACACAAAAATTAATTCTTTAATTTTATTTGTTTCTTTAAAAAATTTCTTAATTTAACTAAATAGGGGAGAATTGAGACCAAAAAAAATCTCAGAGCATGCTTTTAGAGGAGCCACCCCGAGATCTAATGTGTAGTATATCAAATATTATAAGAATGTCAAGATACTAATTAATTACACACCAAAGTTACTATTTTCCATCTCATCTATAAATTGCTGAACTCCATAAGACCAGGAACCATTTGAACTTGGACAATATTTCTTCATTATTAAGTCTGGAGTGTTTAAACCCTTATCAAAATACTCTCTCTTTAGATATTCAGCATAACTTTTTATAGCTAGCTCATAACTTTCGAATCTTAACGTCCCTTTCTTATGAATTCCATACCCCCAACAATTAAAAGAATTTTCTGGTGCTTTTTTACATAAATTTGATTCTTGTTGAGCAATGGCCACTATCCAATAGTATTCAAAACCATAGTCTTTAGACACTTGATAAATTAAATCTGCATATGGAGCCATTGGAGAATTATATTTCTCCAAATATTTTTTTATTATTATTGGCCTAGCATCACCACTTGAGACTAAAGATTCTACTTTTATTTTCTCTTCATCAAAATTATCACTATCACTAATTAATACTCTAATTGAATTTTCTGCCGTTACTCCCAATACTTTTTGACCTGGGTTCTTTGATAAAGCTACTATTTCAAAGAAACTAAAAAATACCCCTAAAATTAAAAATCCAAATAAAAAAAACACCCGCTTTAGGGTTCGTTGTAACTTATTCATCGACAATTTCATGGTATCATAAGACCACTTATGAAAACAAATCAAACAAATATCGAAAAATTAGCCAATAAAAGCTTTGTCGTCAAGCTAACCATTAGCCAAGACAAAATCGCTAAAACTCATCAAGAAATTTTAAAGTCAATTCAAGCTGATTTTGAATCAAAAGGCTTTCGTAAAGGCAAGGCTCCCATGGATGTAGTTGAGAAAGAACTTTCTTTTGAAAAACTTTTTGAAGAAGTAGCTTCTAAAGTAATTTCCCAAGAATATGCCCAAGTCATTAAAGATAATAATCTTAAACCAATTATTCAACCTCAAGTAAAATTTAACAAACAACCAACTGATTTTAAAACTGATTGGGAAATTGAAATTACTGCCTGTGAACTTCCAGAAATTAATTTAGATAAAAATTATTTAGATAAAATTAAAAAAATTAATACCGATTCTAAAATTACCGATGAAAATCAAAAAACTGATGAAATCGTTAAATCACTCCTTGATAGTGCTAAAGTCGATCTTCCTGAAATATTAATTGAATCTGATCTTCAACACCAATTGTCCAACTTAGTCAATCAAGCTCAACAAGCTGGTATTTCTGTTAGTCAATATCTCGAAAGTCAAAAAACTAACATTGATGATTATCGTAAAAATTTAGAAAAGAAAATTACTCAAGAATGGACTATCAATTTATCTATCCAGAAAATAGCTCAAGATGAAAAAATTGAAGTTAGTGAAACTGAAATAAAAGAAGTTACCGACAAAAATCCAGCCTTACTTCAAAATATAAACATGGTTAATTACATTTTGACTCAACAAAAGGTATTTGATTTCCTCAAAAAGTAATTCTTTTCTGCTATAATAGGCCATTATGGCAGGTGGTTTTGGACAAAAGCCTAATTCAAAAAACAAAAGTTTTATTAAAAACGGATCTAATAGTGAAGTTTTTAAAGATCTTCCTACAACTTCTACCGAAAAAAAAGTCAATAATAGTGGTATTTTATTCCCTGGACAAAGTGTCGAACTATCAAAACCTCAAACAGAATCTATAAATTGGAATAAGGAATTCTTATTTAAATCAATCCAAGTTGAACAACAATCTATTGTTAATCGACAAAGTGAAGAACTTGTTTCAGCTATTAATGAAATTAGATTAGAAATCAAAAAACTAATTAATGTAACTGAAAATTTAGATCAAGAAATTGTCAATATTCCCCTAGAAGAAAATTCCGAAAATAATCAATATCAATTGAATTTTCTTTTCAGAATAAAAAGATTAATTGAAAACTTTCGTAAAAATATTTCTGATGCCGGAGTTTGGATGGAAAGTTTCACCCATAAAAAAAGTCGTCGTAATGCTTTTTGGGGGAAAGCTAGAAATAAAAAGAATGGGGGAGAACAATACCTTCTTAGTGGTGAACATAGTGCTTCCCGATCCGCTAATTAATTTGATATAATCTTTCCTATCTTAAGAGTCTATAGCTCAGTTGGTTAGAGCGCTTCGTTGACATCGAAGAGGTCAGAGGTTCGAGTCCTCTTAGACTCAC
>CAYOXV010000016.1:0-10814 GCA_964408055.1 uncultured Gammaproteobacteria bacterium | reverse complement strand
ATTTTTACCCCAACAAAACCCAAAACCATGATAAAATATTATCTGTGTCTTTTCAACTCAAAACAAAACTCAAACCATCAGGTGATCAACCATCAGCTATTGCCCGTCTTTCTGATAATATTGCATCTGGTGTTGGTCAACAAACTTTACTTGGAGTTACTGGTTCTGGTAAAACTTTTACTATTGCCAACGTTATTCAAAAAACTCAATTACCAACTTTAGTCATTTCTCACAATAAAACTCTCGCTGGTCAACTTTATCAAGAATTCAAAGAATTATTTCCCAACAATAAAGTCTCTTATTTTGTTTCTTATTACGATTACTATCAACCCGAAGCTTATCTTCCTTCATCTGATACTTATATTGCTAAGGAAGTGCAAATTAATGACCTTATTGATCGACTTCGATTAGAAGCCTCATCTAATCTTTTGTCTGGGCCAGATAACATTATCATTGCTTCAGTTAGTTGTATTTATAATATTGGCGATCCAGTTGAATTTGAAAACATGACCTTTCCTTTAAAAATAGGTCAAAACTACCCTCGTCGTCAACTTTTAGAAAGTTTTATTTCACTTTATTACACTCGTTCCGAAATGGAATTTAAAAGATCTACTTTTAGAGTCCGTGGAGAAATTATTGAACTTTGGCCATCATACACTGATTCTTTTTTATCCCTCGAATTTCAAAACGAAACTCTTATTAAAATAATTCAACGTCATCCTTTTACTAATAAGGAAATTATCTTTGATCAATTTAAACTTTTCCCTGCCAAACAATATGTTAGTGGAACTAAGGATTTAACTGAAATTTTTAAAAATATTCGTTTTGATTGTGCTAAACAAGTAGAAATGTTTAAAAAACAAAATAAAATTTTAGAAGCTCATCGAATTCATCAACGAGTTGAATATGATTTAGAAATGCTTCAAGAAACTGGTTATATAAATGGAATTGAAAATTACTCCATCTATTTTGATAGAAACAGAAAACCAGGCGACCCTCCTTACACCTTAGTTGATTATTTTAAACATCTTTGGGGAGATGATTTTTTAACTGTTATTGATGAGTCCCATGTTACCGTTCCTCAAATTGGTGGTATGTATGCTGGTGATTTTGCTAGAAAACAAAATTTAATTGATTTTGGTTTTAGACTTCCTTCAGCCCTTGATAATCGTCCTTTAAAATTTGAAGAATTTAAACAGCGAGTTTCTAATGTCATTTATGTTTCTGCTACCCCAGGTAAATATGAATTGGAAAAATCAAAAAATAATATTATCGAACAAATTATCAGACCTACTGGTTTAGTTGACCCCAAAATAAATATCCGTTCTACTAAAAACCAAATCCCCAATTTAATTAAAGAAATTAAAGATCGAGTTGCTAATAAAGAGAGAACTTTAGTGGTCACTATTACTAAACGTATGGCTGAAGACTTAGCTACTTATTTATCTGACCCTAATAAAACTGGCCAAAATTTTAAAGTTGCCTATCTTCATTCTGATATTGCCACTCTTGAGAGATCCAATATTTTAGACAATCTTCGTTCTGGTGATTATGATGTTTTAGTTGGAATTAATCTTTTACGTGAAGGCTTAGACCTTCCTGAAGTTAGTTTAGTTGCTATTCTTGACGCTGATCAACAGGGATTTTTAAGATCTAAATCTTCTCTCATTCAAATTATGGGTCGAGCTTCTCGTCATCTTAAAGGTCAAGTTATTCTATATGCCGACACTGTTTCTGATGCCATGGCTGGAGCTATTAAAGAAGTTAATCGTCGTCGTCAGATTCAGCTTAAATATAATAAAGATAATAATATTACCCCTAAATCAGTGATAAAATCTATTCGTCCCCAAATTATTGAACAAATTCAATCAGAAGTTAAACCAGATTTAAATACTATTAATCCGCTTAGCTTGACCCCACCACAAAGAAAAAATTATATTAGTAAATTAAAACGTCAAATGCGTCTTTTTGCTTCTGATTTAAATTTTGAAGAAGCTATAAAAATTAGAGATAAGATTAGGGACGCTCAAAAATTATGATCGATAAAATAATTGTTAAAGGAGCTCGAGAAAACAATTTAAAAAATGTTTCCTTTGAATTTCCTAAAAATAAAATAACTGTTTTTACTGGAGTCTCTGGCTCTGGTAAGTCTTCTATGGCTTTTGATACTCTCTTTGCTGAAGGTCAGCGTCGTTATGTTGAAAGTCTTTCTTCATATGCCCGTCAATTTTTAGGTAACATGAAACGGCCTGATGTCGATCTTATTGAAGGTCTTTCTCCTTCTATCGCTATCAATCAAAAAGCCATTTCCCACAATCCTCGTTCTACAGTTGGTACTGTTACTGAAATTTATGATTATCTTCGTCTTTTATTTGCTCGAGTTGGACATCCCCATTGTCCTCAATGTGGTCGTGAAGTTTCTCCTCAAACAAGTCGTCAAATTGTTACTCAAATAATTGATATTGCTTCTCTTCAAGCTAAAGGATTAAATCTTTATCGTTTTTTAGTTTTATCACCTATTGTTCGTGATAAAAAAGGAGATTTTAAAGGTCTTACTGATAATCTTAAAAAACAAGGTTATAAATGGATTCGTGTCGATAATCAAATTATTGATCTTTACTCTGATTTTGGTATCGCCAAAACCAATAAACATAATATCGATGTTGTTATTGATCGTGTTTCTATTAATAGAAATAATTTAAAAGAACCAAAAGCCCTATCTGATCGTCTAGTTGATGATGTTGAGCAAGCTATGAAGTTGGCTAATGGTTTAGTTATCATTAGTGAAGTTAAGGATATTGGTTTTGATTTCCCCGCCTCACCCAAAGAATTAGTAGATACTCTTTATTCAGAAAATTTTGCCTGTCCTGTCTGTAATCTTTCTCTCCCAGAAATTGAACCTCGACTTTTTTCTTTTAATTCTCCTCAAGGCGCTTGCCCTGAATGTAAGGGTTTGGGTTCAAAGTTTCAAATTGATCGATCTAAATTTCCTGAGTGGCGAGCCAAGATGATGGAAAGCCGTTATGTTAATTCTGGTTCTGATGGAGTTAGAGATGAATTAGAAAAGTTTATGATAAAAACTAGTTGTCCTGAATGTCATGGTGCTCGTCTTAATCATGATGCTCTCTCTATTACTATAATGGATCAAAATATTTATCAGATTACCCAACTCCCAGTTGAGAAATTAGATCACTGGCTTAATAATTTAGAAAATCAATTAACCACTGAAAAAGAAAAAGAAATATTAATTCCAATTAAAAAAGAATTAGCCGCTAGAATGGAATTTTTATTAGCTGTTGGTTTAGATTATCTTAGTCTTGATCGAGAAGCTGGAACCCTCTCTAGTGGTGAATCCCAACGTATTCGTTTAGCTAGTCAAATCGGGACTGGCTTAACTGGCGTCCTTTATATTTTAGATGAACCAACTATTGGTCTTCATTCTCGTGATAATGATCGTCTTATCGGTACTCTTAAAAAATTAAAAGATTTAGGTAATACTGTTGTTGTTGTTGAACATGATGAAGATGTTATTAAAAACGCTGACCATATTGTTGATTTTGGTCCATATGCTGGTAAAAATGGTGGCGAAATTGTCGCTGAGGGTAATTTAGAAGAAATAAAAAACAACAAGAATTCGTTAACTGGTAAATATATTTCCGGTAAATTAAAAATTGAAAGTAATCAATCTTTAAACTTATTAAAAAATCCTAGCCATAAAATCTCTATTACTGGAGCTAGTCAATGGAATCTTAAAAATGTTAATGTTGATTTTCCTCTCAACAAATTAGTTTGTGTTACTGGAGTCTCAGGAAGTGGTAAATCAACCTTAGTTCACGACACCTTATTTGGTGGTGTCCGTAAAGCCATCCTTGGTAGTTATTATGGAACTATGGGTAAATTTGATAAATTAACTGGAGCTGAAGGTCTTTCTGATGTTTTATTAGTTGATCAATCTCCTATCGGTCGAACTCCTCGTAGCAACCCTGCTACTTATACTAAAATTTTTGATGATATTCGAAAATTAATGGCTCAAACCATTGAAGCTCAAGTTCGTGGTTTTAATGCTAGTCGTTTTTCTTTTAATGTCAAAAATGGACGTTGTCCAGTTTGTGAAGGTCAGGGACTTATTAAAATTGAAATGCAATTTCTATCAGACATTTATGTCACCTGCGATGAATGTCATGGTAGTCGTTTTAAAGAAGAAACTTTAGAAGTTGAATATAAGGGTAAAAATATTGCTGAAATTTTAAAAATGACTATTGATGAGGCTGTTGAATTTTTTAAAAATATTCCCAAGCTTAATCGTATGCTAACTACTATCCAAGAAGTTGGCCTTGGTTATTTGGAATTAGGTCAATCTTCAAATACTTTATCAGGAGGGGAGTCACAACGTTTAAAAATTAGTCGTGAATTAGTTAAACGAGGTAATGGCAAAATGCTTTATGTTTTAGACGAACCTACTACTGGTCTTCATTTTTATGATGTCGATAAACTAATTAAAGTTTTAAGAAAATTAGTTGATAACGGTAACACTGTTGTTGTTATTGAACATAATTTAGATATGATCAAAAATGCTGACTGGATTATTGATATGGGTCCAGAAGGTGGTGAAAAAGGTGGCGAGCTACTTGTCGCTGGCACTGTTCAAGACGTCATTAACTGTAAACGTAGTTATACTGGCCAATATCTTAAAAAATGTTTGACTTAACTAAAATTCCTTCCACTCCTGGTGTTTATGTTTATAAAAATAAACAAGGCAAGATAATTTATATTGGCAAAGCTGTTAATTTAAAAAAAAGAGTTTCTCAATATTTTCAAAATCGTGAGGCTCTTGGTTACAAAACTAGCAAGTTAGTTTCCGAAATTACTGATATTGATTTTCATGTCGTTAATTCAGAGATAGAAGCTTTAGTTTTAGAATCAAGTTTAATTAAACAATATCGTCCTAAATTTAATTCTCAACTTAAGGATGATAAAAGTTATATCTATATCACCATTACTAAAGATAAATTTCCCCTAATTAAGGCTGCTTTTAAATCAACCTTAAATAAAGATAATTTATTTTTTGGTCCTTTTCCAGATAGTCCTTCAGTTAAGAGTCTTCTTAAAACTATTCGTCATATTTTCCCCTACTATTCTAAATCACATGGGGATAAAAAATGTCTTTATTGTCATCTTGGAATTTGTCCTGGTCCTCAACCAAACCTAAAAGAATATCGAACTACTATCTCTAAAATTAAAAAGATCTTAAATGGTAATTTTAAAAAATTAATTAGAGATTTAACCAAGGAAATGGATAATTATTCTAAATTGGAAAATTTTGAAATGGCTAAAATTAGACGTGATCAAATTAATTCTATTAATTATGTTATTTCTGGATGGAAAAGCTTAAATCATCTTTATCAATCAATTGATCTTAAGGAAGATAGATTCCAAAAAGCCATAGCTGAATTAAAACTTACTTTATTACCTTATTTTCCTCAATTAAAAAAACTTAATCGAATAGAAGCCTATGATATTTCCAATTTAGGTTCTAAATATTTTGTTGGCGCTATGACTGTTTTTCAAAATGGGAAATTAGATTCTAATAAATATCGTCAATTTAAGATTTATTCTAAAAACACTCCTGATGATCAATTTATGATCAAAGAAATTATTTATCGTCGTCTTAAACACGAAGAATGGCAATTTCCAGATCTTATTTTAGTTGATGGTGGTAAACCACAAATCTCTGCTGCTACATCCGTATGCAATCTTCCTATAATTGGTTTGGCTAAAAAAGAAGAGATAGTAATAACCAAAACATCCAGTAATTGGATGGAGATAAAACTACCTAAAGATTCGCCCTCTCTTCAATTACTCCAACAACTTCGCAATGAAGCTCACCGTTTTTCCAATAAACTAAGAAAATCATTAATATTTCGTACTTTTTTTAAACTTATGTGAGGGGTTTTTTGGGAAAGAAAAATATCTTTCCTATTAGTTGGTTCATACATTTTATCTCTATCATATTTATCTATTAGGTCTATACAGTTAAACTCACGTTGTCCACTTGCTGGTATGTAAGCAATTGCAATTGGTTTTGAAAAAAATCTGATCAATTCTAACTTTTTATTATCTCTATTAATTACTGCCAAAATGTCATCACTTAGATAACCTTTAAAAAATTTACTTTTAATTTTTTTACTCTTACTATTTTCAATATAGGTTCCTGCTTTTATTAGAAACAAATTACGGTTATCATCATCTTTTCCCATTTGTTCCCTAATAGATTTTATCCTTTCCCATTTTTGTTGGTTTATCAGTTTTAATTGGTGTTCTCTCAGTTCTTTTGTAGTTGGGTCGTAATTATAAATTATCTCTCTATATGCTTCACCACTTCTTCCATTTTCATCTTCTTCATTTCCAATATTTCTCACTTTTTGAACATTTTCTCTTATTTCTGGCAAATCTTGACAAGGTACTTCTTCGTCAAAAAGGTTAAATTGCCCAGGAGCATCTCCTCTTGTCGCCACTACTGTTCTTGGTGAAATATATCTAAAAGATTCAATTGTACCTGAAATCTCTTTTCCAAACATATGTCCTATATTATACTATATATAGTATATACAATCAATTTTTTAGTTCTGTTCGTCAATTTTAACCATCTTTTTAATATGATCTCTAGCCCAAGGAGTTTTTACTATATCTAACCAATTTTTGTTTACATTTAGTTTTTTACCTAATAAAACTTCAATTAAATCACCAGTTTTTAACTCATCATTAATTTTAGCCATTTTCCCATTTATTTTTATTCCTTTACACCTATCTCCAATACTAGTGTGAATTCTATAAGCAAAATCTAAAGCAGTGCTTCCTTTTGGCAATTGGATAGTATCTCCCTTAGGAGTAAATACATAAACATAATTAGTCAAAACTTTTAGTCTATAGTTATTTATATTATCATCGCCTTTTTGCCATTTAAGCAAATCTTTTACCCATTCCATCCCATGACCTTTATCAATTACTCCCTGTCCCATTTTATAAGCAATATGAGAAGCTGGTCCAAATTCATTAAAGTCATGCATTTCTTTAGTTTTTATTTGAATTTCAACTGTCATCTTATCTTTCCAACTAATTGTAGTTTGAATTGATCTGTATCCGTTTGGTTTAGGAGCTGAAATATAGTCTTCAAATTCTTCAGGTAAAGATCTATATTTGGCATGCAATAATCCTAATATTGTATAACAATTAACTAAATTATCGGTCAAAACTCGTATAGCAACCCTGTCTTTAACTTGGTAACCATCTCCTTTTTTCTTTATTTTTGAATAGGTACTATACAAACTTTTAATCCGTCCCTCTACAATAGTATTATTAATATTATTAATTTTTAATATTTTTTCTAGTTCATTTTTAACTAAATTTAGAGCTTTAATTTCATTCTTTTTTTTCTCCTTAAACAATTCTTTTATCTTTTCTGCCTTTTCTGGGTAGAGAACTTGAAAGGCAATATCTTCAATTAACTTTTTAAAATAATGTAACCCTACGTATTCTGCTAGAGGTCCATAAATCCTCAAAATGTCTTGAGCATATACTTTTTGTCTTTCTTTGGGTAAATATTCTATAGTAAAACTATTATGAAGTTTATCGACTAATCTTATTATTAAAACTCTTACATCATTAACTGATGAAAAGAAAAATTTTCTAAAGACATCAATATTAGTTTGATTTATTTTTATCCCTTCAGTTTTATTTTTTACTTCTGTTAACCCCGATACTAGTAAAGCTACTTCATCACCAAACTCTTTAGCAATATCATCAATTTTTATAGGAGTGTCTTCTATACAATCATGAAGCAAAGCCGCTAACACTGCTTCTTGTCCAATTTTAAGCTGAGCTATTATTTTAGCAATCCATGCTGGATGGGAAATATATGCTTCTCCAGAATAACGAGTCTGACCCTTATGAGCTTCAGACATAAAATCAAATCCTTTTTTAATAATTTTTTTATCAAAATTATCACCGTCAATATGACGTTCTAAATCTTCCCAATAATTTTCACTAAAAGATAAATCTAATCCCATAATTACTAAGCTTGATTATACCAAAATACTAAATTTTTTCTGCAAAAATAAGCAATCTTTTCCAATTTGTTCCAATTGGCCAACATGTTTGTAATATCAATAATTCTTTATCTTCTTCTTTATATTCTAAATATTCGGCCTCTTTGTAACTAATCACTTTTTTATCGTATACCCTATATTTATAAAAATTACCATTATATTTTATATAAACAGAGTCATTTGTAGTTAATTCATCTAATAAATAAAAAACTGAATTTTTTCTCACCATATTCAAGCTTTGTTGTGTTGAATGAGCAAATATATAAGTAGTATTATTCTTACCTAATCCTGGTAGTGCTGAAGTTTTTGAATGGGCTACTTCATCCTTATTTAAAACCTCCAAATACTCTTTTTGGTTATAAGGGGAAACGTTTGCAATTACCTTTGACTTAGCTGATATTTTAGGTATTAAAATAGAAAATTCATCATTAACAATTTGATTGCTTTCTATAACCACTTCTTCACTTTTAGCAGTTTTATATTTTACTATTGATTTAATTAATGGTTGGTATAGATAACCTAAGTAACCAATACATATCAAAATTATGGTAGTCCCGACATAGAAAATTATTCTTTTATTTTTAGATGGATTACTGTAAAGTATCCCATATTTTTTACCGACCTTGACGCTCCTTTTATTAGGTGTTACTTTTAAAAAATTAAACATTTTCACTCTCAATTGTAATTCATTAAAACTGATTTGACAAAAGAGAAACTTTAACATAATATATGATCCAACCCTGGAACTCCCAACCAGTTATTAAAAAATAATGGGAGATTTTTTATCATTAAAATTTAAAATGAATGCTAAAACTCTTTTAACCAAAGAAGGTTTCCAAAAATTAACTCTTCAATTAGATGATTTAAAACAAAAACAATCTCGATTAATTGAACAGATTGAAGAAGTTGCTCAACCTGATGAATCAGGCGAGGATGTTTTAGCAACTCAACTCAAAGAAGAATTAGAAGTTGTTAATGATCAACTTGATGAAATTTCTGAAGCCTTAGAAAACAGTAAAATTATTAGTAACGATTCTACTTGTAAAACTGTTCAAATTGGTTGCAAAGTTAAAGTCAAAGTTAATGGAAAAGATACTAAAGAATTTTATATTGTCAGTCATTTTGAATCTGATCCTAATGTCAGTAAAATATCAGACAAATCACCTTTAGGTAAAGCTTTGATTGGTAAAAAAATTAACGATGAAATTGAAGTTGAAGCTCCAGCTGGTAAAGTTACCTACAAAATAGTTTGTCTTAACTAATGTAGTAAAATGTAATCATGCCAGATATAAAACTAAACGAACTTCAAAAACAAAGACTTGATAAACTTGCCAAAATCAAAAGTCTAAAAATTGACGCTTACCCTCAACCAAATTTAGCCGACAAAAATACTGTCGTTCAAGCCCTTAAAATGCTTGATAAATCAGTTTTAGTTGCTGGTCGTTTAATGTCACTTCGTGGTCATGGAAAAATTCTCTTTGCTGATCTTCATGATCAAACAGGTAAAATCCAACTTTTTTTTCAAGAAAAAATTCTCGGTCCAAAAATGGATTTAACTAAGCTTTTAGATTTAGGTGATATTGTTTCTGTTTCTGGTGATGTTTTCAAAACTCAGGCTGGTGAAATTACTATCAATGTTTCCGAATTTCAAATTTTAGCTAAAAATATGCGTCCTTTACCAGAAAAATGGCATGGTCTTCAGGATGTTGAAGATCGTTATCGTCAACGTTATGTCGATCTTATTGTCAACCCAGAAAGTCGAGAAGTTTTTAAAATCAGAACTAAAGTTTTATCTCAAATGCGTCAATTTTTAGACGATCATGGATTTATGGAAGTCGAAACTCCTATTTTACAACCTGTTTATGGCGGAGCTTCAGCCAAACCATTTACTACTCATCATAATGTTTTGGATATGGATATGTATCTTCGCATCTCTAATGAACTCTATCTCAAAAGATTAATTGTCGGTGGCTTTGAAAAAGTCTATGAAGTTAGTCGTGATTTTAGAAATGAAGGTGTTTCTCGTTTTCATAACCCTGAATTCACTCAAATCGAATTTTATTGGGCCTATGTTGATTATGAAGTTTTAATGGATTTCACTCAAGACTTAATTAGACATGTTATTAAATCCATTAAAGGTGATTTGAAATTAAAATTTCAAGATGTCGATCTTGATTTTTCTAAAGATATTCAAAGAGTAACCTTTACTGATATTATCGAAAAACATACTGGTATTAATATAGATAATATAAAAACTGAAGACGAATTTAAAAAAATAATCAAAGACAAAAAACTCAAAATTGATATGAAAGGTGTAGTTGGTTTAGGTGCTTGTTTTGATGCTCTTTACAAAGAATATGCCAGACCTAAAATTATCAAACCAACCTTTGTGTGTGATTATCCATCCGAAATGATTGCTTTAGCCAAACGCAAAGCCGATAATCCCAAAAAGATTTCTTCTTTCCAACTTTTAGTTTGTGGTACTGAGTTGCTTAAAGCCTATAACGAACTTAATGACCCAAAAGATCAAGCCGATCGTTGGCTTGAAGAAGGGGAATTAGCAAAAAAAGGTTCTGAAATTGCTTCTCAATTTGATCACGATTATATTCGTGCTCTTGAATATGGTATGCCACCAACAGCTGGTTGGGGTATGGGGATTGATCGGTTTATTCAATTTTTGACTGACTCTCCTACTATTAAAGACGTCAT
>CAYOXV010000015.1:8133-11453 GCA_964408055.1 uncultured Gammaproteobacteria bacterium | reverse complement strand
GCTCCCCCGCGAGGATTCGAACCTCGAACCTGCCGATTAACAGTCGGACGCTCTACCATTGAGCTACAGGGGAATATTAATTTTTAAAAGGTGCGTACGGGCTAAGAGTGATTATAGCATTTGGGTTGATTTTAGAAAACCACCTTATAGTATAATATCTGACATGAAATTAATTCTAGTAAGACATGGTGAAGTTGAAGCTAATGTTCAAAAACTTATATTGGGTGCAAATGAAAGTAAATTAACTCAAAAAGGGATTAAACAAATTGAAAAATTAGGAAAAGAATTAAAAGAAAAATACAAAATTGATATGATTTTTTGTTCCCCTTTGGGAAGATGTGTAAAAACATTGGAAGGAATTTTGGATGAATACCCAATTGATGGGCAAATTTTTATGTCAAAATTAATTGAAGAAAGAGAAATGGGTGAATATTCTGGATTGGAAATTGGAGCGGTTGATTGGGATGAAATAGACCAAGAAAATAAAATAAATAGAGAAATGGGGGTAGAAACTATGACTGATTTTAAGAAAAGAATTAATTTATTTTTGGAAGATTTGAAATTGGAAGATAATGATTTAACAGTGTTAGTGATAACCCATGCTGGACCAATTAGAATAATAAAAAGTAAATTAACTGGAAAAGAAATAGATTTTGAAGAAAAAATAGAAAACGCATCGATTCATGAATTTAATTACGATACGTATTTAGAAAACTAATTATTTTTGAAGATATTTAATTAAATCTTCTAAAAAATGGATTTTTTGAGGAAGTTTGTTTATTTCATTTAGAGTGAGCCATTTAAACTGTTGATGTTCTTTGGGGTCAAGGTTAATTTCCCCTTCGATATATTCACATTCATATACTAGGGTAAATTGATGACGTTGAGGGTTAGAAAGGTGATCAAAACAATAAATAATTTTACCGACTTTAACAATTAGCCCAGTTTCTTCTTTTATTTCTCTAACTAATCCGTCGGTACATCTTTCACCAAATTCAATGGTACCTCCGGGGGTATCCCAAAATCCTGGCATATAATCATCATCTAATGGTCGTTGAGTAACTAAAATTTTATCTTCTTTTTTAATAAAACCATGAGCCGAGACTTTGATGATTTTATCTGACATTTTATTCCAAATAATCTTGTAATTTCTTTCTACGACTGGGATGTCTTAATTTTCTTAAAGCTTTGGCTTCGATTTGACGAATACGTTCTCTGGTAACATTAAAAATTTTACCAACTTCTTCTAGAGTTTTTGGAGTTTCACCCATGAGACCAAAACGAAGACTTAAAACTTTAGTTTCTCTCTCATCAAGAGAACCTAAGACTTCTTCGATTGATTCACGGAGTAATTCTTTACTAGTTTCTTCATAGGGAGACATTTGAGTAGTGTCTTCGATAAAATCACCTAAGAATGAATCTTCATCATCACCAACAGGGGTGGAGAGTGAAGTAGTATCTTGGGAAATTCGGTAAATTTCTTCAACTTTTTCAATAGAAATACCAACTTCTTCAGCAATTTGTTCAATTTCTGGTTCTTTGCCTAATCTTTGGGTTAAAGCACGAGTAGCTTTATAGACTTTGTTGATGGTTTCAACCATATGAACTGGAATACGAATGGTTTTGGCTTGATCAGCAATGGCACGAGTAATAGCTTGTCGAATCCACCAGGTGGCATAAGTAGAAAATTTAAAACCACGATGCCAATCAAATTTTTCAACAGCACGCATTAAACCTTGGTTCCCTTCTTGAACTAAATCTAAAAAGGTAAGACCACGACCAATATATTTTTTAGCAATAGAGACAACTAAACGTAAATTAGCGTTAATGAGTCCTTCCCTAGCTGCTTGAGAGCCTTTTTCAATGGCTTTAGCTAAAGAAACTTCTTCTTCAAATGTTAAAAGATCAATTTTACCAATCTCTTTTAAATACATGCGAACTGAATCGACATTATTTTTTTGAGTAAGTAAATTTAGAAGGTCAGAAGGTCGGGATTTTTCTTTTTCAGTATCAATACTTTCTCTGGATTCAACTTTGTCGAAGATATCAACACCTCTTTCAAAGAGATAGTCAAAAATATTATCTAATTCATCAATATATTTTTCTGGCTCTGGGATTTGATTTAAGATTTCATCATTGGTAAGATAGTGTAACTTCTTGGCTTGAGCAAATAATGTTTGCTTGATCTTGGATATGTTTAAGGTGGCCGCCATGGCGTATATTGTATAGGAAAATTACCAATAAATCTAGCTTTTCTTAATTTGGATCTGACCTAGCTGATGAATCAACTGATTATATTCTTTTTCGGCTTTTTCTAAGTCATCATTTAAACCTTGTTTTTCAAATTTAGCAATCTGATGATTAAGAAGATTTAGTTTATCTTTGATTTGAATTGAATCGATTTGATTGATGGTTTTTTTAATTTCGGAAAGTCGTGATTTTGATTCTAATTGATTAACAGTAGTATCTAAAAAGATTGACTGAAATATTTCTCTAGATTCAGCTGGTAATAATTTTTGAAAATCACCTGGATTAAACTTGTCTATTTTTAATAATTGTTGAGCAATGGGTTGAAAACGAGAATCACTAATTGCCTCAAGATATTTTTTGAGCTTTTGAGAAAGTTTGGCAGGATTTTTAGCACTGAAAATAAGTTTGATTAAAAGTTCTTCAAATTTAACAGCCTGAGAAGGATTTGAAATTTCTGGAGAAGAAGATGGAGTTGGAATAACAGTTGATGGAGTTTTAACACCCAAATATTTTTTGGATTCTTCAAAAATTGATTCCTCACTACTATCTATTTCATCAGCTAATTTTTTAAAATAGTCAGATTTAATAACTGAATTTTTAATTTTAACTAAAAAAGGTAAAACCGTACTTAAAATTTCTTTTTTACCATGAATAGTATTGGAATCATTTATTTTAATTTGTGATTGGATAATGAAATCCCAAATTGGAATAGTTTTATCGAGTTGAGTTTTAAAAAAATCTAAATCAGATTTAACAGCCTCATCGGGGTCTTTGTATTTATCACCTAGAACTAAAACTTTAATATCAAAATCAAGAGAATCGGCCAACTCAATACTTTTACGAGCAGCATTGGAACCAGCAAAATCAGAATCAAGAGCTAAAATTAACGTATCAGTAAAACGGCGAAGTAAATGGAGTTGATCTTCAGTAAAAGCAGTCCCTTTAATAGCAATAATATTTTTAATGCCGGCTTGATAAGGAGAAATCATATCAAATTCCCCTTCTGTAACAATGACAGAATTTTGAGCCCTAACGGCATCTTTAGAAAGGTGGAGACCAAAAAGATTTTG
>CAYOXV010000015.1:0-8033 GCA_964408055.1 uncultured Gammaproteobacteria bacterium | reverse complement strand
AGGGTTGGCTGGAGAAAAACCAATCTTGAATTCTTTAATAGTGTCCATTTTAATACCCCGTTTTAAGACATAATCGAGAGCTGGTTTACCTAAGGGATGGACTAAAAGAATATAATTATAAAATTTAGCAACTTGTTCATTGATACTAAATAAGGTTTTTTTAAGAGAGTCTTCTTGAGTGAGAGAAGTATTTTTGATTAAAACAACTCCGGCTTGAGGGGCTAATTCTTCAAGCGCCTCGCGAAAAGTAATTTTTTCAAATTCCTGTAAAAAAGAAAATATGTCACCTGAAACACCACAACCAAAACATTTGTAAATTTGAAGTTCTTCAGAAACAGTAAAAGAGGGAGTTTTTTCGCCATGAAAAGGACAACAAGCAATATGGTTATGTCCACGTTTTTTGAGGGGCAAATAACGATTAATGACATCGACAATATTGAGTTTTTGTTTTATTTCTTCGACTTGATTATCCACTGGCCTATTATACCGCGAAAGTAATTACTACCTTGTTATTAAAAATAAAAAATTAATGGTTTCGATTAATAATAAATTCAATACCTGATCTAATTTGGGAGC
The DNA here is from genome assembly GCA_964408055.1 of uncultured Gammaproteobacteria bacterium. Lineage (GTDB taxonomy): Bacteria > Patescibacteriota > Microgenomatia > UBA12405 > UBA12405 > WARW01. Next base: position 7,457 of record CAYOXV010000015.1, on the reverse strand, counting down.
GAAATGGTTCAATTGATAAAAATTTTAGTTCATTATCAAATATTTTTATTGATTCTTGAGCAAAATCAGAAGCTAACTTTTTACCATAATCTAGACTACCGTTCTCTTTCATTTGATCAATCACCCATTTCACTTCTACCTCAGTTTTTTGATGACGGGTTTTTAATAAAATTTGTTGAAGTTTGGTTTTATTATTAGAATCAATATTATTAAGTAAATGAATTAACATAATAGTTCTTTTGCCTTCATAAATATCATTACCTGGTTGATTTTTAAGTCCTCCAAAATCAGAGGTGAGATCCAAAAGATCATCAATAATTTGAAAACTACGACCAAGCATAACTCCAAATTTATAAATTGATTCTAATTGGACTTCGGTAGCGCCAGCAAGGATAGCTCCAAGCCGCATGGGGCCGGCAATAGTGTAATAAACAGTTTTACTTTCAGCAATTAATAAAACATCATCTTGGGTCAAATCAAAACGATTGTCTTGAGTCCATTTAATTTCAATGGTTTGGCCTAAAAGAGTGCGATTAATCATGTCGAAAAATTCTTGATGGATTTTTTGAGCAATTGATAATTCTAATTTAGAAAAATTCTGTCCTAAAACCTGCCACATTAAAAGGTGAAGATTATCACCAGCATTGAGAGCCAGATGATCACCATAAATTTTTTGAATAGCAGGAAGACCACGACGTTTCTCTGATTGGTCTTCAATATCATCATGACCTAGGATCCAATCTTCAGAAATTTGCATGGCAGCGGCAGTAGGAAGGGCTAAATTTTTATCAAAACCCATGGCTTGAGCAGTTAAAAGAACAAGAGTGGGGCGAAGATATTTTCCCTTTCTTTTTGGATAATCTGAGACCATATCAAAATGAAAATCAACTAAGGATTGATATTTTTTATCAATCTGGCAAAAGGTAGGGTAATTTTTAATTTGATTTAGATTGGACTCAATATAGGGCCAAACTAAATCACGATAATTAGTTAAAACTTCAATAAAATTAGGCTTTAGCTGGTTCATTGATTGGTGGAATAATATCTTTTTTAACTGGACGGTCACCCATTGTAAGAAAACGGCCGAAAGTATAAGGATAAATCATATACATGATTTCAAAAGTAGTGACAGAAAGTTCAAAGGCAGAAGGAATGTTATTAGTAATAAAAAAGGCACCGAGACCAAGAATAAAGGCATTTTTTGTGCTTTGACGCATTTGAGTTTTGAAGACTTTTTTAATGATTTCTGGAGATATTTGAGCTAACTCGGCTTTTTTGGAAGCGGCGGAATTATTTTTATAACCAGCATGGATAGTAACAATAAAGGTACCAACAGCGGTGGTAAAGTTCATAGGGGTGTTTTGACGACTAAGATTAGCAATAAAAACAAATTGTTGGAAATCAGTAGGAAGATGTCGAAGAATAAACATAAGAATTAAAATACCAACACCACCAAAACCACCAATGGTTAAAAGGAGTTTATTGTATTGAATCCTAACGTTAAGAATTTTTTTATTATTGCGTAAAAAGATTCTAAAAATTCTCCATAAAAGTCGAAGAGCAATTGAAAATAGGATAGTCCCACCAATAATCATAAAAATAGTTGGCCAAGCAACAGCAGTAGTCTCAGTAATTTTAAATAGAGGAACATGAAGATCTATCCCTTTTAGGGGGTAATTTGGATAAGGAACCCACTTGTAAAGTAAGTTCATTTTTTGAAGTTTAAGAGGATCGGAATAAAAATCAATCAAAAAGATTCTTCCAGCAGAAAAGAAAGCAATAGCATTAACAAAGAAATTGAAGACATAAAAAACGATAGGTAAACTCCCCTCTTTAATTTTTTTGGTGAAAACTAATGAAGCTTGTTTCCCTTCAACTTTTTCAAGTTCATCTTCAAAATCTTTTAAAGGTTTTTTTAAACTATTACCAATAATACGAAGAGGAAGAAAAATGATATTTTGGATAATACCCATTAAAATGACGGAGATCCAGATTTGATGAGTGACAAAATAAATGGAAAAGAAAAGACTAGCGTAGAGTTTGAAACTACCCCCACGAAGAAACCAAACAAAGAGAAAAATTAAAAAGATAAGCAAAAAGGTGGTAAGAAACGGTAACCATTGGCGACTGTTGTCAATTTTTCTGACTTTATTTAAAGTAGTATTATTTTCTACCATTGTGTTAATTATACAGTTTAACTTATACTGTATACATGCCCGAAAATAAAGAAATAATAAATGAAAGTAATATTGAACAGAAAATTGAGACAAATAAAGTAAATACGACAGTAGAAATGGTGGACTTGGAAAAGAACAGAGAGGTAACTGTACCAAGAGAAGTTAAAAGCTGGATGGAAAAAATAGAATCTGATCCGCAACAACAAAATAATAACCAAAATAGTAACACTAATGACGACTTGGCCCTACAACCAATAAATTCAGTAAAACAGGTAGTATTACCAACGACAAAAGATGATTTTTCAAGTGGTTTTAGTAAAACATTATTTGATGCTGGCAGATGGTTGTCAGAATTTGTTCTTAGGATTATCAAAAAAGAACGCGGTAATGTAAAATTTAAACAGGAATGAATGTAGATTCTATAGGTAATCAATTAGTAAGTTTGTTGTTAATGCTGTTAATTACAGTTGGGGTATTATTGCTTTTAATTCTTTTAGGTTATGGGTTATTGATTTGGTATAAGTGGAAAGATAGAGAGGAAAAATCTTTAAAGCTGGTAACTTTATTAGTAGCAGTACCTCAAGATAATGAAGTTAAGATTGATGCCATGGAACAAATAATTGGATCTTTTTCGAGTATGTATAAGTCGGCTAAGATAAAGTGGTTACAAGGATTTATAGGACAAGAAAGTGCAACCTTAGAAATTGTAGGAACTGATGAAGATATTAAATTTTATATTTCTATACCGGTAAAATTCCAAGATTTAATCGAAAAACAAATTTATAGTGTCTATGCAGGAGCTGATATTAAAGTAGTTGAAGAACCAAATATTTATACAGAAAATGGATTTATAGAATATGCTTGGATGGGGATGAAGAAACTCCCTTTCCACCCATTAAAAAGTTATAAGGAAATAGCAACTGATCCATTAGCAGCAGTAACGTCTACTCTTTCAAAACTAAGTAAAGATGAATCAGCCTCAATTCAAATAGTATTATTGCCAACTGATGGTGGCTGGAAAAAACCAGGTAAAAGTTTTATTAGTAATACTAAGAAAAACGAGTCTAATCCAGAAAAGGCTTCTTATAAAATTGATGCTAGACATTTAGAAGCGGTAGAAAATAAGTGTAGTAAAGTTGGTTTTGAAGCAGCTATAAGGATAGCTGCAGTAGCTCCAAATAAAGAAACAGCAAAAATGAACATAGAAAACATTAAGGCATGTTTTGATCAATTTGAGTCACCTTGGAATAAATTTAAAAGTAAAAAAATACGATTAAAATCATTTTTTATGGATGATTTTATCTACAAATATCCAGTTATTTTTTGGATTAAAAATAAGGTAATTTTGTCAGCTGATGAAGTAGCTTCGGTTTTTCATTTACCAAATAAATCGATAGAGACACCAAATATTTATTGGCTAAAAGCAAAAAAAGCACCAGCTCCAGTTGACTCCCCTCAAGAAGGTCTTTATGTTGGAGACAATGTCTATAGAGGAGTAACTAAGAAATTTTGTATGACTCAAACAGATAGGCAACGACACTTTTATATAGTAGGACAAACAGGTGTGGGTAAATCTTGGTTATTGGCTGATATGGCTTTACAAGACATAAAGGCAGGACATGGAGTTTGTTTTATTGATCCACATGATACTTATGAAAGTATTTTGGAACGTATTCCCCCAGAAAGAGTTGATGATGTTATTTATTTTGACCCGTCTCAAACTGATAGACCAATGGGCTTTAATGTAATGGAATGTGAAAGAGAAGATCAAAAAGATTTCGTAACCTCTTCAATTATTAATTTGATGTATAAACTTTACGATCCTTATAAAACTGGTATCGTGGGACCTCGATTTGAACATGCTATCCGTAATATTATGTTGACGGTAATGTCGGAACCTGGAGCTACTTTTATTGAAATCGTTCGTTGTTTAACTGATCAAAGCTATGTTCAAGAATTATTACCAAAGGTAAAAGATCCAATGGTAAGACGATATTGGACTGATCAAATTGCTCAAACTTCTGATTTCCATAAATCAGAAGTGTTGGATTACATCGTATCAAAATTTGGCCGCTTTATTACTAATACAATGATGAGGAATATTATTGGTCAATCAACTTCGTCTTTTAATTTCAGAAAAGCGATGGACGAGGGAAAAATTTTAATAATCAATTTAGCTAAAGGAACTATTGGAGAAGAAAATTCAGCTTTCTTAGGGTTAGTATTGATTCCAAAAATATTAATTGCAGCTATGAGTCGACAAGATACTCCAGAAGCTAATAGAAAAGATTTCTATTTATATGTGGACGAGTTTCAAAATTTTGCAACTCAAGATTTTGCAGTGATTTTGTCAGAAGCTAGAAAATATCATTTAAATTTAACAGTAGCCAATCAATTTATTTCTCAAATGGATGATGAAGTGAAAAATGCTGTCTTTGGAAACGTCGGTACTATTTGTAGTTTTAGATTAGGTATTTCAGATGCAGGATTTTTAACGAAACAATTTCAACCAGAGTTTGGAGAACATGACTTATTAAATCTAGCGACAGGAGAAGTTTATTTAAAGACAATGGTTAATGGAACCCCAAAACAACCATTCTCAGTAAAGGTAGCGGCAGTCGAAAAAAAGAAACCTGGAAATCCAAAAATGGCAGAAGCGATTAAAAAATTATCAGCACTTAAATATGGGAGACCACGAGCATTGGTAGAAGCGGAAATTTCTCAAAGAGCTAAATTATAGTTCCTTAAGTTTAATACCACGAGATTCTTCTTTATCCTCAATAAGTTCAAGGTATTTTTCGGTGGTAGAAATACGTTTATGACCAACAACCTGGGAAACAACATCAATAGGAATACCAGATTTAAGTTGAAAGACGATAAAAGTATTACGAAGATCATTAACTTTAACGTTTTTGATATCAGCTTTATTAAAAAATCGGTTTAAAAGACTTCTAATATTTCTAGCTAATAAAGTTTTGCCAGTTTTGGTAACAAAAACATTTTTAGAACGGCTAGGATAACGACCATCATCAAGATATTTTTTAAGAGCAGTTTTAGCAGAATTGTTTAAAGGAACATTTCTAGCTGGATGACTTTCATAATTTTCAATATAAATGTCATTGTCTTTAATATTTTCTAATTTTAAATTTTCAATTTCTTTAATACGAAGACCAGCTTGTAACATAAGCTCAACAATAGCAGTGGCACGAGTATCGTTTCTGCAAGCATCACGAAGTGATCGATATTCAATTGGTTTTAAAATTTTAGGTAAATCATTTTCATATTTAGGATGTTCAATATCAGTTGAAGGATCAATTTCAAGGTTACCTCCTTCTTTAAGAAAAGAAAAAAAGTTTTTAATTGAATTTAATTTTCGAGAAATAGATTTAGCAGTATATTCTTTATCAAGTAAATCTTTTTTGAAGCTATTAATATGAGAAGCTTGAATAGATTCTAAAAGAATAACGTCTTGAGTTTTTAAATAAGAAATAAATTGATTGATATCACCTTTGTAAGCTACAATAGTGTTAGTTGACTTGCCCTTTTGGGTAAGCGCGGCAACAAAAAGACCTAAACCGTTTTCTATTGATAAATTGGCCATATATTAAAATTACTGATTAAATATGGCTTATAATAACATAAATTAGGATTAATAACAACTAAATGAAAAAAATAAAACTAATTTTAAAGGTTGGCTTGGTAGTTGTTTTAAGTACTTCTATCTTTTTCAATGTAAAAAATCAATTTTTAACCTTAAAAGAGGCAAAAATTAAAAATCAAGAATTACAAGATAAGATTGAAAAATTAAAGATTGATAAACAAAAATTAGTAAAACAAATTGAATACGCTACTAGTAGTGCTTTTATAAGCCAACAAACACATGATAAGTTGGCATTAGGGACAGAAAATGATGTTTGGTTAATATTATCAACAGGGAAAGAAATCGATTTAAGACCAGAAATTAATGAAAATAAAGAGATTCCGAAGTATAAACAATGGTGGAATTTATTTACTAGATAGGCAAGTTATGTTAGAATGCTTGAGTTCTTTTAAAACATGCGGGGTAGTGTACGGCTGCACGTGAGGCTCATAATCTCACAGGCTAGGTTCAACTCCTAGCCCCGCAACAAACAAAGAGGTCGTCATTAACTTGACGGCTTTTTTGTTGGAAAAATAAATTAAAAATCAATTAATTTAGATGATAAAATTAGCCAATGTCAGAAATATTTCCTAATAGTCCAGAAATTAATCAAACTTTAAAACATAAAGAATATAAACCTAAACAAACATCTGTTTCTGGTAAGGAAATAACAGAAAAACAAATAACTGGAGACATTGTAATCTATTTTGGAGGTACTTTTGAAAACCCTGACTCAAAATCGACAGAGGATTTGAAACAATCGTGGGCAGATTACAGTGGTAATATTTGTTATTCTTTTTTAGCAACTGCAGATCCAGAAGAAGTTTTAAAATTTATTGAAGAAAATGGATTGACTAATGTAGTTTTGGCTGGTTATTCTCAAGGAGCGATGAGAGCGGTCGAAGTGACAAAAAGACTTGAAGAAAAGGGAAAAACAACTAATGGTTTGATTTTATTAGAACCTACTTCCCTCTACAAACAGGAGGATCTTCCAAAAAAATTTATGGGTGAAATATCAAAAACAGTTGAAAGTTTTGGAAAATATAAAAAAAGCAGTAGAAAAACTTATCAAGAAAAAGAATTAATTAAAAAAGGAAAATATCTTTTGGAAGAAGGGATAACTATTGGAATCCCTAAACTAATTGATATTAAAGGTAAAAATGGACCATCTTTAAAAGATCAAATAAAAAACATGAGTTTAAAACATCCAGACTTGGATAAAATTAAATCAAAAATAGTAATTATTCAGGGAAACGATGATGCTATATCTAATCCAAAAAAAACAAACTTAGAAGTTTTTGGTGAAAATAAAAATATTTCTCGGATAACTGGTGATTATTTGAATACTCATTTTTTGCCAATGTTTAGGTCAAAACAAATTGCCAAGGTAAGTTTACATGAACTACATAGACTTTAAAATATAAATAGGATAAAACTGATAAAAATTAAGTATAATTTGCTATAATTCCTGATACTAAAGCAAGGCAGGGTAGCTCAACGGTTAGAGCGATCGTCTCATAAGCGATAGGTTGCGGGTTCAATTCCCACCCCTGCTACAAAAACAAGGGTATGTAGCTCAGTTGGTTAGAGCACCGATCTTATAAGTCGGGGGTCCATGGTTCGAATCCATGCATACCCAC
>CAYOXV010000014.1:0-11572 GCA_964408055.1 uncultured Gammaproteobacteria bacterium | reverse complement strand
GGTCGAGCTGGTAATAAAGATCTTAATATTGGTATCTGTGGAGAACAGGGTGGAGACCCAGACACAGTTAAATTCTGTCACAGAATTGGTCTAAACTATGTGTCTTGCTCACCTTACCGAGTACCAATTGCACGTCTTGCTGCAGCACAGGCGGCTGTAGAAAGCGAAAAATAATTCCGTTTGATGCGAAATTAGAAAAGCCCCTCCGGAAGGAGGGGTTTTTGGTCCTATAATGTTGAGTTTTAGATATAGTTTTGATAGAATTGCCAGCTAGTTAATAAATTTGGTTTTTGAATATTTACTCTTAAATTACATTTATTAATGTACATTAAAAACTCTTTCTTTTTATCTTAATAGGGAATATTTTGTCCATGAGTGTGGATAAGATATTCCTTATTAGGAATTGGTGATAATCAAAATAAATGAAAGGAAGAAAAGTTGTGAAGAAAAATTTTTTTGCTGTTTTGTTGGTAGTTTCCATGATGCTTTCTTTGACTGGTTGTTTTGGACCATCATTGCCATTGAGATCAGATATGAGTATTGATGGTTTGGACCAAGTTGTTACCTACAATTTGAGAGGACCAGCGGGAAGCGAGCAAGAGGTTAATTATGCACAATTACGGGGTTTGAATGAAATTTCGCCGTTGTTGCAGCAGGAAACCATCTTTGGGAAGATGTCTGGGTCAAAAACCCAAGATGTTCAGGTTACCCTTGAAGATGGGAGTGTGGTTCAGGCTTTAGGGATGGTAAAGACAAAACGTTTTGCCGGCTTAACACATTTCATGACACTTGAATCTTCGACCTATACTGGTACAGACGTAAATGGGAATATCTATGCCGGGGCGAAAATTCGATTAGATTTTAATCGGAATTTTGCTCAGTATTTTGACAGCGACAAACGAGATTTTCAATCGCTTTGGTATTACGATATACCATGCCAGAAAAATGGCGAGACGATTGAGTTAGATTTGTCAAAGGCAAAGTTAAGGGCATTGGTGGTCAATGAAGTTTGGCAAGCCAGGATTGCTACCGGATCCTTTTTCTTTAATTGGGGACATTCGGTGACAGCAGTTGAAGGATTGCCAGCGACGATGCCGGGTGGATGGTGGCTTAATTGGGATATCCCAAACAAGAGTGATGATACTATGGGTGCTTATGACATAGTTAATTCATTGGTGGATGATCTAGAGGACAGTCAGCAACCATGGTTGGAATTCAGTAACGGAGGAAGTTTTGATGAATCGGGGACTTATTTGATCTATAGTGCTGGAGATGCTGATCAGTATGCAAACTTTGATCGGATATTTTTAAACCGACAGAAACAATATTCGGTTTTTTATCGACCCGACAAAGAAACTGCATGGGATTATATTATCGTCAAACCGGTATATAACTATGAATTTAATGATGCCGGTCAGAATTTGGCTAAATTGAGTTCATGGGGAGACAACCCTTTTGATGGAAGACTTGATGAAAATGGATTGCCGAAGAATATTGATAGTAGTGTTATTGCGGAAATGGAAAAAATTGGGTGGATGAATGCGCCCAATGCTTCGTTGGAACAAATCCAATTTATAGATTCTAATGATCAGATTCTGTATACGATGACGGTTAGAGCCTATATTGGAGCCAATGATAGCTTAATAATGTTTAGCCCAACAAAACCGGAGTGGTCTGAAATCCAATCAAATGCGCCTGAAACTGAAAGTTTACCGATGCCGGTTTACTATGACGATGAGGGTAAAAAAATGGAGACTCAGCCTTATACTGATGAACAGTGGGCAGAATGGCAGCGTGAAGCAACAATATGGAATTTTATGAAAAGTAATCCATATTGTGTTAATGCCGACCTTTTTGTTCAATATCGATTTACAGATAATACAACCTGGAAAGCAATCACTGATGGAGATGGCCATACTATTGGATATAGTCCAGTAGAGTGGAATTTATCAGCATCCTATTATTTGGATGGTGATGCTAGAAAAGCATGGTTGATATGTCAACTTTTGGGCGAAGTTGGAACACGAACTCTTGGTTTGAGTTATTGTTCTGGTCGCTATGAGGGGACAGGGATGTTATTTGCTTTAGCGCAACAAGTTCATCGGTCAGAATTTTTTGATGGCTACCTACAGGAAAGTATTTGGAGGTTTGATGCACGAGCGTCTCAATTGCCAGGTACTTTAGCTGAGGCGTGGTCAGTTCTTCATAACAATTAATTTAAACGGCCGAGGGCAAAACACTTTATGTGTAAACCCTCGGCTTTTTTATTTTTTATTAGATTAGATTATGAAAGTGGGTTTAAGGATCTTTGAAAATAAGAGAAAGGAATAAAGATTTTGGTAAAATTGATCAATGGACGAGAAATATGCATTTGCTAATTGTCAAAAAATAGTTTTGTTTAGAAATAATAATAGTGAAGTTTTGTTGGCGAAAAGAAAAGGGGAAGCAGATTATGATGGAGTTTATTCTTTTGTAGGTGGAAAAATGGAGGTTGGTGATGGCGGAATATTGGAAGGTTTAAAACGAGAAAAGAATGAAGAGATTGGAGAAGATACTAAGATAAAAATTTGGCCAATTTTTAATACAATGAATTTCTTTATAAAAGAAGATGGAACTAATATGGTTTTGCCACATTATTATGCGAGGTATGAGAGTGGGGAAATTAAATTAAATGAGGAATATAGTGATTATAAGTGGGTAAGGGTAGAGAAAATAGCACAATTTGAACCAAAGGTACCAACAATTGGAGAGGAAATTGAAAAATTGTTAAGGTTGGTAAATTTGATAAAAGAAGAGGAATTAATAGAAATTTAATACTAAGTTTGTCGATTTTTTTTATTTAGATAAGAATAAAAAATGGTGTATAATCTGGCAGATTTGATTTTAGTACCTTAACTATAAAATATTTTCTTCAAAGGCGAAGAATTTGTATTAATAAAAAGAAAGGTGGTTTATGTTATGCCAATTGAGATTAAAGAAGTTGGGAATAAATTGCAGATATTTATGGTGACTGCAGATATCTGCAAAAAAGGCAAAAACTGGGAGGATGATCTTAAACGGAAGATCAGATTGGCAAATGAGAAAGGCAAGATTATTGTTCTTCGAGTGGAAAATAATAATCATGAACAAGCAATATTTGCCTTGGTTTTGGAAGAGATAATAAAAACAACGCTTATGGCAACAAGACCGTGTTTTTATTATGCAAAATTTCCTGGGTTTATATTCACGATATGGGATAACCAAAAATTGGAGGTTAAACGTATCGTGGAAAATGTCCTACGACAGGAGATTGAAAATTTTGAGATTGAAAAAATGTCTTAAGAGGAACTGGAGGTTTGATGTAAGAGTATCTCAATTGCTAGATACTTTAGCCGCCTGACCAGTTCTTCATAATAGTTAATTTAAACAGCCGAGGGCAGATAACACTTTATGTGTTAGTCCTCGGTTTTTTATTTATTAAAATATAATTTTTGCCTAAAATTTCGGTTAATGATATAATTTGGATGTTTTTTGGGCTCTTTAAAAATAAGTGTGAAAGGAGGTATAGATTAATGGAGTTAATAAAGGACTTTAAGGTTGATGAATTTTTTGTAGCAATAGCAAATGAACTTGGAATTCCTCTTAGAGAAAAAATTTTTAACAATCAATTTTTTCTTAAAGGGAGTAATAAAAAATTTAGTTTTTTGGTGACAGTTTCGACTGTGGAAGGTTATTTAAATGGAGTGGATTTATTTTTGGTTAATCAACCTGGAGAAAAATTTTATGATCTTAATCTAGTCTCTTTAATTAACTCTTGGATTAAATCAGAAAAAGGCAAATCTAAGATTAGATTAAAAATGATTGACGATGAAATCATAAATGATTTTTTTAAAGTTGAGAAAGGGTTACTAATAAAACAATATAGTTGGAATTGTATGTAAATAATATTAGGAAAGGAGGAAAGATTATGTCGAAAAAATGGGTTTCATCAGCTGAACTAGTAGAATTATTTAAAGACAGAGTGAGTGATTTTAACTATCTAGAAATTTTAAATGATTCTAGGAAAGCAGCTTGTAGTGGATTGTTTAAAGGATACTCTTTAACTTTTCACTATGTGGTTGGGAAATTTTTAAGAGTAGAAATTGAATATGGTTATTTCTTAAAAGTTCCATGGCTAGCTCTAAAAGAGGCGATAAAGTTTTTTTCAGAAGCTTTAAATAAGAGCGAGCCAGTTTGTCCTGTTTGTAAATTTAAACTAGGCCATTTAAAACTTAAGTTTGTAGTAGTTGAATGGTCTAAAAATCCATCTTGGTATGAGTTTCGAAAAATATTAACTCAAGTGGACGCACCTTTCATAACAGAACTAAAAAAATTATCTTAAGGAGAATATTATTTATGTTGAGTCGATTTGTGTTTCCTACTTTGGAAATTTTTGAGAAAAATGTTGAAAGCTTACTAGGATCTTTCCTTGATGAGAATCAAGATCTTGTTTGGGAAGAGATAAAAAATGGTCATTTTCGTTTAAAGAAAAACATTTTGATCAGAGAAGATGAAAAATATTTAAAATTAGCGGTTGACTATTTCTTTTCGGAGAAGAAAAAGTGCTGTTTTATATTTGTTTTAGGAATCCCTGACCATCCAGAATATATCGGTAAGGAGTTTATTACAAATATCGAAAACATAATCCCATTCGAGCCGTTTTGGAGAAAAACTTATGATCAAGAAGACTTAGGTTTTTTGGGCAAGTTTAGTAATTTAGTAGAGCCGACTTTAGGGGTAGTTATCTGGGTAGCTAAACCTTACGAGGGGGCTTGTAAGGTTGAATTAGAAAGATATTTTAAGAATGAATTGAAATCTGTTTTTTTGGATTAGATGAGTTTAAAAATATCAGCGAATAAGCATTTTAAGTGGGAAGGAAGAAATTATGCAGGTTACTATTTGCGTAGTGAGGTATTTTAGGGATCTTTTCTTAAATGGATACGGACAAGAGGTTGTTTTTTTGGATGAAACTTTATCTTTTAATGATGGCGATCTTTTTTCTTTTTCCATATCTATTGGACAAGTAATTGTAAATTTTAGAAATGAGTTTCCTCAAGCTGGAAAATTTATTTTTGAAATTAAATATCCAATGGAACAAATATTGAAAGTAGAAGAATTAAAAACATTTATCAATAAAGAATTAAATTGTTTTTTTAGGAATACTACTAAAAAAAACAATTATTTAATAATGAACATTGATAAAAAAAGAAGTAAAAAAGGCAAAGAAATTATCTATTGGTCTAGAAAATAGAATATTAAACCGAGGGAGGTTAGTTAAAGGTGGTGAGTGTAAACTTACTTTCTTTAACTAACTTTCTTCGGTATTTTTTTTGGATTTTTTAGAGATATAATGGGGGAGAAGTTTAAAAGCGAACTTTAGACAATTTATTAGTGGAAAGGAGTAATTATGATGGCGGTGGGTGACGGTATTTTTGTTGAGCAGATAAAGGATTTAGTAGAAGCTAACAGAGATGGAAAACCAGAAAGAGAATTAAAAAAAATGGCCAGAGCTTTGTATCAAGAGGCAGAGGGAAATCCAACTAGGATGGAAGAGATTAAGAATTTGGCTCATTCTTTACCTTTTCGAAGTAATTCTAGGGTTGGATTGATTTTGTATGGAATTTCTTCCATAGATTTACCGACCGAGGATGAAGTTCTCGATGACTGGGAGGAACAAGGGGGAAAAGGGATTGTCAGGCTACCTGGCGGAAATTACTCTACTTTTTGAATAATTTAGGCTGTTGAAGAAATATTGGTCGAATGACCCTTATTTTGGAGACAGCCGCTTTTATTTTAAGGAAATAAAGTAAAAAGATTTAAGTTGAGGTAAAATTGGTTTATGATAAAAATTTTAGATGATAGTAAAATAAAAAGTTTTATAAGTCAGGATGAATTAATGGGTTTTAGAGATAGGGTTTTGGAAGCACATAAAAAAATTCATGAAAAAACTGGTGAAGGAAGTGATTTTTTGGGATGGGTAGATTTGCCAATAAACTATGATAAAGAAGAATTTCAAAGAATAAAAATAGCAGCAGAAAAAATTAGAAATGAAACTCAGGTTTTGGTGGTAATTGGGATTGGAGGATCTTATTTAGGGTCAAAGGCAGTAATTGAGGCTTTGGGTGGAGATAAAAAGGTGGAAATAATCTTTGCAGGAAATAATTTGAGTTCAAGATATTTAAATGAAATTTTGGAAAAAATTGAAGGTAGGGAAGTATCTTTAAATGTAATTTCAAAATCTGGGACAACAATAGAACCAGCATTGGCTTTTAGAATATTAAGAAAATGGATGGAAAATAAGTATGGGGTTGAGGCTAGTAAAAGAATTTATGTGACGACTGATAAGGAAAAGGGAGGGTTAAAACATTTAGCTGATAAAAATGGTTATGAGACTTTTGTAGTTCCCAACGATATTGGAGGGAGATATTCAGTTTTAACAGCAGTAGGGTTATTACCAATTGCAGTAGCAGGGGTAAAGATTGATGAATTAATGAGAGGGGCAAGTGAGGCTAGAGAAGATTTAAATAATGAAGATTTAGTTGAAAATGAGGCTTATAGGTATGCTGTTTATCGAAATATTTTGTATGGACAAGGTAAAGCGGTCGAAATATTAGCAAATTATGAACCGGGGTTACATTTTTTTAGTGAGTGGTGGAAACAATTGTTTGGAGAAAGTGAAGGTAAGGATAAAAAAGGAATAATGCCTGCAGCGGTTGATTTTACAACTGATTTACATTCAATGGGGCAGTTTATTCAAGATGGAAATAGGATTTTATTTGAAACAGTAATAAGTATTGAAGAAGATAAAGAAAAGATTTTAATAAAAGAGGAAGAAGAAGACAGTGATGGACTTAATTTTTTGACAGGGGAAACAATGGATGAGGTTAATAAAAAGGCGATGCAGGGGACAATTTTAGCTCATATGGATGGGGGAGTACCAAATATAATAATAAATTTGCCAAGATTAGATGAATATAATTTGGGATATTTAATTTATTTTTTTGAAAAAGCATGTGCTATGAGTGGATATTTATTAGGAGTAAACCCAATGGATCAACCAGGAGTGGAAAGTTATAAGAAAAATATGTTTGCTCTTTTAGGAAAGGCTGGTTTTGAAAAGGAAAAAGAAGAATTAGAAAAGAGACTTTAGACTTCAGATTTTTGATTTGGAAAAATATTTTTTGAATTTTAAAGGAATAAAGACTAGGAGAGAAATTAAGATTAAGATGATTAGAGGTGAAATTGGGAAAATGAAAAAAGAGATTGAAGAAGAGGGAATGTTTAGACTTTTATCAAATTCTAGAGTAGCAGTATATTTCCCTGGCCAAAAAGGAGGTTTAAGAGTGCAATTAGTAAGGTTTTGACAGTTTATCTGACGATAATAATTACTTAAGACATTGTTGTCTTCTAAATTAATCTCTTTAATTATTTGGTCGTTTTTGGTGAGAATAATTTTACCAGTAGTTTTAAAGAAAAAACTAGAATTATTTTTAACTTCACCATTAAATTTTAAGGGGGTGAAAAAGACATCTTTGATTTTGGGAGTGAGATTAAATTTAGAAATTTCACCACTAGGTTTGGTATCTTCAGTATCGGTAAGGCTAAGTAAGATATGAGAACCAATTTTACCGGTTGTTTGAGGAAGATTAGTTGAGCTTTGCCCTTGGACTTGATAAACAAAAAAAGTGTAATAAGAGTCAGATAATTTAGTATTAGATGAGCTTTTTATTTTTAAAACCAATTGTTGTTTGGCATTGGGGGCAAGAATAAAAGGTTGACCTAGAGCTAAATTAGCATTAGATAAAGAAAAGGTAATATTGGGATTAGGAGTGATATTTTGGTAGGTGACAGAGCCATTATTACCTTGAGGGATAAAAGGAAGAACTTCACTATTAAGATAAATATTTTCTGATGAGTTGTTGGTAATTTCGTAGGCTTGAGTAATGGTGACACCTGGTTTTAACAAATATTCAATTTGGGCTGGAGAGATAGTGAGATTAAAATTGGCCATAATTTAATATTTAGGGACAGCAATAAAACTAATATTAGTTTGATAAGAACCTTCTGGTTGGTTAGTGGAGACATTTATTTTATAGGTGACTTTGGCAGAATGGTCGGTGACAGCTTGATTTTCAGACATAAAAATTTGAGCTGGTTCATTATTAGAATTGTCGGCAAATTGACGGAAGTAAGTAGAATCAGGGAAATAGTTGGAAGTGCCAATGTCGGTAACAACCCCACTGGTGTTAATCCCAATAGCGTTAAACCCAAAACCATGAATATTATCTTCAACCCAAACTTTAGAAATAGTTTGATCACAATCGTTATTATCACAAGTAGTATCAGGAATAGTGGAATTAGTATCAATAGTAGTGAGAGGATGGTTTTCTAGACTAGAAATTTCATAGCCATGACCAGTAGGAGTAGTGATGGTGATAATATTGGTTTGAGTAGTCCCGACGTTAGGAGCAAGAGAGCCAAAATCAATATCAAGATTGTCAATAGAGAAAGAAAACTTATAGTTTATGTCGTAGGCATACTGGAAACCAGATTTAATAATCATGCCATTTTTTGTGAATCTGCCTGGAGTATTTTGACCAACTGTATCGGTAAGGATAAAGGTATCAGAGGTTTTTCGACCACCAGTCATATTAAAATTACCAAATTGGATTTGGTAACTATCGGAAGTAAAACTTTGACCAAGGGTTTTTATGGAAGAAAAAGAAAAAAGAACTAAAAAAACCCAAAAAAAGGTAAATTTATTAATCATTGTCAGTTTGTTGATCGATTTCATTTTTTAATTTTTCAGATGAATTTAAAAGTGATTTAGCAGAATCTTTGATATGACGAAGTTTTTCTTTTTGGTTAGGTTGAAGGGGGGTAGATAAGAGTTCGGCAGTAGATTCAATAATTTCATAAATGCCAGTTTTGAATTTAAGAGAAAGCCAAAGAAGAATATTGGTTTCATCAAATTCTAATTCTGATTCGGTTTTGACTTTTTCTAGATAAAGACGGCCAATAAACCAAGAAAGGGGAGTGATAAAGAGAAGAGAAGAAAGAGGGATAAGTGATTTAGTAGAGTCTAGTGATTGAGATAGGAGAAGAATTAGAGTTAAGGAATAGGAAAGGGTAGTAGTGGGTGGATTTTGGAAGGAAATAGTAAAAAGCAGAAAATAGATGAGAAAGAAAAAAGAAGAATTAAGACCGTGGGTAGAGAAAACGATAAGAGTAATAATAAAGGAAATTAGGTGGATTGAAAGATGTTTTTTGAAAAGAAGAATAATAAAAATAATAGAAATTAGGGCGATAAGTTGGGGGGTATAGATTTCTAGACTAGAATTAGCAAAAAAATAACTAGTAATAGCAATAAAAACAAAGGTAAAGATGTTTAAAAGTTGAGACATTATAATAGTATCGATTATTTTGAAGGAAGTATCAAGTATCGGTAAAAAAAAAGCCCTAGTGGTACACCGATGTGTGGCCGTTAGGGCTAGATAAAAAAAAGAGTTTTTTTGTTTTTGGAGATTATTTTTTAATCACAGCGATTGAAAAATAGCCTTTATTAGAAAAAGTGGCATCTCTAAAAAACTGGCTGAACCTGCAAATCCAATGTTTTTTTTCGGTGATATCGTCTTTAATAAAGGACATAAGACCATAGTCTTTAACATGTCTATTTTTATGAAGACAATAGGGACAAAAACAAAGAATCATTCCGGGAAACAAAATATATTTAGTTGTTTCCCATGCTTTAGGAATGGATTTGATTCTGCCTTCAATAAAATATTCTGCAATTCGGATATCAAGCAGAATATAGCCTTGGTTTTGGATTTCTTTAAGCCAAGATTTAAACTTACTATCATTTGGATGATAGGGTGGTTCGAGTAGCTCGATTTTATCGATGTCTACTTTAGTTAATGTTTCTAAGTTTGGATCATAATCTATGATCCGATATTGATTGCCAGTTATTTTGATTTGTTCACCCTTTTTTATACCGGCGTTGTCTAAAGTAATAACCAAAACAATTTTCCCCCTTTAAGTTTTTAAAGTTCGCTTTTGAACTTTTGGGCTATTTTAGCACAAAAAGTAAATTTGATATGATTAGTGTAGAAATATGTTAGAAAAATTACGTAAGTTTAAATGGATTGATGGAGTTTTTATAATTGGCTTTATTCTGATAATTGTTGGGATTGGGATGAATTTTAAAAATAATTTTTTAGAAAAATCAGAGGTTAAATTAACGACTAAAAATATAAGTCCAACAGGAATTGTTGATACACAAGTTGATAGTGAAGTAACTATTGATATAGCTGGTGAGGTAATAAATCCTGGGGTTTATAAATTAAAAAGAGAGTTAAGAGTTAACGATGCTTTAGTGGTAGCCGGTGGATTAGCAGCTGGAGCTGATCGAGATTGGGTAGAGAAAAATTTAAATCAGGCAGAGAGATTGGTCGATGGACAAAAGATTTATATACCAAAGGTAGGGGAAAATATAACTAGTGTCGGTAATGTTTTAGGAACAAGTCAATCTAATAACAAGATAATTAGGATTAATACGGCGACAATTGAAGAATTAGATAAGTTAAATGGAGTAGGTCCAGCAATTGCACAAAGAATAATTGACTATCGAAATAAAGTTGGGGGTTTTAAGAGTATTGAAGAATTGAAGTTGGTATCGGGAATTGGAGATAAAATGTTTGAAAAAATTAAAGATGAAATATCTTTGTAATTATAAGAAATTTTTAATTTGGATAGGGGTTATTTTAATCGGGTTATTGATGTATAAGTTTGTAAAGAAGGATAGTTTGATATATGTAATTTATCAAAGTTTACCAGGGAGAGAAGCCGGACTTTTGGGAGGGATGTTATTGGGAGAAAAGGCGGGGTTTGATAAAGATTTTTGGAATCAGTTACAAAATAGTGGTCTAATCCATATTGTAGTGGTGAGTGGAACTAATTTAATGTTGGTTTTTAGTAATGTGATTGAAAATTTAGCTAAGATTTTAGGTAGGAAATTAGCTATTGGGTTAGGATCTTTAATAGCTTTGGGTTATGTGGGGATGGTAGGTTGGCAGATTCCGGTAGTTAGAGCTTTGATTTTAATATCAAGTAAATATTGGGCACAGATGTTGGGGAGAAGATATAATGCGGTTAGAGGGTTAATATTGAGTGTTTTAATAATTGTTTTAGCTTGGCCTCAATCTTTGATTGAAATTAGTTTTTGGCTTAGTTTTAGTGCATTTATAGGGGTAATTAGTAGTCCTTGGAAGGGAGTTTGGGGGACTAGTTGTTGGGTATCTTTGTGGGTGAGTCCAGTTTTAGCAATGGGGTTTGGAAGGATAAATTTAGTAGGACCAATCAGTAATGTATTAATACTATTAATAGTAGAGATAGTGACCTTGGTTGGATTTTTGGGTTCAATAATTGGTGTTTTTATCCCAATTTTGGGTAAAATTGTTTTATGGTTAATATGGCCACTTTTAAAATATTTTAATTTTGTGGCGACGATGATTGGAGGATGGGGGTGGGTTAATTTAGAAGTGAATTTTAATTGGTT
>CAYOXV010000013.1:10925-13743 GCA_964408055.1 uncultured Gammaproteobacteria bacterium | reverse complement strand
TCTCCAATGAAACTTAAATAAATGAACTATTATTTAGTATTTAATTTTTGATACCACTTCCAAGCACTATCAATAATAGTTTCTAAATCAGCATATTTTGGTTGCCAACCTAATATTTTCTTTGCTTTTGTTGAATCAGCTACTAATGTTGGTGGATCACCAGCTCTTCTTTCAGCTTCAGTCACTTTAAAATCAACTCCAGTTATTTTTTTAGCTACGTTAATTACTTCTTTTACTGAAAAACCACTTCCATTACCTAAATTAAAATTATCCGACTCCCCACCATCCATTAACTTTTTTAGGGCCAAAATATGAGCTTGAGCCAAATCATTCACATGAACATAATCACGGACACAAGTTCCATCGGTAGTAGGGTAGTCAGTTCCAAAAATTTTAATATCTTCTCTTTTCCCTGCTGCCGCATCCAATATTAATGGGATTAAATGAGATTCTGGGTTATGATTTTCTCCAATTTCAGTCTCTAGATCAGCTCCACAAGCATTGAAATATCTTAAAGCAATATATTTAAACCCATAGGCCGTATCATAATCAGATAATATTTTTTCTACCATCAATTTTGCCATTCCATATGGATTAATTGGAGATTGTGGGTGTTTTTCATCTATAGGAGTATATTTAGGATCACCAAAAGTTGCTGCTGTTGAAGAAAAAATTATTTTTTTAACATCATTTTCCAACATTACCTGAAATAAATTTAAAGTATTTCTAACATTATTTTGATAATACTTTTGTGGATCTTTAACTGATTCTCCTACTTCAATAAAAGCGGCAAAATGCAACACTGCTTCAATTGGATATTTTTTAAAAACTTCTCTAATACTCTCAATATTATTTAAATCTCCTTCAAAAAATTCTCCCCACTTAACTGCTTCCTTATGTCCTTTAACTAAACTATCAAAAATTACTGTTTTATAACCCTGTTTATTTAATTCTTTATTTATATGGGATCCAATGTATCCCGCTCCACCAACAATTAAAATCATAATTTATATTAATTAATTTTTAACTAAAGTAATTTTAACATCAAAGAGATTCATTAATTTTCATTAACATCATTTTGTCATTACCAAATAAATACTCTTTCTCTTTTATATAATTCTTATTAATAAACTGCCAAATTTTTTGAGTCTGATTGGGAACAATAGCATCTGCTCTAGTTAAATTATTAGACACCAAGACATATTCAATTTTTTCTTTTAAAAGCATCTCAATTGTTTCTTCTTCCATTTTCTGAGTATATTCATTATTAAAATATAAATAACGAATTGGTGCTTGTTTCCCTAAAGCTTGGTACAAACTGGCATGTGATGGATAAACAAAAAGAGTTTTATCTCCCAAATCTTTTCTCATTTGTTCTAATGTCTGGCTATTTGTTTTGTCTAATTGATAACCTCCATAATTACTATTCTTAACTTCTTCTAAATATAAAGGCATTTGTTTAAAACCACTATTTATATTTTTTATTCTTGGAACTTCTAATTGTCTTTTAAAATAAAAAGTAAATAAACTTTGTGATCGAACCATTACTTGAAAGGCAACTATCACCATCACAATTGAAATTAACCCTATTCCTTTTTTAATCCATTTATTCCCAATTAAAATACAAAACAATAAAACTAATAATAAAAGAGGGATTTGTCTTTTTACTGTAAATACTTCTAATCCTATTAATAAAACTGTTAACCCAAAAACCTTAATCGATATTTTTTCTTTTTTAATCGATTCCCAACTAATTATAAGTTTATAAAAAGCTATTGTAATTATTGGAATTAAAAGAACTATTCCATAATACAAATGGTCAAAATCAGCTCGTCCCAAAGCATTAGCAAAACCCAATAAACTCATAATAGCTAAACACAAAAATGCTTTATTCTTATCCCTTTTGGCTATCAATACAGAAAAAATATTTAATATCATGAAAAATTCAAACAAAGGGTAATCAACCGGTTTAATTATAATTTTCATTATCTTTGGTTGAGCCAAAACTCCCATTAAAAACACATCATGGAAAAAATTAGGCAATGATCCATTAATTAAAATTAAAAGAAAATAACCAACCTGAAAAATTAAATAAGAAATGTAAAAAGGGGAGTTATTTTTATCTTTTTTATAATTTATAAATTCAGTAATCCCTACCGCTATTAAAGCAAAAATTCCCGACTCAATTCTAAAAAATCCAATTAATCCTAATAATATTCCTGCCAAAACTGAAATTATTTTATTATTGTTTTGTTTTGACCAAGAATAAAACCCAATAAATAATAAAATAACTAAATGGGTATCTTGTCCTGATCTCAAAATTAAACTATAAATAATCGCTGCTACTAAACCCAAAACCAAACTTAAATACTTATTATCTTTATTTAATAATTTATAAGTTACCCAATAAATTGCCCATGGTACCAAAACCCGTGCTATTAAAACACTATAACTATAAAATAAAGGAACTGAAATATTAACTCCAAATAATTTATTGATAAATGCCAAACTTATAAATCTACCTGGGCCATAAACTATTGAAAAATCTTGATACAACTTTGATCCATTATTCAAAAGATAAGCAATAAACGCCGCTACTTCTGAATCACCATAAGCAAACCCATGAAAAGTTGCCAGATTAAATATTGTTGAAAAATTTATTAAAAACAAAAAGACAAAAACTAAGATATGAAAACAAATCCCTTTATTTACCTTCACTACAGAATAATATCAAAATTTGAATTATTCTGTTTTTTTATCAATATTCTTAAAATCCGGTGTCAATGTTACCAACCCACCAATTAATGAATTTATTATT
>CAYOXV010000013.1:4028-10825 GCA_964408055.1 uncultured Gammaproteobacteria bacterium | reverse complement strand
TTTACTTCTCGCAATAAAAATAAAAATTAAACCCACAAACATATAAGTTGATAACCCCACAAACCTATCTAAAAATACCGACCCTAATAATTTTGTTTTGGGGATTTCTGGATATTTCTTATCAATGATTATCCATTTGACAACATCAGCTCCCACTGAAGTTGGTAAAAATAAACCATAAAAAGATGCTGCCCAACTTGATTTAATAAAATTCCAAACATCACTAAACTTTGGTTTTTTGATTAAAAGCAAACTCCATCTATAAGAAATTAAAAAAGTAAAACAAATAGATATCAAAATATTAACTAATACAAACCAAAATTTTATCTCCACTAATTTACTAAATAAACTCATCATATCTACTTTTTTAAAAGCAAAATAGATTAATACTATTGAAAAAATTAGCTTAAATATTCTTGAAGAAAAAATCTTTTTAAAAAAATTAAACATAAAACTATACTAGAATACCACGTATAATATGGTTATAAATCATGAAAATTCTAGGCCTTAGTCATATTTTTCCACCAGCCATCGATGGGGGATCGAAGGTAGTTTACAAGCTCGGTCAATATTTTGAATCCCAAAACAATCAACTTCTTTATCTATCATCTAATTGTTTTAGTACTGATGATTTTGTTAACTCAAAATCAACTAAAACCAGTTCTAGTTATTTAAATTTTATTAAACTTCCAGTCTACAAAAATCTCCGTCGTCCTTTAAAATTTTTAAATCTATTTTTACCTCAAAAAACTTACCTTTCTGATCTTTTAAAAGTTTTTCAAAAAGGCCCAATTTTTAAATTAATCCCTTTTATTAAAACAACTATTAAAATTATTAAATTCCACCCTGATTTAATTATTGCTGGACCACTTCCAACTACTATAGTTATTTACGCCCACCTTTTTAAAAAATTAACCCACTCAAAACTTCTTATCAATTCTTCCTTTCATCAAACTGACCCAGATTTTCATTATCTTCCTCTTATTAAAACTCTTAAAAAAGCAGATTATCTTTGGACCCTAACTCAATATGAAAGTAATTATTTTATTAAAACTCTTCATCTTAACCCTAAAAAAATAATCTTAGCTGGTAATGGTGTTGATTCCACTCTTATAACCAAAAAATCTATTAAAACAACTTCTAAAACAACCAAAAACAAAATCTTATTTATTGGTAATCTTTCTTCCCATAAACGAGTTGATTTCCTTATTAAATCCTTTTCTTCCCTAATTACTAATGACCAAAAACTTAAATCTAATAAATTAATAATCGTTGGCCAAAAAACCCTCTTTTATCCCCAAATCAAAAAAATATACAACTCCCTTAATCCAGATATTAAAACTCAAATAGAATTTAAATTTAATATTGTTGATCAAAAAAAATTAATCAAAATTATTGATGATTGCCAGTTTTTAGTTCTTCCATCCATCCAAGAAAGTTTCGGTCTAGTTTTAATTGAAGCTTGGGCCCGAGGTAAACCAGTTATCACTACTAATATTCCACCACTTCAAGAATTAGTTACCAAATCAAAGGCGGGCCTAACTTTTAAGATAGATGATTCTACTAATCTTCAAAAACAAATCAAAAAATTATTAAACGATCCTAAGCTTTGTTCTAAACTTGGTCAAAATGGATTAAATTATGTTAAAAATAACTATACCTGGGCCAAAGTTGGTCAAAAAATATGTCAAAAAATTTAATCCTTATTTTAATAATCATTGTTCTCGTTCCTCTAATTGTTTTTTTATTTTCTAAAAAAAATTCAAACCCTCAGTTTTCTAGTACTAAATTAAAACTAAATAATATTGAATACGATATTGAAATTGCTCGCACTATTTCTCAAAAATCTACCGGTCTTTCCAACCGAGACAATCTTTGTCCTAATTGCGGGATGATTTTTATCTTTAAACAAGATGGAACTCTTCCTTTTTGGATGAAAGATACTCTTATTCCTCTTGACATGATTTGGATTAACTCAACCGGGGGAATTACTGACATTATTACTACTACTGAAACTAATTCACTTAAAATACTTCAAAACAGTCAACCAGCTAAATATGTTTTAGAACTAAATGCCCGTGATGCTCAAAAGTTAGATCTCAATATTGGAGACACTATTAATATGCCCATCGATTTATAAAAAAAATGGCCAATAAAATAAAACAAACTAATAGCCCTTCTTTTTCTATTATTATCCCTAATTACAATGGCTCCCAATTTCTAGACGACTGTCTTTATTCTCTTTATCAAGCCATCAAACAATGTTCTGGCAACTTTGAAATTATCATTATTGACAATGCTTCTAAAGACGACAGCCTTGATGTTATTAAAAATTTCTTTAACCAATATAAATCAACTAAAATGAGTGCCAAAATCACTCAACTTAATACCAATCTTGGTTTTGCTGGCGCTGTTAATATGGGGATTAATCAAGCTAAATATGAATATGTCGTCCTTTGTAATAATGACCTAACTTTAGAACCAAATTGGTTTCAATTAATTTCTGATACTATCAAAAATAATAAAAATCCAAAAATTACTACCTTTTTTGGCACTGTCCTTAGTAAGGGCGGTACTACTTTCGAATCTCAAGGTCTCAAATTCTTTATTAAAGGTAAAGCTAAAAATGTTTCTAATGGTAAAACTTTTAAAAAATCTCTATTACCAAAATTAAATAAAATTGTTTGGGGTGCCTCTGCTGCTTTAGTCGTTTATCAAAAAGACATCATCCAAAAAATTGGTCTCTTTGATGATGATTTTTTTGCCTATGAAGAAGATGTTGATGTTGCCCTAAGATTAGCCAATTTAAATTATAAAACTCTCTATATCCCTCAAGCCATCTGTTACCACCTAGGTGGGGGAACTAGTAATAAAATGGGTAATTTTAGAAATCGTATGGATGCTAAAAATTGGATCTACCTTATCAAAAAAAATTATTCAACTAAGGATTATTGGTCTAATTTCCCATCAATTTTTATAGAACGTCTTCGTAATTTATCTGGCCTAACTAAAGCCACTATAAAAACTTACAAACTTAAATCAATCTACAAACTTCCTTTTGACTTAATCAAAACTTATGGCGAAGTCTTAATTAAACTTCCCAAAATGACTACTAAAAGAAAGCAAACTCAAAAACTGTTAAAATCAATCAAACTATGATCATTGGCATCGATGTTTCTACTGTTAGCTATCAAACTGGAGTTAGTAATTACACTCTTAACTTAGTTAAAAACCTTGTCAAAACCGACAAAACTAACCAATATAAACTTTTCTATTCCTCTCTTCGACTCCCTCTACCACCTGAAATCAAATCTCTTTCCTCTTATAAAAATGTTTCTATTTTTCAATTTAAAATCCCTCCTACCTTACTTCAAATAATTTGGAATAAACTTCGACTTTTCCCAATAGAATTATTTATTGGTAAATGTGATCTCTTCCATACTTCTGATTGGACTCAACCACCAACCATAAAAGCCAAAACCATTGCCACTATTCACGATCTAACTCCCTTTCTTTATCCTCAATGGCACCACCAAAGAGTTATTAAGGCTCATAAAAATAAAATGTATTGGGCAGTTAAAAAATGTTTTCATTTCATTTGTGTTTCTCAAAATACTAAAAAAGATTTACTAAATTTATTCCCCAAAATTGATCCTCAAAAAATAACTGTTATCTATGAAGCCGCTGAAGATAAATTTAATAAATTTTTAAAACTATCTAAAACCGCTCAATCTCTTCAAAAAGAAAAAATCCAAAAACAATATGGTCTTAAAAATTTTGTTTTAGCTCAAGGAACTAGAGAACCAAGAAAAAATTTAGATCGTTTAGTCAAGGCTTTTATTCTCTTTAAAGAAAAAAATCCCAAAACTCAAACTGAATTAGCCATCACTGGTAAATACGGTTGGGGAGAGGATGTTCAAGCCAACCACCCTGGAGTAAAAATATTAGGGTTTATTCCCGAAAAAGATATGGTTGCTCTTCATGCCAGTGCTATTTGTTTAGCTTACCCATCCCTCTATGAAGGCTTTGGTTTACCTTTAGTTAAATCTCTTAAAGTTGGTGTCCCTATTATCACTAGTAATACTTCTTCTCTTCCAGAAATTACCCAAAATTCCGCTATTCTAGTTAACCCAACTTCTATTGAAGAAATTTATAAAGCTATTGAAAAAATAGTTAAATCTCCCAAACTACGTCAAAGTTTAAGTGAAAAAGGAATTATTATTAGTAAACAATATGATTGGATCAAAACTGCCAATCAAACTTTATCTGTTTATCAAAGTCTATGTTAATTGGTATTGATGGTAATGAAGCT
The DNA here is from genome assembly GCA_964408055.1 of uncultured Gammaproteobacteria bacterium. Lineage (GTDB taxonomy): Bacteria > Patescibacteriota > Microgenomatia > UBA12405 > UBA12405 > WARW01. The sequence goes on along the minus strand of CAYOXV010000013.1, from coordinate 6,513 downwards.
AATGTTGCCAATAGAGTAGGTGTTGGCCAATATGCTTATAATCTTTTATTAAATCTGTCTCGTCTTGATTCTCAAAATCAATATATCGTCTATTTAAAAAATCAACCAGCCTCAGATTTTCCTCAAAGTACTCCTAACTGGCAATACCGTGTCTTTGGCCCTCAAAAGCTTTGGAGTCGACTAGCTCTCCCACTTTATCTCTTTTTCCAAAATGAAAAATTAGACTTATTTTTTTCTCCTAGTCACTATTCACCACTTTTTTGTACTTGTCCTACCATCCCTACCATCCACGACCTCGGTTATCTTCAATTTAAAAGTCAATTTACTAAAAAAGATCTATATCAATTAATCAATTGGACTAAAGGTTCTATTAAAAAAGCTAAACATATTATTACCGTCTCAAAATTTTCTCAAGGTGAAATCGAAAAAACTTATTCCATTAATCCTAATAAAATCAGTATTGCCTACAATGGGGTTGACACTCCACCTACAATTGACCTTAAAACTCAACAAAAAATATTATCCGATTACAATTTAAAAACCAATAATTATTTCCTTTACCTTGGAACTCTCAAACCCAATAAAAATATTCCTTTTTTAGTTAGATCTTTTTCTAAATATCTAAAAGAAATTAAAACCAAAAATCCAAAATCTAGTATCTGTCTTGTTATTGCTGGTAAAAAGGGGTGGCTCTTTGATGAAATCTTTCAAACCGTTAAAGAAGAGGGGATAGAATCTCATGTTGTTTTTACTGATTTTGTTAATGAAACTCAAAAATGGACCTTATATCAAAATGCTATTTGTTCAATTTTACCCAGTACTTACGAAGGTTTTGGTATCCCAGTCATTGAATCGATGAAAGTTGGGACTCCAGTTATTGCCTCCACCATTCCACCTCTAAAAGAGGTTATCCAAAATGCCAGTCTTTTTATCGATCCTAAAAATGAAGCTGATCTTGTTAAAAAAATGATTGAAATTTCTGATCCTAAAATTAGAGAAAAATATTCTGTTTTAGGGAAAAAACAAGCCGATAAATTCACTTGGGTTAATACCGCTAAATCAGTGTTACAAGTCTTTGAAAAATTGGTAAACTAAACATATGAAAGATCGAACTGGAAAAAATTTAAATTCTCAAGACATTTTCCAAAAAATTATTAATCGAATAAAAACTATCTGTCTTGAATTTTGGTTAATGATTTTACGTTTTGTCGGTTTTATCCCTATCCACACTATTAGAAAAATATTTTATTTAGCCTCTGGAATAGATATGCCCTTTAATTCAACTATTCATATTGGCGCTAATTTCTTTAAACCCAGTAATATCTCTATTGGTAAAGACACCATTATTGGTGACCACTGTTTCTTAGATGGTCGAGCTCCTTTAAAAATTGGTAATCATGTTGGTATTGCTAGCCAAGTTTTAATCTACAACGATGAACATGATATTAATTCCCCAGATTATGGTAATTCTTTTGGCCCAGTTGAAATTGGTGATTATGTTTTTATCGGCCCTCGAGCTATCATCTTACCCAATATTAAAATTGGCAAAGGTGCTGTTATTGCTGCTGGAGCTATTGTTACTAAAGATATTCCTGACTTTGAAATTTGGGGAGGAGTTCCTGCTAAAAAAATTAGCGATAGAAAAATAGACAATCCCAATTATAAGCTTGGTCGACCCATGCTCTTTCAATGATGTTTAAAAAAATAATTATTGTTATCTTTGTTGTTTTTAATGTTTTTACCCTTCTTTATTTAATTTCCCCAACTCCTAAATTACCCGATTTAGTCAATAGTGTTAAATCAGATTTACCTGGTGATACTATTCAAATTTCCAATGTTTCTGCCTTTTACACTAACATGACTCGAACTGAAGTTATTAATTTTTATAAAAGTTATTACTATGGTTTATTTAGAATCAAACTAAACCACCCTCCAGAAAAAGCTAAAGACATAATCGTTAACACTATCCAAAGTTATTACCTTGAAGAGTTTATTCTTCCTTTTAAAGAAACACTTTATGTAAATGGATTTGAATGGGAGAACGATGTTTTTACCAAAGAAGATAAACGAATTAAAAATAAACTTATTTTTAAAGACAAAGAATATAAAGCCAAAATTACTATCCGTACCTTTCCTGTTTCTATTCCTCGTCGTCTAATTTCTTTTTTCTTTACTGAATTTTCTATTATCGCTATTTTTTATCTTCTTAAATCAACTTTCAAAAAATGACCAATCCTTTAATCTCTATTATTATCGTTTCCTACAATACCGCCAAATTAACTATAGATTGTCTTAAATCAATCCTCCAAGACAAAGGCTTAAAAGAAAATCAATTTGAAATAATTATTATTGATAATAATTCTCCAGATGATAGTGTTTCTCAAATAACTAAATTTAAAGATTCATTAAAATCTTCAAATTGCCAAATTAAAATTATTGCCAACAAAAATAATCCCGGCTTTGGTAAAGCCAATAATCAAGGTTT
>CAYOXV010000013.1:0-3928 GCA_964408055.1 uncultured Gammaproteobacteria bacterium | reverse complement strand
AAAGACCGTTTTTATTTAAAAGATCATCCTCAAGATTGGGTTACTGGAGCTTTTATGTTGGTTAGAAAACCAATTTTAGATAAAGTCAAAGGTTTTGATGAAAATTACTTTATGTATGGTGAAGAAGTTGAATTGTCTTATCGGATTAAAAAAGCTACTCCAAACAATCAAGTCTGGTATCTTATTGGACCTCAAATTATTCACTTAGGCGGAGCTTCTGCTATTAATCGAATAGATCCTATTCTTAATGAATATCGAGGTATTCTTTCCTTCTTTAAAAAACATAAAAATAATTTTCAATATCAAATTGTTAGAATCTTACTAAAGATAAACGCCTTTACTCGCGCTGTTATTCATTTTTCGCCTCTTTACTTAAAAGCATGTTCAAAAATATAAATATCTTTAAATCAATTGTCGCTATTCTCATTTTATTTATTCCTCTCTATCCTAAATTCCCTCTTTTAAATGTCACTGGTACTTATGTTGCCATTAGATTAGATGACATTATTGTGGCCATTTCTGTTTTAATTTGGCTTATTTATCAAATCAAAAATAAATTTCCTATTTTTAAAATTAAAATAACACCTCTCTTTATTGCCTATTTTCTAGCAATTATTGCTAGTTTTATTACTGCCTTTTTAATTTATCAAACTGAAAGTTTAAACATTTTATTACTTAATCTCTTCCGTCGTTTTGAATATATGTCTCTTTTCTTTATTACTATCCAAGCCATTAAATCAATTAAAGATCTAAAATTCCCTTACATTTTCTTACTCATTGCCACTGCCTTAGTTTGTGTTTATGGTTATGGTCAAAAGTATTTTAGTTTCCCAGTAATTTCTACTATGAACTCTGAATTTTCCAAAGGTCAACTCCTCCAAATGAATATTTGGACTAGGGTCAGCTCCACCTTTGCTGGTCATTACGATTTAGCCGCCTTTTTAAGTGTGGCTCTAATTATTATTGGTGTTGTTGCTATCATCACTAAAAATAAATTATTAAAAATATCTAGCTTAATTGTTTGGATAGCTGGATTTCAAATCTTATCTTTTACCGCTTCTCGTGTTTCTATTTTTGCTTTTTGGGGAGGCATTTGTTTAACCTTATTTTTAATTAGAAAATATTTATGGATCATCCCAATTAGTCTTGTAGTTTTATTTAGTATTTTTAATTCCAAAGATCTCAATCAACGACTCTTAGCTACTATTCCTGCTCTTAAAAATCAGTTTATTAATTCTAATTCTTCAAATTCTCCTTCCACCCCCACTCCCACTCCCATCCCAACAATAACAATCAACCCCACTCCCACCTCTATTACTACTACCACTATTAAAACCACTTCTATTCCTACCATAGTCAGACACCAAGAAACTGAAACCTACCCTGAAGTTGATAGTGATGTTGGCGTTGCTCGATCTGGAGAAATTCGCTTCAATGCTGAATGGCCCAGAGCTATTAATGCCTATAAAAAAAATATTATTACTGGGACTGGGTTAGGTTCAATCACCCTAGCTACTGATAATGATTATCTCCGCTGTTTAGGGGAAAGTGGTCTTCTTGGTTTAATCACCTTTGGTTCAATTATTTTATTTTTTATTATTAAAACTATTCCATTTTCATTCAAGAAAGACAAAAATCCATCTCAAATTTTTGCTATCATTCTCTTTGGTGCTTTAACCACTACTTTAGCTAATGCTGTTTTTATTGATGTCTTTGAGGCCTCAAAAACCGCCTATCTATTTTGGATTATGATGGCCATATATTATCAATTGTTAACCTTCTCTCATGAAAAAAAATAAAAGAAAAATTTTAATGATTACTCCTTATATCCCACGATTATCACAATCAGGTGGTCAAAACAGTTCTTTTTACTCTATAAAATACCTTTCTCCTGACAACAACATCACTCTTATTTGTCTCAGTCCTGATGAAGAAGGCTTAGAAGATATTAAACAATATTGTTCAAAAGTTATTGTTGTCAAAAGAGGCAAAACTTGGGATCCTAAAAAAGTTTTATTAACTGCTTTAAGCCCTTATCCTTTTTTGGTTATGAAGCATATTAATAAAAACTTCAAAGCCGCTATCCAAAATGAATTAAATAATAATTCCTTTGATCTTATTCACTGTGATTGTTTTTATCCAATGCCTAATATCCCTAAAACTAAAATCCCTATTGTTTTAGTTGATTTAACCGTTGAATATAATGTTTATAAACACTATGTTGAAACTGTTACTGGTTGGAAAAAAATATTAAAACCATTTCTTTGGATAGACGTTTTAAAACTTAAATATTGGGAAACTCATTATTGGAAAAATACCCATACTGTAGTTGCCTTTGCCCAAGAAGACCAAGAACTAATTTCTCAAACTACCAAACGTAGTGATATTGAACTCTTTCAAAATGGAGTCGATAATAAATTTTTTGAGTCTAAGCCAAAAACTCCTAAAAGTAAGTTTCCTTCTATTCTTTTTGGTGTTTCCAATATGAAATGGATGCAAAACCGAGAATCAGTCGAAATGATTATCAAAGATTCTTGGGACAAAATTAAAGAAGCTGTTCCTGGTTGTAAGTTTTATATTATTGGTCGTCATGCCCCTGATTATTATGGTCATTATCGTTGTTCCGATATTATTGTCGAAGAGGCTGATTTTGATGGTCAAGATCATGATCCTATGTATTATTATCAATATTGTTGGACTTTAATTGCTCCTATGGGTAGTGGGGGAGGTACTCGTAATAAATTCCTTGAAGCCATGGCTTGTCGTTTACCTATTGTTACTACCCCAGAAGGTATGGGAGGTATTAAAATCGATAATTTTAAACAATCTATAATTTGTGATTACGATAAAATAGCCAATTACACTATTGATCTTCTTAAGAATGATAAAAAAAGAACTACTATGGGGGATGAAGCCAATAAATTAATTAGTAGCAAATATTCATATCAAGGCAGTGTTAAAGGTCTTAACCAAATTTATCAAAAAATTACCAATGAAAAACAAAATTGATCTTTCCATCATCATCTTAAATTTTAATTCTCGAGACTATCTTCAAAAATGTCTCTCCAGTATTTATAAATCAAAATTAGATGGTTTTAGTATTGAAGTTATTATTGTTGATAATAATTCTACTGATAATAGTATTCAATTAGCCCAAAACCTAACTGATAATGACCAAAAAATTACCACTAAGTATTTATTATTAAAAGATAACCTTGGTTTTGCTCATGGTAATAATCAAGGTGTTAAAAAAATAAATCCAACTAGTCGTTATGTTTTATTCTTAAACCCCGACACCATCGTCGATCCTAGTACTTTTAAAAACATGATTGAATTTTTTGATGGTGATAAAAAAGTTGATGCTGCTACTTGTTATATTACTTTAGCCTTAACCGGTAAAATGCAACCAGAATGTCACCGTGGTTTTCCTACTCCTTGGCGTTCTTTTTGTTATTTTTCTGGTCTTACTAATCTATTTCCCAAATCTCATCTCTTTGCTGGTTATTTTTTGGGTCATTTAAATAAAGATAAAGTTCACCAAATAGAAGCCTGTGTTGGTGCTTTTTTAATGGTTAAAACTAAAGTCGGACAAAAAATAGGCTGGTGGTGTGAAGATTATTTCTTCTATGGTGAAGATTTAGATTTTTGTTATCAACTTAAAGAGAATAATTTTAAACTATTCTTTAACCCTCAATGTAAAATCACTCATTTTCAAGGAGTGTCTTCTGGTTTAATTGATCAAAGTAAACATCTTTCCAAAGCCTCTCGATCTACAAAGATGAAAGTTGCTCAAGCCAGTACTCAGGCTATGAGAATTTTTTATGAAAAACATTTACTTAAAAAATATCCTAAACCAATTCAAAAATTAGTTTTATTTGGCATAAAGCTATTAGAAATTAAAAGGATTTCTAAAGCTAAATATTTATGA
>CAYOXV010000012.1:0-15621 GCA_964408055.1 uncultured Gammaproteobacteria bacterium | reverse complement strand
CCTAACACTAGCTGGCATTGTCTCTCCTCCAAAATTGTCACTGAAATAAGTTTCACTAGTTCCATCTGGTCCTTTCCAATCAGCTGAAGCTATATTAGTTGAATTATTAGCTGTTCTTATTTGAAATTTAACTGCTGTATCATCAGGAGTACTTTTTATCCATTGAATTTTTGATAACAAATTTGATTCACTAACAGTGTCATAGGGTGAAGAAATAAAAGAACCTGATTGGTAATATTGATGATTGATGGTGACGTCATCTAATCTTGGAGTAATAGAATCGTCATTTGTTTCTAATATGGCTTTATATTGAATATATCTTTTACTAGTGGCTATTTCACTATTAATAGTGGTCCCAGTACTAGTATAATAATCACTAATTCCAGTTGGCCCATACCAAGTTGCGCTATTCAAGTTATCTAAACTGTTGGCACCTCTTAGTTGAAACTTTATCGAGGTATTGTCTGGTGTGGTAGTAGTAAATCCTAGATTAATTAAATTTGAGTTTTGACCGAGATCAATTGCTGAAGAAATAAAATTACCAGAAGACATATACGCCCCTAATGACAAAATTCCTGTTCCTCCTAATCCAACTACTTGAATGGGGTCATATTTAGAATCGGTACCATTGTAACCAAGTTGGCCTTGGTCGTTAGAGCCCCAGCAAAAAAGAGTCCCAGTATTTTTCTCAAAACAATTAAAGGTTCCCCAAGCTTTTTTTACGGTATTTATATTGGTTATATCTCCGGTTCCTCCAAGTCCTAATATTTGAAAAGGATATGTTCTTGGAGAGATAGTATTTGCCACCCCCAATAATCGACCCGATGGGTTATAACCCCAACAAAAAAGAGTACCATTAGTTTTTAAAGCACAACTACTTCCATTACCTGCTGTTATTTCTTTTATTCCACTAATATTTCCAGTACCTCCAACATCTAATACTTGAATAGGATATGTCTTCGGGGTAACATTATCGCCAGATCCTAGTTGTCCTTGCCAATTGTCTCCCCAACAAAAAGCAGTACCGTTGGTTTTTTTAATACAACTATGATCCCAACCAGTATCTATTGATTCCACATCTGTTAAAACTCCAGTGGCCCCAGCACCAATTACTTGAGTTGGAAAAAGAATATTTGTTGCCCCAGAGGTATTATTACCTATTTGACCTGAACTATTGTTTCCCCAACAAAAAACCGTCCCATCTGTTTTAACCAAACAACTATGCCTTGCTCCAGCTGCAATTTGACTAACTGAACTTGATACTCCAGTTCCTCCGGCACCAGCTACTTGAACAGGGTAAAGGGCATTAGTTCCAGAAGAATTATTACCTATTTGACCTGAACTATTTAATCCCCAACAAAAAGCGGTACCGTTGGTTTTTACCGCACAATTATGTTTTTCACCACCGGAAATTGATTCTACTTCTGTTAAAACATCAGTTCCTCCGGCACCTAAAACTTGAACAGGGCTTTTTTGAAAAGTAGTATTATTTATACCTATTTGTCCTTCGGCATTGTTTCCCCAACAAAATACTGTTCCATTACTTTTTAGAGCACAAGTTGAGTATTCATTGGCAACAATTTTTTCTACTTCTGTTAAAACATCAGTTCCTCCGGCACCTAAAACTTGAACAGGGTACAAACTTCTTGCAGTTGTTCCTATACCTAATTGACCATATCTATTATCTCCCCAACAAAATACTGTTCCATTACTTTTTACTGAACAAGTGTGAAAATTACCCAGACTAAGAGTTCCTGACATTTCTCTGCTGGCGATAGTAATACTTCCTGATGATTCTGTCCCCGAAATTGATACCCCTGAAATTGTCCCTGATGAAAAGTCAGTGTCTGAAGTTTGACTACTGGAAGCAGATATCGGAGACAAGGTCATTAACCCAGTTTCTGATTTTACGTCTGAATCTTTTGAAAAATATTTTGTCCAGTTTGTTTGATTACTGGTATGATTTGGAAAAGTTCCATTATCCAATCCATCTGACCAATCAGTTTGATTCCATGTATATGTTGCCGCCGAGACTATTTTTGGATTAAAGAAAAAACTAAAAATAATTAATAATAGGAAAAATCCGTCAAGAGTTTTTATTAATGTTTTTTTTAAAAAAAAATGAGACATTTACTTGTTTATCTTAACTATTTTTTGAGCTTTAAACTACTCCCAATTTAAACTTAATTTTCAGTAATTTAGATTCTTTTTTATTTCTAAACTTAGTATGTATTTTATCTTACATTTTTTTTAATTATCGATTCTTCAAATTTAATGTAAACTATCATTATGAAAAAGGTTATTTGTATCACTGGTGGGGCCAATGGTCTAGGTTTAGAATTAGCTGCTTTTTTTTCTCCTAAATTCCAAGTAATTATCTTTGATATTGATAAAAAGAAATTAGAAACTGTCTCTCAAAAATTTAGTTGTGATCATCAGTTTTGTGATGTCTCCGATTACGATTCAGTTGCCAATTCCATTAAAAAAGTTATTAACAAATACCATCAAATTGATTGTTTTATTAATAGTGCTGGAATTTATATTGATGGTCCTATTGAATCCAACGACCCCAAACTAATTAAAAAAGTTTATGAAGTTAATAGCCTTGGTCCTATTTTTACTACTAAGGCCTTAGTTCCTTTCTTAAAAACTCAAAAAGAGGGAATGATCATCAATATTAATTCCACTGCTGGTCTTCACCCCAAAGCTCTAAATTCTGTTTACCATTCTTCTAAATGGGCCTTAACTGGTTTTTCTCAATCCCTTCAATTAGAGTTATCCGAATTTGGAATTAAGATAGTTGATCTTCATCCTGGATTAATGAAAACTAAATTTACTCAAGGTACAGATGACTACGATCCTTCTAACTCACTAGATCCTAGTCAAGTTGTCAAAACAATTGATTTTATTTTATCTCTTGACCCTACCACCACAATTCCTCAATTGACCATCAAGCATCTCTAGTCTATACTGGGATATTACCCAAATAAAACCCAAATGTTAAATCAACCCTTAGCTTCTCTTCTTCGTCCTAAAAATTTAGATGAATTTGTCGGTCAATCTCACTTAGTTGGACCAGACAAACCACTTGCTTTGGCTATTAAAAATCATCAAATTTTTTCTATGATTTTTTGGGGTCCTCCAGGTGTTGGTAAAACCACCTTAGCTAAAATAATTGCTAAAGAAACTGATGCTGAAATTTTTGAATTATCAGCTGTTTCTGCTGGTAAAGATGATATTCGAAAAATTATTGGTCAAACCAATCAATCTAATCCTGGTCTCTATAAAAAGATTTTATTTTTAGATGAAATCCATCGTTTTAATAAGGCTCAACAAGATTTTTTACTTCCTTATGTTGAATCAGGGATTCTAACTCTTATTGGAGCTACTACTGAAAATCCTTCATTTGAAATTATTTCACCTCTTCTTTCTCGTTGCCGAGTCTTTATTTTAAATGAATTATCTGATGATGAAATTGGTGAAATTATTAAAAGAGCTACTAAAATTTTAAAAACCAAAATTACTAAAGATGCTCGTGACTGGCTTATTAAAATGGCCAATGGTGATGCTCGTCAAGCCATTACTATGATTGATAACGCTTTTACTCTTTATAATTCTTTGAATAAAAATAGTTTAGTCAACACTCTTCAAAATAAATTTCTTCGTTTTGATAAAAAGGGGAGTGAACATTACGACACCATCTCTGCTTTTATAAAAAGTATGAGGGCTTCAAATGTTGATGCCGCTCTTTATTATTTAGCTCGTATGATTTCTGCTGGTGAAGATCCGAAATTTATTGCCCGCCGCATGGTTGTTTTTGCTTCCGAAGATATCGGTGTTGCCAATTCTTCTGCCCTAATGTTAGCTAACCAAGTTTTTCAAGCCGTCACTCAAATTGGTTTACCAGAATGTTCTATTAATTTAGCCCATGGGGTAGTTTATTTAGCCAAGTCTCCAAAAAATAGGGAATCTTACAATGGCCTCCATTCAGCTCTTAAAGATGTTGAAACTTTTGGTAATTTGCCAATTCCTCTTAACCTTCGTAACCCTGACACAAAATTAATGAAAGACGCTGGCTATGGCAAAGATTATGAAATGTATTCCAAAAAAGATTTACTCCCAGACAAACTAAAAGGTAAAAAATATTTTATCGAAAATAAAAAATAAAAAATTTCATTTGCTATGATAATTTAATTATTTAAAAATCACCAATCATGACCAAAATTGATGCAATTATTTTTGATCTCAATGGAATCTTTATTAATTCCACTCCTCTTAGTCAGCGAGTCGAAGAAAAATTTAATATTAACCGTGATCTTTTTTATCAAGAATTTGAAAAAATTTTAAAAATTACTCGAAGCCCTGAAAAACATAGTCCTAATATTTGGCAACCAATTACTGACCTTCTTAAAATTAATATAAATGAGTTTTTAGATTTTTGGTTTTCTGGGGAAAGCATTGATCACCAAATGCTTAATTATGTTAAAGAATTAAAAGATAATGGTTATAAAATTTTTATTCTCTCCAATAATCTCCAAGAACGAACAGATTATTACCGTAAAAATTTTCCAGAATTGTTTAATAATTTTGATGGAGCTTATTTTTCTTGGGAAACCGGATTTATCAAACCTGACATCAAAGCCTTTCAAAATATTTTAGATCAAAACCATCTTCTATCCCAAAATTGTATTTATTTTGACGACAGCCAAGCTAATGTTCAAACAGCTATTAGTTTTGGTATTCATGCTCGTGTTTTTGAAGATTTAATTTCAACCAAAAAATTTATTGAAGAAAATAAATTTTAGTATTTTCCAAAAAATTATTTACACTTTTTAACCAGTTTTCAGGTAATTTCCAGATTATTGTAATTTTGTTTTAAAGTTATATACTTCTGTTAGAGTCGTTATCAACTTTAATCTGTCCAGATTAATTTATGTTTAAGTTAAAAGTATTCAAAAAGACTGTCGCCATTGTTGCTAATTTATCCCTTTTATTAAATTCTTTTGTACCTTTATTATTAGTAGCTCAACCTGTTTATGCTCAAAATTCTGAAGCGGTTATCCCTACAGTTGAGTATAACCAATCAACTAACAAACTTAATATCAACACCGGTACCTCTCAAAAAATTGCCTATCAATTGTTTTATAAAACTGACGAGAAAATTGATGCCATTGTTGGCAATGATTTGAGTAAAGGTGATTTTTATCTAGGGACTTGTTCCTCCTCTGATTGTCTTCCTCAAAATATCAATCGCGGTATTTTAAAAACTGAAACAGACTCCAATCAGTATTATTCACAATTTTTCACCATTGAAAATGATGTTTTAGTTGTTGTTAAAGAACTAGATTCAACTCAAGCAGATTTAACTGCTGAAGAAAATGATTTTTTAAATTCTTCAGTTTTAGGTGACACTTCCGATTGGACTTTTCAAAATGTCGAGCTAAACAAAGAATATGTTGCTCCTCAAAACAGTGGGGTTAAATTAACTTTTATCAAACTTCCCAATAGCCTTGGCAATATTAAAATTGAAGAAATTACTTTAACACCAGAACAAATTGAACAGACCGGTGCCTTATCTGACAAAGCCTATGACATTACTTCAGACATGACCGACGGCACTTTTGAATACAATCTTTCACTTCCAATTCCAGACTCTTCAAAAGGCCAAGATGTTGATATAAAATTCGCCGAAGACATTTCCAAAATTGATTCCACCCAATCAGTCGAAAATACTATTACTAATACAGATACCTCTGTTTCTATAAAAAGTCTTGACCATTTTACTATCTTTATAGTGTCAGCCACATTAGCCACTGCTACTTTAAACAATCAGTCACAAGTAACGGTTTATCCAAACGATATAATTAAAGCCACTCTTAATGTTAATTTAAATAAATTTTCTGGTTGGAGATATTCTGCTTGGAGAATAGGTAATGATGATTGGAATAATATTGATACACCTGATCATTTAAATTTAATATGGTCAACACAACATTTTTCTGAAGATTTTAATCTTACTGCTCCTAATAGTGTTGGAATTTATGATGTTTATTTTAAAGTTTGTCCTTTAAATCCCTTTAATGATTGCGAAACAATTAAACTTACAAACGGAATTACTGTTAACCCTCTTTGTGGTAACAGTAGATTAGATTTAAATGAAGAATGCGATAATGGTAGTCAAAACGGAATAGAATGTATTCCGGGATACAATTCTAATTGTAACTATTGTAATAGTGAATGCGAAATAACCACATTAAATAATTTTGATATTGTTAAGCCAAAAGTAGAGATTATAGAACCAAGTTTTAACGGTCAAATTGTCAAATCAAACGGGAATATTGTCGTTAAATATACTGATGATCAAGCACTCAATCAAATAGTTGCTCATTTATCTGATTCAAATAATAACTTTGTACCATCCGTTTGGAGCCATCCAATTCTTTCCGGTATGGTTACTGAAAAAATTGTGACATTGGGTTTGACTAGTCTTACAGATGGAACATACGCTTTAAAAGCGAATGCTAGTGATAAAGCAGCTAATACCAGTTCAACTCAATCTCGTACTTTCACTATAGACAATACTCCACCAATAGCCACAATCGACAATATTGCTCCAAAATCTTTTTATAATGGCTCTACAGATATAAATGTCCATGTAATCGATAATAATTATTTGAAGACGGAACTTTATCAGGATGGTAGTAATTCTCCATTTAAAACATATGAGGAATCAATTGGCACTGAATTTAGTTTATTTCAGCTTAGTGATGGTAAATATAAAATGGTTGTAATTGATAAAGCAAACAATTCAACAGAATACAGTTTTACAATTGATAAAGTCGCTCCAACCTTCAAACTAACTGATGATAGTAATCCATCTGTCCCTATTGCCAATGGAGTCATCATCAATCCAGATAAATTGGGTGATAGAGATAATAACGGTAATACTATTCGTTTTTCTAAAGAATCTGTCAGTGATACCCTTTATCTAAATAACAATCCAATTTTTGGCCATGGTTATTATAATAAGGGCACTTCCGGTCAAATTGGTGCTGCATTTGTAAACGAAGGAACATATACTCTCTACACTAAAGATGAATCTGGAAATCAATCAAGTGCTACCACTTTCATAGTCGATAAAACTGCTCCTTCAAAACCTTTGGATCTTAGTTTTTCAACTACAAACGGTACAGTTTTAGGTTGTAATAAAACCACTAATCAACACACAATTGTGGCTAAATGGGGTGCTTCAACTGATACCAACTTTTCTAATTATGAATATCAATCTTTTAACCCAACAACTGGATGGATATATTCCGCTGGAAATATAGGGGATGTTTTTTCTAGAACAGGGACTTTAAATGGCGGTGAAGGTACTTATGGATTTGCTGTCAGAGCTGTCGATAAAGCTGGTAATGTTTCCGATTGGACATCTCTAGATTTAGCCAACAGTTGTCAAATTACTTACGATGCCACTGCTCCGTTAGCCCCTTCATTAATTAATCCAGGCGACGATGCTTATGTAAAAAGTAACCCCACCCAATCATGGAACTCTGTAATTGGAACTGACCATTATATTTATGAAAGTTATAAAGATACTGCTATGACAGACGTAATTTACACAGAAAATAATTTAAAAACTACCAGTCGAACAGTTGGTGGAAATCAAAATATTGTTTTCTACTGGCGAGTTAAGGCGGTCGATTTAGCTGGTAATGAAAGTCCTTGGAGTGGAAAACAAAAAATGACAATAGATAATGTAATTCCATCCCTTCCATTACAAACAGAATTTTCTAATTGGTACAACACCACTCAAACTTCATATTTTACTTATAGTGATATAAATCTGAGAGACGATTATATTGATCCAAATTGTATTATAAATACTGAAGGTTCAAACCAAACTTGTTCAATTGTGTCTAATATTTGCGATAAAGCTGGAAATTGTAATACTACTACTGTCACTTCAAATCCAGCTAATCTAGATTTTACTGATCCAACTAGCACTATTAATGGAGGGGGTAATAATAGTACTGTCTATAGTAGTTCATGGGATGGGTCATTATCTGGAAATGCCACTGATAATTTAAGTGGTGTTGCTGGGGTTCAAGTATCGATTAAAAATGGAGCCAATAAATATTTTAATGGATCAAATTTTAGCGAAGACACTGAATTCTTATTAGATGCTACCTATAATGAATCTACCAATACTTGGGGTTATTTTGGTCTAACCAATCCTCTAGAGGATAGTTACACCGTAAAATCACATGCCATTGATAATGCTGGTAATGTTGAAAACACTTACACTCTGACAATTATTTTAGACAAGACTATTCCAGAAGTTGGTATTTCTCTTAATCCATCTAATCCAGATGCCTCAAACGGTTGGTATAAAACCCAACCAGAGATAACTCTTACTAATACTGATTCTCATTTAGATAAAATCCAATACAAATGGGATAACGGTAGTTGGGTAAATTACGCTGCTCCATTTAAATTAGAGAATGAGGGTGCTCATATTCTTTACTATAAAGCCACTGATTTAGCTGGTAATACCTCTTCCGATAACGGTGTCAAAAATATTAAATGGGATCAGACAGATTTAGAAAATGGTCCTCAAAATATTTCTGCCAATCCAAATCCAACCAGCGGTAGTATCTCCAAGATTAAATGGGAAATAGCCAAAGATAATATTGGTATTGATAAGTATGAAATCCAATGGAAATTGAATGATAACAACAATCCTCTCTCTTATTCAAAAACTGTTGGAGCTGGTACAACTGAAGTTGAAATTGACCAACTAATTGAAGGCCGTTGGACCGTCAAAGTAGTTGCTTTTGATCAAAGTGGCAAAACCAAAGATAACTCTATCGATGTAATTGTTGATCGAACTGGTCCAGCTGCTCCAATTCTTACTCTAACTGGCACAACAGCAGGCACCGTTAATCTTTCTTGGAATGCAATCAGTGATGCCAAAGATTATATTATTTGGTACGGTTCAACCCAGGGAATTCATCAATTTGGCGCTCGAGTTGGAAACGTCACTTCTTACACTGTCCAAGGTCTAGGAGCTGGTAATTATTACTTCATCGTTAAGGCTGTAGACGAAGCTCAAAATCAAAGTGTCGATAGTAATGAAGTTAATACTGGCAATATTTCTGGTGCTCCAGGAACCACTCCAGGTCAACCAGCCGAAGGTTTTTCTCCAGAAGTTTTAGGAACTGATACTGACAATCAAAATCAAGTAGGAGATTCTATAAAGGATGATATTAATAATTTAGGTAAAGTTTTAGGTGTCAGTACTAAGTCTTTACTCGACTGGTGGTGGTTATCACTTTTACTTATAATTCCTATATATGTCATTTTTAAAAAAGTCAGATCAAAAAAGAAAAATCGTTAATCCAATTCACCTTTGGCTTCTTAAAGAGATATCTCAACTTCAATCCAATTGTCCCAAAATTGATTGGGTTAAAAAATATTTAGGCAGTGACAAAATCTTTCATGGATTTTCTACTGGCCAAATGGTCGATTTGGCTCGCAAAACTGTTCAAGAAAATAATTTAGATGAAGGAAAAACTATTGAATTGTTAAATTCTCTTTATAGTCAAGGGGATACCTATACTGAAATTGCTCTCGCTGCTTTAATTTTAGCTCGATCACCCAAAACTCTTAAAAATTTTGATCCAAAAAATCTTGATTTATGGCTAAATTATACCTGTGGATGGGCAGAAAACGATATTCTTTGTCAATCAAATTTTACTAGTGAAATTTTACTTTCCAATTGGGATGAATGGAAAAAAATATTAAAACAATTTAACAAAAGTCCCAATATAAATAAGCGTCGAGCTAGTCTAGTTTTACTTACTAAATCGCTTAGCCAATCAGATGACTCTAGACTTCCTAAATTAGCTTTTCAAAATATTGAAAATTTAAAATTAGAAAAAGAAATTTTAATTACCAAAGCAATTTCTTGGGCTCTACGTGCTTTAGTTAAATTTCATAAAGACGAAGTCTTAGATTATTTAGCCAAAAATAAAGATAGTCTTCCAAAAATTGCTTACCGTGAGGCTTTTACCAAAGCCACCACCGGCAGAAAATATAATAATTCTAAAAAGAAATAATTTTTAGTATCTACTTTCTACAAAAGTTAAAGCATATCCTTTTGCGTTAGCTCTACCAGTTCTTCCAATACGGTGAATATAGTCTTCGTAATTATTTGGTTTATCAAAATTAATTACATGAGAAATATCAGCCACATCAAGTCCTCTAGCGGCTACATCAGTTGCTACCAATACATTAATTTGATTTTCTTTAAACATTCTTAAAACTGTTTGTCTTTTGTGTTGTGGTTTATCACCATGAAGTGATCCAGCTTTAAATCCAGTATCTATTAAATTATCAGATATTCTTTCCACCATTCTTTTAGTGGCTCCAAATACTAATACTTTTTTAAATTCAGATTGATTTAAAAGTTTAATCAACATTTCTTGTTTATTATTACGATTTACCACGACTACATTTTGTTCCACATGGTCAGAAGTATTTTGGGTTTTAATTGAAACTTTGGCTGGATTTTGTAAAAAAGAATCAACCAATCCTTCCATTTTTCGGTCCATAGTGGCTGAGAAAAACAAAGTTTGTCTATTAGCTGGAATTTTATCAACAATTGATCTGATGTCGTTAATAAATCCCATATCCAACATTCGATCAACTTCATCTAAAACTAAGGTATCCATTTTGGAAAAATTAATTACTCTTCGGTCTCCTAGATCTTTTATTCTTCCTGGAGTCCCTACAATTATGTGAGGATCCCTTCTAATATCCATAATTTGTTCTTTCAAAAAAGCTCCACCAATAGCCAAAGATACATAAACTTTTAATCCAAAAGTGAATGATCTGATTTCTTGTCTTATTTGCATCGCCAATTCTCTGGTAGGTGCTAAGATAATTATTCTTTTATTTGGATTTTTAACTATTTGGTCAATTAAAGGCAAGGCAAAAGCAGCTGTTTTCCCAGTACCAGTAGACGCAATTCCCAATACATCTTGTCCTGAAAGTACAAAAGAAATGACCTGGTCTTGAATTTGGGTTGGTTTTGTATAACCCTTATCTTTTATATTTTTTAATAAAATTTGATCAAATCCAAAGTCTTCAAAAGTATTTTTTACTTCTGCTTCTTCAATGGTAACTATTTCTGAGGCTTTTTTGACAAATAAAGACGCGTCTAAATTTTCTCCAAATCTTCTTGGTTTTCGGGAATTTCCAAATCTGCTCCCACCATTTGGTCTTGAACCAAAACTTGGCCTTGGGGCATTAAAATTTCTAAAACCAGCACTAGGGGAACTGTTTCTATTTCCTCGTCCATAGGACGAGCTTCTATTGTTGTACATAATAATTTTTTGAGCAGCAATGTCTTTTGGCCTTAACCTCAAGACTAACAATGCCCAAAAATTATTAATTCACAAACTTAATTGTGCTCGGGCAATTTATTACAAGATTTCTTCAATTGCTTAAATCAGTTTGTAGTCTATCACACCCTTTTCTAAAAGCAACTTTATCTAAAAATTATCTGCCAAAGCATTAATAATACTGAAACCAACATAATTCCAAAAGTTATCCAAGCCACTATCCTGCTTCTTTTTTTAGTTTTAAATCTACCTACAACCCTTTCATCATCAGATAGCCTAATAATAAACATAATTAAAGGAACTGCTGCAATTCCATTTATTATGGCTGAATAATAAAGCGCTTTCATAATATTTATATGGAGTAAATTCATTCCCAAACCCATTAATGTTGATAAGGCAATTATTAGGTAAAACATCTTAGCTTTACTAAATTTCTTTGACAAACCTTCCTTAAAATTAAAAGCCTCAGACAAGGCATAACCCACCGATCCAGCTAACACTGGTATTGACTGCCAACCAATTCCAATAATCCCTATTGCAAACAATATATAAGCAAAATTTCCTGCCAATGGTTTTAAAGCCAAGGCCGCCTGTTGAGGAGTTTCAATATTAGTTATTCCATTAGCATGTAGAGTTGATGCTGCCGTTATTATTATAAAGAAGGCCATTAAATTAGAAAATAACATTCCAATTTTTGTATCCCAACCCATTACTTTAATTTGTATTGGTTTTACTTCTGGCTTGATATTGAAATCTTTTATTTTTCCAGCTCCAATTTCTTCTTCCACTTCTTCAGAAGCTTGCCAAAAAAATAAATAAGGAGAGATAGTTGTTCCTAAAAATCCAATCATTGTCATGATATAAGTTAAATTAAATTCTATATGGGGGACAAAAATATCCAAAGCTATTTGGCCCCAATTTTGCTTCACTGTAAAAGCCGTAATAATATAAACCACCAATATTAAAGCTAACCATTTTAAAACTCCAACATATTGTTTATAAGGGATTACTAATTCCATCCAAATAATAAACAACCCTGCTACTACCAACCAATAATAGTAGTAAAATCCAAAAATCATCTGCATTGAAGCTGCAATTATACCCAAGTCTGCACCAATATTAATAATATTAGCAATTGCTAATAGTGATACGGCCATAAACAAAAGTCTCTTTGATCGATATTTTCTAATTACTCCCGCTAAACCTTTTCCTGAAACCAATCCAATCCTTCCACACATTTCTTGTATTACTACCATTGCTGGCCACAAAAATATTACCATCCAAGTCATTTTGTATCCATATTGAGCCCCAGCGATTGAATAAGTGGCTATTCCTGATGGGTCATCATCTGCTGCTCCCGTGATAAAACCTGGTCCAATTTTTTTAAATCCTTTTTTTATTTTTGTAAAAAAATTCACTCTACATATATTTATATGTTAAGGCTATGATTTTAACAACTAGATCGTGTAAAATAGCCTATGGCGGAAAAAGTTTATACGATTAAAATTGCTGGTCCAGCTGGGTTGGGAATTAAATCAATTGGTCAAATTTTTTCTAAAATTCTTATTGATCATGGTTTTAATTTAGCTGATTATAGTGAATATCCATCATTGGTTAGGGGAGGGCACAATACTTATCAAATTTCTTTTTCTAAAGGAAAAGTTTTTGCTCCTCATTATTCAGTCGATCTCTTTTTTTCTATTTTAGGAGGACATTGGCAACAACATAGATCCGAATTCAATCCCAAAACTCTCATTTTTTCTGATGAAACTTTAAATAAATCAGACCTTAAAAAAGGAATTTTTTATAATTTACCTCTCAAGGAATTAGCTAACGAAATTGGTAGCCCAGTTGTCGCCAACACTATTAGTTTAGGAGTTGCTATTTATCTTTTAGGATTAGATTTTGGAGTTTGCCAAGATATTGTTTGTAGCTTTTATAAAAATTTTGCTAATTTAAATTATCGGGCTCTTGAATCAGGCTATAAATACGCTGCCAATAATTTTTCTAAATCAAAATTAAAAATTGAAAATAACTTTAAAAAGACTAAAAATTCTCATTTCTATGAAGGGAACGAATCTTTTGGTTGGGGATTTTTAAAAGGAAATGGTAATTTTTATAGTGCTTATCCTATGACCCCAGCTACTGGTACTATGCATTTTTTAGCTGCTAAAAGTGTTTCTATTGATTCTCTAAAAGTTATTCACGCCGAAGATGAGATTGGTGCTGCTAATATTGCTGTCGGTGCTGCTTTTGCTGGGGCTAGAGCTGCTACTGGTACCTCTGGTGGTGGTTTTGCTCTTATGAACGAAGCCGTTAGTTATTGTGGTATTGCTGAAATTGGTTTAGTATTTTATCTCGTTTCTCGTCCTGGTCCAGCCACTGGTTTACCTACTTGGACTGCTCAAGGAGACTTACTTCATGCTATTTATTCTGGTCATGGGGAATTCCCTAAAGTTGTTTTAGCTCCAGGTGATATCGATGAAAGTTTCCAAATGGGTTACCAATCTCTTAATTTAGCCGCCAAACTTCAAACTCCAGTTGTTGTTGTTTCAGATAAATTTTTAGCTGAATCTGGTGCTAGTAGCCCTGATTTATCGCAAGTTAAAGTAAAAATTGAAAATGGGGATATTGAAACAAAACCTGATATTGGTTTTAAAAGATATCAATTTACTAAAAATGGGATTTCACCTCGTACTCTACCAGGTATTAAAAATGGCCAATTTTTAGCCAATAGTTATGAACATGATGAATCTGGATTTTCCACTGAAGATGCTGTTTTATCTGAAAAGATGTTTAATAAGCGTGCCACAAAAAATAAACTAGCTATTTCAATTACTCCAAAAGCCAATTTCTTTGGTTCAAAAGAAGCCAAGAAATTAATTATTTCTTGGGGTTCTACTAAAGGTCCAATTTTAGAAGCTCTAAAAGAAATATCTAATAAATCAGAATACGCCTTTCTTCAAATTAAAACTCTTTGGCCTATCAATCCAGGCTTAGAAAAGATTATTAATGCTTATAAAGAAATTATTGTTATTGAAAATAATGGTACTAATCCATTAGTCACCTTATTAAAATCTCAATTTAATTTTAATCCGACTCAAATTATTTCTCAAAATAATGGTCGACCCTTCTTCCCAGAAGATATTATTAAAATTCTTAAAAAATAATATGACAATTAATTTTAGATCCAATATTACTCCCACCTGGTGTCCTGGTTGTCATAACTTTTTAGTTTTTGCTGCTCTTCAAAAAAATCTTACTGATCTTTCTATCAACCGAGACAATCTAGTTATCAATTATGATATTGGTTGTGCTGCCAATATGGCTGATTTTTTAAATACTTATGGAGCTCATACTCTTCATGGTCGTTCTATTGCTGTCGCCATGGGTGAAAAAATAGCCAATCCTAAACTAACTGTTATTGTAATTGGTGGTGATGGTGGTATTTATGGTGAAGGCTTAAATCATTTGGTTACTGCTACTAGAAGTAATATTAATATTAAAGTTTTTGTTTCTAATAATTTTTTATATAGCCTTACCACTGGACAAACTAGTCCAACCACACCCTTTGGTGCTCATACTAAATCTACTCCAAATGGTAATATAAATGTTCCTATAGATCCAGTAAAATTACTCAAAACTGTCAATCCAAAAATTTTTGTTAAATCAGTTGATTGCAAAGATATTCCATCTCTTAATCAAACTATTAAAGAAGCTTTAGAATTTGAAGGTTTTGCCTTAGTTGATATGATCCAAGAATGTGTCGCTTTCGGTAAACAACTTAAAACCGTTCAGAAATAAAATGGAAACTGGAGAAACCATAAACCCTATTGAAAGAGAAATAGAAAAATTAAATAGAAATTTTGATAATCTACCAATTGGAGGAGAAATTGATTTAAAAATGTCCATGGTTCACCCAATAGATATAGATGATCTTAGTGAACCAAGAACCAGTGGTCCAATTGAAGTTGCTAGAGATCAAAAAACAAAAGAAATTAAAATAGATGATGGTGATCACCGTTTTTATAAAGTAAAAAGAAGACTTTTAGCAGAAAATGATTATCATGAGCCAGATTGGAGAACTATCGATATAACTGTTAAAAAGGTTTATCCCACTAACACTTGGATTATTAATCAAAAATAATCTATTTTTTAACTGCCAAAATTGCCATAAATAGGGGAATTTCTTCTCTTGATCTATTTTCCATTT
>CAYOXV010000011.1:9656-17314 GCA_964408055.1 uncultured Gammaproteobacteria bacterium | reverse complement strand
TGAAACTTATTTCAGTGACAATTTTGGAGGAGAGACAATGCCAGCTAGTGTTAGGGATGGAGTAAATGACCAATGGATACAATATAAAGCATTCCTAGAAACCAATGATTCATCAACAACGCCATTAATTTATGATGTGACAACTACTTATGTAGTTAATGCTCCTCCATCATTTGATTCAATATATGAGACAAATGGATTTGGAATAACCGCGGGAACAGTCGGAACTTTTAATTTTTTATATAGTGTTGGGGACACTGACACTGATCAAGGTTCAGAGGCGAATCGATATAAATTATGGCCAACTTTTGAATACACTATAGATAATGGGAGTACTTGGACAACAATCGCTGATGAAAATCTAACTGGGCCAAATTCATCTAACCCAATTACTTTAATTAGTCCATCAAATTATGTGATAGATACAACTACTTGGAATGCAGCGGCAGATTTACCAAATTCATATAACACAGTGAAAATAAGAATGGTCATAGATGATCATGAAGCAGCTAATAACACTAGTACTATTACTTCTGATGCCTTTGTGGTTGATACAAAAGCTCCGGAAGCAGGGACACCAGATGGGGGTGGAACTGGGATAAATATTAATAGAAATGTTACGACATCTTTGGCAGCTGATAAAACAAATAGTAGGAACGTGACTTTATATTTTAGCGCTACAGACGATTCGGCTATCCAATTAAAATATTCAACTGATGCAAATTTTACTGGAGCTAGTTATCAAGATTATGTGGCCTCAGTTGGTTACACATTACCAACTAGTGATGGAAGTAAGCGAATTTATGTCAAATTTAAAGATTATTATGGAAATGAAACAGAAAGTTATTCTGATGTAATTGAATTGGATACTACCTCTCCTACCAAGCCAGTATCACTATTTATTCAAGATGTTTCCAACTCTTCAATTAATGAATCAAGATTATTTTTAAATTGGGCAAAAAACAGTGATAGTGATTGGTTGGGGTATAAAATTTATAGATCGACTGATGGAAGTACTTATGACCTTCAACAAACAATTAATAATATAAACACCAATTATGTGGTCGATACTGGAGTGACATTAGCGACAAATTATTTTTATAAAGTGACGGCAATTGATGATCTAACGAATGAATCAGTGGGGTCAACTATTTCTCAAACTGTGGGAGGAAACCCATCAGACGCAATCGCTCCGACAATTAGTAACATCCAAGTTTCAAATAAAACAACCTCTTCAATCACTATTACTTGGACAACTAATGAAGTTAGTAATAGTACGATTTTGTATTCGACAGATACTAATTATGGTGAAGCAAAAATAAGTTCAGGATATTCATTGAGTCACTCAGTAACTTTGGCAGGATTAACGGCAGGGACAACTTATAATTTCAAAGTGCGATCAGATGATGGAGCTGGAAATGCGACTGATTCTGAGGCTAATAGTTTTACAACTAATGCTGCTGATGTGGTAGGGCCAACAATTTCTAATATAGGGTCAACCTCAGTTACTGATAATTCAGCAGTGATTATTTTTACTACTGGTGAGGCAGCAACTTCATTTGTAGAATATTCAACCACTAGTGGTTTTAGTAGTGGAAATATTGTGGGAGGAAATATTTTAGAAACAAGTCATTTGGTTAAACTAACTTCTTTAACCCCAGGAACAACTTATTACTACAAAGTCAGATCAAGTGATATTAATGGCAATGAAACAGTTTCAACTGAAAAAACATTGATAACTTTGGTTAATGATAATGATTTGACAGTGCCAGTAATATCATCAGTGTCTGTATATAGTACTGCCTATAATACCGCCAATATTAGATTTACTACCAATGAGAATACCTCTTCTTTTGTAGAATTTGGAAGGACAAATAGTTATGGAAGAATATATGGGGTAGATGAAAGTGTTACTAGTCATTCAGTCAACTTACCTTACGATTTAAAACCTAATTCTATTTATTATTATCGAGTAAGAGCTAAAGATACTAGCGGTAATGAAACAATTGGGATTGGAAGTAGTTTCACTACAGACGCCGATCCAGAAGATATTATCTCCCCTATTATTTCAAATATAGAAATGAGTGAAGCGGGAAAAAATGCGATCACAATAACCTGGACAACAAATGAAGTAGCTGATTCTTACATTGGTTTTAGCGAAGATTTAACTTACTCGCTAGAACAAGGTAAACCAACTATGACCACTAGTCATTCGGTAACTTTGGTCGGATTAAAACCAAAAACTAAATATTATTTTAGAGTTAAATCAGCTGACCCATCAGATAATTTAACAACTGATAATAATAGTAGTGAAGGCTACACGTTTGTAACCGCTGATGGAGAAAATCCACCAACATTATTTGCTAATCAAATTAGAGATGTGGGGTCAAGTTCGGCAAAGATTTATTGGGAAACTAACACTTTAGCTAATTCTTATGTTGAATATGGATTAGATGAATCATATGGCGAATGGGCAGGATTAAATGATTCAGAGACAGAACATGAAGTCCAATTAACTAATCTATTATCAGCAGCAACATATAATTTTAGAGTTCGATCAAAAGGAACTAGTAGTGGATCTGAAGCGGTGTCACAAAATTTTACTCTAACAACACAAGGAGTGGCGACAACAGCAGTAGGGACAACAACGACAGTAACAATAAATCCAACTGAAACCAGTATTTTAGACAGTATTAAAAATGGCACAGTAGATTTTGTTAAAAAAGTATTAAATATAATTCCTGATACTTCACTGTCTGAAAGTGATTTTATTGACACAATGAACTCAATGAGTCCTAAGATTGTGTCTTCTCCATCGATATCAGCTGGTAATATTACGGTTGAGCCAGGAATTGATAAAATTATAATTTCTTGGAAGACTGATAAAAATGCTAGTTCGTTAGTAGGGATAGTATCGGATAAAGAATACAATAAAGATGCCAGCGACCCATACACTACCACAGTAGGAAATCCAGATGAATCAGTCACTAGTCATTCAGTAGAGATTAGTAATTTAAATCCAAATACAACTTACCATTATCAAGTGAAATCAAAAGCAAGTTTGGGAAATTGGACTAAAAGTGAAGATTATACTTTTAGTACTTTATCAATCGATTCAGAGGTAAGAGATCTTAGTTTTGAAAAAATCGGAGAAAAATCAATTAGTGCAAATTGGCAAACTAGTTTTGAGGCGAGAGCAATGATTGAAGTAATTGATATGTTAACTGATAAAACAGTGGTAAAGGATGAAGAAAAAGGATTTAGTAAAAGTCATAGTTTTAAAACTGAAGAATTACAAACATCGACAAATTATAAATTGAAAATTATAACAGTGGCCAAAGATGGGACAGTGTCAAAAGAATCGATTTATCCATTCTCAACATCAACTAGTAGTAATCCACCAGAAATTACTAATGTAAGAAACTCAAACGCCTTAATAGGTGGAGCAGTGGAACAAGTCCAAACAATAATTTCTTGGAAAACTGATAAACCATCAACTTCAAAGGTTTTATATGATGAGGGAATGGCAAAAGAACTTAAATCATCAACTACTCTAGATAAGTCTTTAGTGACTGACCATATCGTAGTAACAACGGCTTTAAAACCAGGGAAAATATATAAATTTAAAGTGGAAAGTGGCGATACTAACGGCAATATTTCAACTTCAAAGGACTATATAATAATGACTCCAAAACCACAAGAATCGGTCATAAATTTGATAATTGATAATTTTACTTCGTCATTTTCGTTTATAACTAACAGAAATTAAAATGGAACCATTAGTAAAAATAAATAATTTAAAAGTAATTTATAATTTAGGAAAAATAAATGAATATTCGGCCTTAAAAGATATTAATTTGGAAATTTACCCAGGAGAATATGTAACTTTTTTTGGACCATCTGGTTGTGGTAAATCCACTTTACTTTATACCATTGCCGGATTAGAATTTCCCACTAGTGGAGAAATAATAGTTAACCAACAAAAACCAGGTCAGTTAAAAAATCAAGAGTTGGTAAATTTTCATCGATACACAGTGGGAATGGTCTTTCAGGCTTATTATCTTATCCCCCATTTAAATATATTCAATAATGTTTTATTACCAAGAATTTTTTCAGGTGATGAAATAAATAAAAGGACAGAAAAAGCCAATGAATTAATGAATAAATTTGGAATAATAGATTTGGCTAAAAGAAGACCATCTCAATTATCTGGAGGTCAACAACAGCGGGTGGCGATTGCTAGAGCTTTGGTAAATGATCCATTAATCCTTTTAGCTGATGAACCAGTAGGAAATTTGGATTCAAAAAATTCAGAAATTGTGTTGAAACTAATAGATGATATTCATAGGACAGAAAAGAAAACTATTATTCATGTCTCTCATAATCCAAAAGATTT
Source organism: uncultured Gammaproteobacteria bacterium (assembly GCA_964408055.1). GTDB lineage: Bacteria > Patescibacteriota > Microgenomatia > UBA12405 > UBA12405 > WARW01. The sequence goes on along the minus strand of CAYOXV010000011.1, from coordinate 12,918 downwards.
GGAATTTTCAGATCGAATTTTTTATATGAAAGATGGAATGATTGAAAAAGTAGTGGAAAATAAAAAGAAAAGAATTGACCAAGAAGTAGATAAAAACTCTCAAATTGATTCTTTATCAAAAGCATATCCATATTTAGATAAAAGTGAAATTGAAGCAAAATTAATTTTGAATCAAATAATTTCTAAATATTCAATAGAAACTCAACAACAAATGGAAAAAGCGATCAGTCAATTTGTAAAGGGAGAAATTAATAAAGAAAAATTAGTAAAAATATTTGATAACCCAATTGATAAGGGTGGTTTTGATTTATATAAACAAACAGCTAAGAAAATGGTTAATTTGATTGACGAATTGGCAGAGAATATAGAAATGATGGATGAAAAGGTCAAACAAGAAAGTGAAATTGAAAAAAGAGTTAAAAAAATTAAATCTTATTTATGTGAAAAATATGATCTTAAACTCGATTATAAACAAGTAGAAAGACTAACAGATTTATTAATGGAAAGATTTGATTTTAAATTGAATGAAATTAGGTTTAATCAAAAAATAGCTAAAAGTTTTAAAGATGGAGGGTTGGGAATTAATAGAAGAACAACTGGGAAAATTGGACGAGAAATAAAGTTAATAATGTTTAATAAAAAATTTAAAGAAGATGAAAGTTAAGGATTTATTAAATATCAGTTTACAGAATTTTAAAAACAGAAAATCAAGAATTTTCTTTACCGTCTTGGGAGTATCGGTGGCTATTGCAGCAGTTTTATTTTTAGTCTCTTTTGGATACGGACTACAATCGAGTTTGTTGGAAAAAATAACAACTAAAGATTCTTTATTAACTTTGGATGTAATGTCATCGGATGCCGAGTTAATTAAATTAAATGAAGAAACTTTAAACAAAATTTCTGGGGTGGAAAATGTAGAAAAAATAAGTCCACATGGACAAGCTCCAGGAAATATAACTTTAGGAGATTTAACTTCGGAATCAACCATTAATATAATTGATTTGGACTATATAAAATTAGAAGGTATTTCACCAAAAATAGGGAGAAATTTTGAATCTGGTGATCAGAATAAAATAATAATTAATAGTAGTATTGCTAAATTATTTAATCTAGAAGAAAACGACATAATTGGTAAAAAAATAAAGATGGTAGTGTTTCTACCTGATGAAGAAAGTGAAAATGCTTCAGAGTTAAAAGCTTATAACCTCGAACAAGATTTTGAAATATTAGGGTTAATTGAAGACAGTGATACTCAAGGACAAATATTTATAAAAAATACTGACGTATTATCAGTTTTGCCGATCAAAGAATACTCTTCTGTAAAAGTAAAAATAAATAATCAAACTAATTTGGATGAGGCGAGAAATAAATTAATATCGATGGGATTTTTAGTATCAGCTTTATCGGATACAGTCGATCAAGCCAACCAAATATTTGGAGTGATTCAAATAGTTTTGGGTATTTTTGGAACAGTAGCTTTGATAGTGGCCGCGATTGGATTAATTAATACGATGACAATTTCTCTTTTGGAAAGGACTAATGAAATTGGGATTATGAGAGCAATTGGAGCAGCCCCAGGCGATATTATGTGGTTATTTTTGGGTGAATCTTTGATGATTGGATTTTTGGGAGGAGTATCAGGAATAATTTTAGGAGTTTTATCTAGTCAATTAGTTCAAGTATTAGTAAATTTAGTCTCTAAAAGCCTAGGTGGTGAAGCATTGAGACTTTTTTCTTACCCAATATGGTTTATATTTTTTATTATTATCTTATCGAGTTTGGTCGGTTTGGTGGGTGGTTTTTATCCAGCTAGAAGAGCTTCAAAATTAAATCCATTGGACGCATTGAGATATAAATAGAAGTTAGGACGGAAAATTATTTTTTTGATTTTTTAGATTTATTAATCCCAAGAATCTTGACACCGAAGTAAACGATGAGGGCAATAATAATAAAATCAATAATACTGCTAATAAAACTACCAAAAAAGATTTTAGTTGAACCAATTTGAAAATAGACATTTTTAAGATCACCAATAGAACCAAGTAAAAGACCAACTAAAGGGTTAATAATATCAGTAACAAAAGAAGTAATGAGTTTGGTAATCGAAGCTCCCATAATGAAACCAACCGCTAAACCAATGACTCCTTGAGATTTGATAAATTCAATAAAACCTTTCATATCTAATATATTATAGAATATAATCTCATGATAAAAAACACTTTAATGGAAATAAACGAAAATATTAAAAAGATGGGAGTAGTTGGAGCTATTAGAAAATTTATTAAAAAATGTAACACTGAGGTAATAGTTAAAAGTAGCCGGGAAATAAATCAAATACTTAGGAAAGCTTCTGGGGTAATAGTCGCAAATCATCCAGCTGAGGCTGATGTTTTAGCAATATTGGCAGCAGTTAAAAAAAGAAAAGATATTTATTTGATAATAAATTCTAGTTTAAAAAAAATAATCCCAGAGTTAGATAAACACTTAATTCCAGTTTTTATTTATAACAAATCAATAGAATCTTTTGAGGGTAAATTAAAAATGAAAATAGTAGAAATTTTTCATAAAGTAGCCAAACATTCACTACAAGAAGAAAGAGATAAAAATATTAAAAGTATAAATAGAGCAATAAACAAAATAAATAAAGGAGGTTTGGTAATAATATTTCCTGATGGAAGTGACGAAAAACATGGTTGGTTTAATGGAATAGGTCATATGATTCATGGAATAAAAAATGAAAAAAGTTTTGTAATTAGAGCCTATATCCAAGGGACTTCAAATTGGGACTATTTAAGATTAATCCCATTTATGGGGAGATTTATGCCAAAATTTAAAATAAGTTTTGCCAAACCAATAAAGATAGTTGATATTAAAAAAAATAATCCTAAAGAAATTACTGCTAGTTTAGAAGATAAATATTGGAAATGGAGAGGCTGTCTACAATTATGGTCAAAATTTAGTAAAAATAATTTGTGGTTAAAGATGTTGTTTATTTTTTTAATAAACAAACCTTATTAGTAAATAAACATAGCATCGCCAAAACTAAAAAAACGATATTTATTTTCAATAGCCTTAGAGTAAGCATTTAAAATAAGATCTTTAGAACTAAAAGCAGAAACTAACATTAAAAGACTAGATTTAGGGAGATGAAAATTAGTAATTAAAGCATCAACAAATTTAAATTTAACCCCAGGATAAATAAAAATATTAGTAGAATCTTTTATTGGGATAATTTGATATTTTTTCTGACTATTTAATCTAA
>CAYOXV010000011.1:1526-9556 GCA_964408055.1 uncultured Gammaproteobacteria bacterium | reverse complement strand
GAACCAACTTCTTTGGCATAAATTGTTTGATACTCTTCCCTAATTTCCTTTTCGGTTTGAGTCGATAAAATGTATGGAGGAATTGGAGTGTGACCAATCTTGTCTAAAACCTGAAAGAATTTTTGATTTTTGAAATTAAATTTAATTTCAATTTCACCTGAATAGATATCACTACTAATTATTTGACCTGTTAGTTGATTGGGAAAAATAATTAATTGGCCAATTTTGGGACGAGGCTTAGAAATGCCAATCCAGGTATCTGATTCAAGTTGGCGAAGTAATAAAATTTCAATATTCCCTCCACTTTTTTTTTGACCTAAGAGACGAGCTGGAAAAACTTTACTTTGATTTAAAACTAAAACATCATTGGGACCTAAAATTTCAACTAAATCAAAAAATTGATGATGATCAATATGCCCAGTTTGCCGATTTAAAGACATAAGACGACAGTGATCTCTTAAACGGGTTGGTTGGTTAGCAATAAGATTACTAGGGAGATTATAATAATAATCTTTTGGATCTAAAAACATGGGCTATTGTAACAAAAACTTAGTTTAGCCGAGCAATAGAAAAATTTAAGAATGAAGCAAAACTTACCCAAGCTAAATAAGGTAACAATAAAACTCCAGCTTTTTTGTTATATGACCAAAATTTAACAATGGTAACTAAAATAGCAAACCACAAGAAAACTATTTCATAAAAAGCAAGCCAAGGTGAATGAAGACCAAAGAAAAGAAAAGACCAAAGTGTATTTAAAATAAGTTGGACCCAAAACCAAAATAGATTATTCTTTTTATTCCAAACAAGATAAAGAGCAATACCCATAAGAAAGAAGAGTAAAGTCCAAACCGGACCAAAAACCCAAGAAGGAGGGTTAAACGAAGGTTTAATTAAATCGGTTATATACCAAGTCTTAACTGAAGAAAAAGTAGCAACACTTCCTAAAATACCCGCACCTTGAGCAATCAAAATACAAAAAATGAGCTTGAAAGGATTAAATTTAGATTTTGTTTTTTTTACCATAAATAATTTTAGCACTATATAATAAATCAATGTGGAAAAAAATTATATTAGGAATAATAATAATAGAAATTGTAATTTCTTGGCCATTATCGTTAATTAAAAAACCAGTCCAAATTAAATTTGATTCAATACTTTACCCAACAACTCAAGACGAATACCTTAGTTTTCAAAATAAATTATCTTTAGACACTAGTAGAATTAAAAGATTTTATTACAACAAAACAACTATTTTAAAAGAAAGATATTTGAAAAACTTTTTGGTAAACATGGATCTTAATAATTATTTTTTTACGATGCATCCTCGGGAAGATGTATCTGGAGTTGATTACCGATTTAAATATCCATTTTGGGCGATAATATTTTTAATACCAGCAATAAAGATAACTCTTAAAAATAAAAAATATAGAAAAATTTGGTGGCTGCTTTTGGGGGAAATAATGGTTTTATCTTTATTTAAACAAATGGATGGGTTAGATTTAATTTTGTTTTTACCAATTACTTGTCTACTTTCTATTGGAGCTAAGGAAATTAATAGATATAAATATGGGTGGATATTAAATATTGGTCTAATAATTTTAATGGCAGTAGAAATTGGGAGGATATTTTAATGAGTAAAAAACAATGGTTGGTATTGATTTTAATTTTGATTTTAGGAATTTGGTTAAGATTTTGGCAACTTGGAGAAACACCAAAAGGTTTTTATTTGGATGAGGCAGCTTTGGGATATAATGCTTATTCAATAATGGAAACTGGTAGGGATGAATTTGGAAAATCTTGGCCACTTTTATTTAGATCTTTTGGAGATTTTAAGGCGCCAATCTACACTTATCTTTTAATTCCAATTTATAAAGTGATAGGGATGAGTGTTTGGTCAACCCGAGTACTTTCGGCTATGATGGGGGTAATAGGGATTTGGTTTTGTTTTTGGTTGGTCAAAAATTTATCTAAAAAAACTAACTTAGGATTAATAACGGCCTTATTAATGACAATATCTCCATGGCATATTATATTTTCTAAAACTAGTTATGAAACAAATGTAGCATTAACTTTTTTATTAATTGCTTTATGGAGTTTTTATAAATTTAAGGAAAATAAAAGATGGTTAATTTTGACGGCCTTAATGGCAGCTTTATCTTTTTTAACTTATCATTCAGAAAGAGTAATTGTACCGTTGGTGTTTTTAGTTTTGTTTATAAAAGAAAGAAAAGAAATTTTTGAAAAAAAGAATATTAAAACTTTAATAATGGCAGTTTTATTTGGATTAGTCTTAATATTGCCAACTATCAAATTAATGGCAACTCCTGGGTTTTTATCTCGATTGAATAGTTTAAGTATTCTTTCAAATAAAGTTAAATCATCATGGGGCTTTAATGAAAATTTAAATGGATGGAAAAATAATGTTTTTAATAACCAAATAATATTGCAAGTAAAAGAATTTGGGTCGTTATACACTTCTTATTTTTCACCAAGATATTTATTTAGATTAGGTGATCCAGGTCCAAGAAGTTCATACCCTGATTTAGCTCCATTTTTATTTTGGCAATTACCATTTTTAATAATAGGGATAATTTGGTTGTTCAAAAAAACAATAAAAGAAAATAATAAAGAAATAAAATTTTTAATAATTTTAATGATGGTGGTTTCCCCTATTCCGGCTTCAATAACTCGTGATCCATTTTCTAGTATTAGAGCCTTACCATTGGTATTACCATTGACTATTTTAGTAGCAGTGGGGATAAATAAATTAATCGAAAAATACAAAAAATTAGGAATAATAATTTTAATAGGATTAATTATTTGGTCTAGTGGAAAAATTTATTTGTCAGTATTTAAATTTAACGATTATTTTAGAGGATGGAGTTGGGAGGAAGGGATTGAAGATATGGTGAAACAGATTAAAGAGAGTGATTTACCAATAGTGATTGATAATAGTAGAGGAGAAATATATTCACAAGTTTTATTTTTTACTAAAGCAAACCCTAAAACTTATCAGGAGAATAATTTTGAAGTTAAAGAAAATGAATATTATAATGATATGACAAGAAATAAAATAAAAAAAATAGATGAGATAACTATCCGAGGGATTGTTTGGGGTGAAGATATTTTAAAAGAGCAAATATTAGTTGGCGATACTTTATCAATAAACGAAAAACAAATGGAGGAACATTGTTTAAGTTTGGTTTTTGAAATAAAAGATAGAGAAGGTAAAGTAATTTATAGAGGAGTAAAGACTCACCCTAAAGATAAGGAAAAATTTAAAGGAATAAGCCCTTGTTTGATCACAACACCATAATGTCTCTGTCGTCTATTTGATCAACTTTTTTAAAACCAAATTTTTCATAAGTATGAATAGCTGCCAAATTAGTAGAAAAAGTTTCTAACCAAAAACCGGTGATTTGAGATTTTGATTGATTTTTTAATAAATCATCAAAAGTAGTTTTTAAAAATATTTGGGATAATCCTTGCCCTCTAGCTGGCCCATAAATACGAATAGCAAAGGTGAAATTAGCCTTTAATTTGATTGGAGGATCTTTTTGGCCAAACCAAATAATTCCTAATAAGTTTTTATTTTTATCAATTAATGAATAAATAATTCTGCCTTTTTTAAGCCATTGATTAAACATATCTCGATTTTTGAATCTAGTTGAATCAGTAGTATTTTTTTTAATTTCAATATCAGTATTACTATATTCAATGAGTTGATCAATTTGACAATCAAGTATCCCTTGTTGGACAAAAACATCTTTATCAATTTCCATTAGTTTATTATATAAGATTAGATTCGATATTCCTTAAGAAGTCTTTTTTCAGTTTTTTGATTGATATAAGCATGAACATCAATATAGGTTTCAATACCAGAGCCAATTATTTTTTTCTTAAGGAGTTCATCAAGTTGGAAAATACCAGCTGAATTATTCATTAAAATATTTAATTGAATTGGTTTTTCTTTACCTTCTTCAATATCGACTTTTTCGATAGCAGCAGCTGAAACAGAATAAATATCTATTTTTTCCGATTCATAAGCAATTCGAGATCGACCTTTACTCATATCTAGGGCATCAGCAACTCTAACAACACCAGCTTCTAAAGTAAGCGGCTTACCATCACTCCTGTGACTAATAATGGCGTGAAGAGTTTCAGAGATAACAATGGTTTTTTCAGCTACAGGTAGGAAATCAATAATTTGATGAAGTAAATTATTGGCTAAAAAAAGACTATAACTTTCATGATCTTTACGACTAATAGTCATACCCAAATCATGTAATGCCCCAGCTAAGAAAACGATTAATTCAGCATACTCTGAGGAAAGATTATAGTTTTTAGTAACCGACATTTTAACTTTATTAGAAACTAACATCCTGACAAGTTTGACTGATATATTGGTAACAATCTGGGAATGGACTGGCCCATGATCGCTCATACCAAGACGGTCAACGGCATTAATATTAATAACCTTCCAAAGAGTTAATAATTCTTCATTAGAATTAATATTTTTAATGATTTTTTTTAAAAAAATATTACCATTATCGGGGACGTGTATTTTAATAATAGGTTTTGGATTTAATTGTTTCATAATTTAATTGAACGTGTATTGTAACATTTTTTAATAACTAAACTAGTGGATTGTTGGGGAATAACATTAGTAACTGTTAGAAGATTAGCATTAATAGATTTGGCCTCGAATGATTTTAATTTTAATTTGGGATCATTTTTGGTGACGGCGATTGTGTTAGGTTTAATTTGAGTAATTAAATTTAAATAATCTTGATCAGTTTTCATTTCTGGTAAAAGAATAATAAAATCAACTGATTTTAAATGAGTAAGAAATTTAGCTCGATTTATTTGAGAATTAATAGGACGGCTGTCCCCTTTTATTTTTTTGATATTTTCATCTGATTCAAGAAGAATAATTAAGACATCGGCAGTTAAAGCAGCTTTTTTAAGAAAAGTTAAATGGCCTAAATGGACGACATCAAAACAACCACCAACTAAAGTAATAGTCTTATTTAAATTGGATAGATATTTAACTAGTTTAGGGATTTGAGATATTTGAATAATTTGTTTCACTTAGGCTGAGTATAACAAAAATAAACTACATTTTACCGGTGCCAAAGATAAGACAAGTAGAATGACTAGCAACTCCAATACCAACATAATTCCATCTATTGTCTAATTGGTTTTTATTATGAGGCTCATCTCCAGCATAAACCCATTCAATTAAGTGGACGCCATTTAATTGATAACCAAAACTAGCATTTTCTCCCAACATGGTAAAGCCTAATTTATTAAAACCATCTTCATTTTCTAAAAAATTATTAAAACCTTGATGACTATCAAGATTCTTGTTGGAAATAAAAAAAATAGCTCTACTTTGGGCATAATCGGCTAATTTTTGATCCCAAGTTAATTTTTGAGAGCCATGATTAACCCGATAATTATTAAGGGCATCTAATATTTCTGATGGAGTGGCCATAATGGGGTCTTCACCAATTTTCATTGTCCAAGTATGTTCACCAACTTGTTGGGCAACTCCCCAAGGCTGAGTATCATCTTGTTTAATATTTTGAGTAATAGTTTTGGGGATAATTTGAGGAGAAGAAGATGGGATTAAACTAGTTAACGGATAAATATTGGCTGATGAACTACTAATGGGAGCAGGGGTAATAATAGGTTTAGAAACAGGAGATAAAACAGGTAAAAAAGTAATTTTTTTTAAATAATCTGAAGGGATTAAATTGTAGCCAAAGATAGGAAAAACAAAAACAACCATTAAAATAAACCCGGCAATAGTGGTGGTGATAATAGAAATTACCTGTTTAAAAAGTTTCATTTAGTTGATGATCAATTATAACTTAGAATAAATGTGGCATAATTAATAAATGGGAAAAACAGCTAAGATTTTATTGATTATTGTTTTGGTTTTAAATATTTTGGTTATAGACATGGTTTTGTTTCTGTTGTGGAGAAAAAATAACCCAACTCCTTTGGTAACTAATAATGAATGTCCGGTAAAATGTAATGAATTAATTGACCAAAAAACTGCTAATTTGCAAACATTAATAAATGTGAATTTATCACCTACTCCGACAGAAACTCCAACCCCTAAGGTTAGTACAGTGGTACCAATTTCAAAAAGTAAAACTACCCAATATATCCCCATACCGGGTAGTGGAACTACTTTGGAAAATAATTGGATTGATCTGACGGGAACAGAATTTTATATTAGTACAGATGATTACCCAAATTTAGTAGGAGCTTATTTTGAAGCTAATATGAAGTTAGTAAATGGAAATGGTTTGGCTTATGTAAGACTATTTGATGTTACAGCTGGAGTAGAAGTTTGGGGAAGTGAAATTTCAACTAATAGACAAGATTTTAGTTCTATCAGCTCAAATAAACTAACGATTAGAAATGGAACTCACCTTTACCGAGTTCAGGCAAAAAGTCTGACAGCTGATACAACTGTATTTAATTCTGGAAGAATAAAAGTTATTTTAGAAAATTAACGGGTTAACATAAGTCCTAAAATACCAATTAGAGAAACATAAATTAGACAGAAAGGAAGAAGTTTTGAAATTACTTTACGAATATCTTGAGTAATTCCAACAACTGTCATGGCAGTAAAAACATCGGCAATAGCAATCATATTACCAGCACCAGCACCAGCCATGCTTAATGATAAAACAATAACAGGATTAAGACCAAGAGAAATACTAGAAGAATAAAGTGAACTACCAAACATCATAGCAGAAATAGTGGCACTACCAGTGATAAGACTACCAAAAGCACCGATAAATGGAGCTAAAAAAGGTAAAATAGAAACACTAAAAACAAGGGCGATTGTTTGAGTAATTGAGGCTAAATTAAGTGGGTTTATATGAGAGTTATTCATTAATTGAACAACAGCTGAGATTAAAGCGATAACAAAAAAGGGTTCGATTGATTTTTTAAAAGCATTTTCTGTTGAATCAAAAAATTGTTTTTTAGTGGTAGAAAGAAATAATATTACAATAAAACTGGTAATGATGAAAATAAAACCAGGGTTAAAAAGATTTAATTTATAATTAATAAAATTAATAGGAAGATAAAGATTTGATAGTAAAATTTTTCCAAAAACTAAAAGAAGAATAAATAAGAAATAAGGGGAAATGGTTTTAAATAAACTAAGAGATTTTTCAGAGGTAGAAGGAATATCGGCTTTGATAACATTTTTGGGGACAAAAATTTTAAAATGATTAGTAATTAAAACTAAAATTAAACCAATTATAGAACCAATAATTGAGGGAAATTCAAATCCAAAAATAGAAACAAGAAAAGAAGGAACGACAAAAGCAATCCCTGCCCAAATAGCAAAAGGTAAGGCTTCAAAAAAAAGTTGTTTTTTATTGGGTTTTTTAAAAACTAGAAAATAGAGCATAAAAACAGGAACTAAAATGCCAATAAAATTGATTAAAGCAGTAGTAGTAGAAATAGAAATTAAATTAACATTGATTCCGGCAAAACCAACTTTAATAGGAGTCCCAACAGCACCAAAAGGGCTAGCAGTACTATTCCCTAATAAGGCAACTACTGCAGAGGTCATAGGAGACAAGCCTAATGCTACTAAAATAGGGGCAACTACGGTTGAAGGAGTCCCAAAACCAGCGATACCTTCTAAAAAATTTTCAAAAAACCAGGCTAAAATAATAATTTGAATACGAAAATCAGGAGAAATTTTTTCCAAGAAAAAAGTTAAACTCGAAAGGACATTGCCCTTTTTTAAAATATTTAAAAATAGAATAGCTCCAAAAATTATTAAAAAGATATCAAAGGCAACTAAAAATCCTTTTAGGGATAGTTGAAAAACAAAAAGAGGTGACATTTGCCAAAAAAATAGGACTAAAATTAAAGTGATTAAAAGGGTAATTAGACTAACTTTAAGAAGAGAGATTTTTTTGAAAAGAAGTAAAAGACAAAAAACAGACAAAGGAAGAACTGATAAAAAAACCCAATACATATTCATATAA
>CAYOXV010000011.1:0-1426 GCA_964408055.1 uncultured Gammaproteobacteria bacterium | reverse complement strand
TAAATTAGTAGAAATAAAAAATAAATGTTAGTATATAAAACATATGAATCAAATAGATGAAAAATGTCCAAAATGTGGAGCGGCTTTAGGAGAAATTACAGTAACAGCTACTGGGAGAAAATTACAGCGATGTAGTACTGGGTCATGGAATCCTGAAACACATAAAAATGAAGGTTGTGAATATGTAAAATGGTTGGAAGTTGAACCTCAAGAATTAGATGAAAAATGTCCAAAATGTGGAGCGGCTTTAATATTACAAGTAACTCGATTTGGTAAAAAAATGAAAAAATGTAGTGCTGGTTCTTGGGATAAAGAGGCTAAAAAAGCAATTGGGTGTGATTATGTTGAGTGGATAAATGGAACTTCAGAAAATTTAGATGAAAAATGTCCAAAATGTGGAGAAAAATTAGTTTTATTTACTACTGCTAATGGGAAAAGAATGAAAAAATGTTCAACATCTGGTTGGGACCGAGAAGCTAAAAAAGCGACTGGATGTGATTATGTTTTATGGTTAAAGGCAGGACAAACAGTTTCAGACAACGGTGAAGAATTTTTACCACCAGAAGAATAATTTGATTACATCCCTAAATAAGTTAGGAGTTTAAACATCAAGATGGCTGGCCAAAAAATTGATTTTCCTATTCCAATTAAAACCATCCCAAAACTAGTAGCGTGGGATAAAAAATAAAAAAGAGCTCCGATAACTCCTAAACCATAAATAGCGCCAGAACTGCCGTTATTATGACAATTATATTTTTTACTAGTGGTTTTTTTAGAAAAACAACTATTTTCTTTATTTTCTTTTTTCATAATAATATTTTAACAAAAATATTATAAATTATTTTTTTAGGGTCTAATGAAGTTAACTAAAAATACTATTAAAAAGATACCAATTGAATTTAGAATAAAGGAAATAAAAGCAAATTTAAAAGTATTCATTTTTGAAAAACTGAATAAACTTATGCCAATTTCATCAGGAAGTGGTGAAGCTATAATTAAGGCTCCAATTAAAGGAAGTGTCCAACTAAAATATTTTGAATGGAATAGTTTTTTAAGATGATTTTTACGATCAATATGATTATAAATATCTTTGATTTCGTTAGATAAATTATCTTTGATTAAATTAAAAATTAACAAATCACCAACTACTGCCCCAAAACCAGCAATTAATCCAATTTCAATTGGAGATAATGTTTTAGCTAAAAGAATAAGAACAAGACTGCTCGTAGCTGCAGTAAACATGGAAACAAAAAAAATTCCAGCAACAAAGGCTCCAAGATAACCAAAATTACCAAGATTGAGAATAAAAGAATGAAAAGATTCAATTTTGGAAATAAAAATAACTAAAATAATACTAAAAAACACAATAGTTAAATTTTTATATTTCCAACGAGGTCTTTTAAAAATAGCCATTAAATAATTTTAC
>CAYOXV010000010.1:14003-18555 GCA_964408055.1 uncultured Gammaproteobacteria bacterium | reverse complement strand
CTACACTTAGCGATCAAAAAAATTTAATATTAGCTTCTTTACTTGAAAGAGAAGGGAAATCTCTTGAATCTAAAAAAATGATTGCCGGTATAATTTTAAATCGTTTGAATATTGGTATGGCCTTACAAATTGATGCCACTGTCTTATATGCTCGTGATAGTCAAAATAAATCAGTTACAGATTATTGGAAATTACCAATTACTAAAACAGATCTCTCTATCATTTCTCCTTATAATACTTACAAAAATCCGGGACTTCCTCCAAAGCCAATTTGTAGTCCAGGATACAATTCACTTTATGCTGTTTTTCATCCTACCACTTCTGATTATCTCTATTACATTACTGGAGATGACGGCAAAATGTACTATGCCACTACCCTCGACGAACACAATTCCAATATTCAAAAATATTTAAAATAAACAAATTAAGCCACTTTATCTAGGTTTTCAATACACGTCTTAAATTTTTCTCGATTAAATTTAACAACACTGAATGATTGAATTGATCCATCACTGATTTGTTCAATATTAAATACTGTTAAATTATCAAAGATACATGATGGAAAATCTTTTTTATTACCAGTAATTAATAATGGTTCCGATGCATGATACATAATCCTTCCGGCTAATAATAAATCAACAGTGCTTACACCTTTTGCCATTTTATTATGACAATAAATCATTGATAAAGCCAAAGCGTTTTTTTGAATATTTAAAAAAAGGTCATTATGGTTAATTGGAGATGTAAAAAAATCTATAAAATTTTCCATTGCCTTTTTTTCGCCTGGAACATATATCCCTCTTAAAAATTCAAATTTAGTAAATGGGTCAACTATACGTTCTGAACTTTTTAAATATTCAAGAGATTGAGTAAAAACATCTGCGTTTTTATACAATAAATTCAAAAAATCATTGTCAAGATAGACGTAATTACCCTTTAAAATATCATAAGAATTAGCACCCGCCAACAATTCCATAAAATTTTGGTCCATCTACTTCTCGTATTTTTTGGCCTTCTTTAATAGCATCAATAACCTTAGAAACTTCTTTTTGGTCAATCATTTTCTTAATAATTATCTTTTGTTGACCTAACGGCTTAACTTCGTAACTAAAATCAAGATTAATTTTCTTCATCATACTAAATTAGTCTAAATCAAAAATAATAAAATAACAACTATTTTACTTATTTTAATATTTAAATTTGACTTTTTTTATCTTTTAAATGAAAATATGTCAGTTCTTTTAAATGGCGTTATTAATCAAGAGCGTGTGGTCCCGCAGCTGCGGGAATACGAGGAAGAAGGTCAATCGATTTATCTGCGGAAACCTTCAGGCTGTGATTGCCAGCCTTAATATTTTCTTTAAAACTTTGAAGTAATTCAAAAATCAAAGAGAAAATAGTCCAATTGCCATTTTTTCCAAAAGAATTCTGCCGGTATTTTTGATACTTTTATTAATTTCAAAAACCGGTCAAAGTTTATGTGTGGAATCTATGGCTATAATGGTAGTTCTCAAAACGCTGCTGATATTATTTTATCCGGTTTAAAAAGTTTAGATTATCGTGGTTATGATTCTTGGGGAATTGCTGTCTTGGTAGATGAAAAAATTTCTGTTCAAAAAGATATTGGCAAAATTGAAGATATAAAAAAAGTGGATCTTCCTTCTGGCACTTTAGCTCTAGGTCACACTCGTTGGGCCACCACTGGTAATGTTTCTCAAGTTAATGCCCACCCTCATTTTTCCACCGACAAATCCTTTGTTTTGGTTCAAAACGGCATTGTCGAAAATTATTTAAAGCTTAAACCAGATTTAATCAAAAAAGGTTATCAATTTTATTCAGAAACCGACACTGAGGTTATTGTTAGGTTAATTGAAAATTTTCAAAAGAAAAATAATTTATTAGATGCTGTCAAAAAAGCCTTTTTAAAATTAGAAGGTCGTAACACCATTGCCTTACTTGATTCTTCAAACCATCAGATTATTGCTGCCAGAAATGGTTCACCTCTAATTATCGGTAAGAAAAATAATGATTATTTTATTTCCTCAGACACTCTTTCTTTGGGGAAAAATGTTTCTCAATATTACGATCTCAACAATTTTGAATTGGTTATTTTAGGTTCTAATCCCCAAATTATCAACCTCAAAACCAACAAAATTTCTCCTCCTAAATTTAAAGAAGTCGATTTCAAGTCAACCCAAGCAGATAAAGGCAAACATAAACATTTTATGATTAAAGAAATTTTAGAAACTCCTTCGGTCATTAAACAAGTTATTAATACTGAGAAATCTACTTTAGATAAATTAGCCAAGGCTATTAAAAATGCTAAAACTGTTTACACCATTGGTTCTGGCACTGCCGGCAATGCTGCCGCTCAAATTGCCTTTTATTTAAAAAAATTTGCCCACATTCAAGCCATTAGTTTAGTCGGTGCTGATGCTCGGGAAAGCTATGATTTTTTTACCCCTAATGATTTAATTATTGCTCCGTCTCAAAGTGGTGAAACCGCCGATGTTTTGGAAGTATTAGAATTTTCCAAAAGTAAACATATGGCCATTGCCAGCTATGTCAACATGCCGGGTTCCATGATGACTCGTTTATCTGATTTCAAATTTATGGCTGGAGCTGGAGCTGAAATTTGTGTCATGTCAACAAAAATTTTTACTTCTCAAATTGCCTGGGGATATTTGCTCGCCAAAACTGTTGCTAATGATTATCAAAACGGTATCAACAATCTTAAGAAATTGGTCACTGCAGTTGAAAAATATTTTCAAGACAAAAACAATTTTAATCAAATCGAAAAAATTTCTCAAAAATTATTAAATATCAAAGATATTTTTTTACTAGGTAAATCGCAAAATTTTCAGATTGCCAAAGAAGGCATGATCAAAATTATTGAAGGCACCTATAAACACGCCCACGCTATCCCTGCTGGTGATCTTAAACATTATGCCATCACTCTCATCGAAAAAAATATTTACACTATTGTTGTTTTATCTCCAGACCAAACTATAAACGAAATGAACAATGCTATCAATGAAATCAAAAGTCGTGGCGGCAATATTATTGGTATTTATCCAAAAAATCAAGCTAATTTTGATTTTTTACTCAAAACCCCAAATCTGGATGAAACTAGCGCTATTTTTAATATTATTCCTCTCCAACTTTTGGCCTATTATTTGGCCGATAAATTGGGAAATAATGTTGATAAGCCGCGTAACATTGCCAAATCCGTCACTGTTAAATAAATTATTTTTTGTTGATTAAATCATTTAAAATATTCCATCTTCTTTTCTTCTCACTCATAGGGATATCATCTTTGTAAATTTTAGCCGAGACTGTTCCTTTACGAGGGGAGTATTTATTCAAATAGCCAATTTCAAAATTAACTTCTTTACATAATTTAACTGTGTTTTGAAAAGCTTTTTCACCTTCACCCGGGAATCCAATAATTATATCTGTTGAAAATTTTACTCCCTTAACTTTACTTCTAATTTTTTTAACCAAATCCAAATATTCTTTACTTGTATAACCTCGATTCATATTTTTTAACACTTCATCATCACCTGCCTGAATCGGTAAATGAAGTAATCGATCAATATTTTCATATTTAGCAATTATTTCAATCAATTCATCTGAAAAATCCCAAGGGTTACTACTCACAAAAGAAATTTTATCTAAATCTTTTTTAGCCACTTCTTCAAGTAGTTTATGAAATAAACTTTTAAATCTTTTTTTACCCATCGATACTAGAGTTGTTTCTCCAAAATCAGATCCATATGAATTTACATTTTGTCCAATCAACATTACTTTTTTAAAACCTGTTTTTATAGCATCATCAATCTCTTCCAATATCTCTTCCATTTTTCTTGATTTTTCTGGTCCTCGAGCAAAAGGGACAATACAGTAACTACAAAAGTTACTACAACCAAAACTAATTGGGATTAAGGCCATATCATTGTTTTCTCGCAGAGGTTTAATATCAAAACTTATTTTTTCTATTGGCATAAATTCCGATACAGCTGGAAAATCTTTTTTTAATTGTCTTAACTTTTTTCCAGTTTTATCTTTATCAGCTAATCCTGCCAAACAACCTGTCACGATTATTTTAATCTTACTTTTATTTTTTTTATTCCACTTATCAATATTGTCTATCAATCCATAAACTCTGTTTTCTGCTGATTCTCTAATAATACAAGTATTAATAATGACAATATCTGCTTCTTTCCAGTTTTTAATTTCTTCAAATCCTTTATCCCAATAAAATGCTTTAATTCTCTCTGAATCAGCTGTATTTTGAATACAACCAAACGTCTTTATAAAAAATTTCATCCTCAATTTTATCAAATATCTCATTTGCAATATTTTTTACTAAATGGAATAATTTAATTTATGGATAACAATAAAAATAGTTCTAAGGATAA
Source organism: uncultured Gammaproteobacteria bacterium (assembly GCA_964408055.1). GTDB lineage: Bacteria > Patescibacteriota > Microgenomatia > UBA12405 > UBA12405 > WARW01. The sequence goes on along the minus strand of CAYOXV010000010.1, from coordinate 14,134 downwards.
TAAAAAAAATAAGTATCAAGATGTTTTAGATCAATACGCTGCTAAAGTTGACCCATCAATTGATGAAACTCCTGATATTAAAACTACAGATTTAGCCAATGATACTGTTAAAATGACTGAGACAACTCCAG
>CAYOXV010000010.1:0-13903 GCA_964408055.1 uncultured Gammaproteobacteria bacterium | reverse complement strand
TCGAAACTCCAGTCGAAACTCCAGTCGAAACTCCAGTCGAAACTCCAGTCGAAACTCCAGTCGAAACGAAATCTTTAACAGAAATAGAACCAAATAAAATTGAAGTACCTCCAGAAATCCCTTCCTTGGAAAATTCATCCACTCCTAATCCAGCATTAAATATAAATGAAACTGAAAAATCAGCTACCCCAGAAGAACTTAAAGATAAAATCAACGAAGTTTTAAATTACGAAACTGATGGTCCAGAACAAGAACCAGTAACTCCAATTTCTGATTCTTCAAACTCTTCCTCTAATTTAATAAAAATGTTATTTTTTATTTCTCTTTCCGTTTTTATTTTAATTGCTGTTGCTCTAGCTTATTTTTCATTTTTCAAAAATTCTGACACTTCTAATGATAATCAAGTTACCCCAACTATCACTTCAACTCCAACCTCTTCAGAAATTGCTTGCACCATTAATGACATGGAATTAACAATCGGTGAAGATTTTATTGCTTCTGATGGTTGTAACATTTGTGTTTGTGAAGCTAAAGATTTAATTTCTTGTACTGAAAAAACTTGTGATGCCACTTCTTCTGCTATCAAAACCGCCACCAGTTCAGCAGAATTTAGTGTTTACAAAAGAAACCCCCAAGGAGCTGAGGGAGAATTTAACACAGATAAAGCAAACGCTATCAATAGTCCATTAAAAAGTATTTCAATAACTTTTAATAACCAAGCTGATTCTAAAACAATAAATAATGATACTTTTTATGCCTTGGAAGGTATAGGAGTAAAAGTTGACGGAAAAATTTCATATGATAATAAAACCAAAACTGCTACTATAACTTTCACTAATCCAGCTATTAATACCGATAGCATTAATCTAATGGCTCTTACTGTTGTTGTTAAAAATATAAAAGATATTAATGGTAATTTAATTGAAGATCTCACTTATAATATTTTTATAAAAAAATAATTTTCTACCCAAAACCTACTCGTTGACCAGTCTTAGTTCCCACGATATAATACCCTCATTCGGCGAGCGGTTGGTACATAACTCGTCCTCTAAAATTTAGTAATTAAAAAGTCGATGCCTTCCGTAAAAAGAACTCAATGGGGTAAAAAATACCCTAACCTTCCTAAATTAGATTTAATTCAAATTCAAAAAGAATCCTGGAAAGATTTCCTTGACCGAGAACTTAAAGAAACCGTCCAATCAATTTCTCCAATCAATGATTACACTGGTAACAACTGGCAACTAGAATTAGGTAATCTCAGTTACGATCCTATCATTATTACCCCTGATACCGCTAAGAAAAAAGGTCTCAACTATACTATCCCTGTCAAAGTCAAAGCTACTTTAACTAATAAAAGAACTGGTAATGTTTCCGAAGAAAGTGTTTTCTTTTTAAACCTTCCAACCATGACCGAAGAGGGAACTTTCATCGTCAATGGTATTGAAAGAGGTGTTATTAATCAATTAGTCCGATCTCCAGGTGTTTATTTTACTGGCGAAGTTGATCCAGCTACCGGGAAAAATCTTTACAATGCTGAAATTAGACCTACTCGTGGTTCTTGGCTCGAATTTTTTATTGGTAAAAAAGATGTAGTTTTTGCCAGAATCGATCGTAAAAAGAAATTTCCAGCTACCATTATTTTAAGAGCTGCTTGTCAAATGAATGACAAACAATTAATTAATGAATTTGGTGATTATATTTCTCATACTATTCAAGCTGATGTTTCCAAAACTCCTGAAGAAGCAATTTTGGAATTTTACCGAAAACTCCGTCCCGGTGAACCAGTTGTTTTAGAAAATGCTCAAAGATTCTTTAATGAAAGATTTTTTGATCTTCGTACTTATGAACTTGGTAATGTTGGTCGTTACAAAATAAATAAAAAATTTGGATTTAAATTTGATGACACTGATAAAGAAAATTGGACTTTAAAAAAAGAAGATTTACTTGCCACTGTCAAATATTTAGTTCAATTACAAAGAGGCGAGGTTACTCGTCTTGATGATATTGATAGTTTAGCCAATCGACGTCTTCGTTGTTGTGGTGAAATCGTTTCTCAAATTGCTATCCGTCCAGCTTTAGCTCGATTTGAAAGAATGGTTAAAGAAAGAATGTCTTTAATTTCTACAAAAGAAAGACCAATTCCTAGCCAAATGATTAATCCTCAACCTCTTATTTCTGGACTTAATACCTTTTTTAGATCAAACCAATTATCTGCTATTTTAGATCAAACTAATCCATTAGCCGAACTTGATTTACTTCGAAGAGTTACAGTTGTTGGTATTGGTGGTTTAACTAGAGAAAGAGCTGCTTTCTCTATCCGAGATGTTCATAGTTCTCAATATGGTCGTATTTGTGCTGTTCGTTCTCCAGAAGGTCAAAACATCGGTTTAGTTACCTACTTAGCTCTTTATTCTAAAGTTAACAAATATGGTTTCTTAGAAGCTCCTTTTAGAAAATTAGAAAAAACCAAAGGTGGTTACAAAATTTCTGATGATTTTATCTATATTGATGCTGATGATGAATATGAAAACAGAATTACTCATTTAGGTATTAAATTTGATGAATTTGGAGTTACTAAACAAGATTGGGTTCCAGTTCGTTATCAAGGTGAATTTGCTGAAGACAAAATTGATCAAGTCAAATATATTGATCTAGTTCCAAATGAAATTGTTGGTGTTTCCGCTGCTTTAATTCCTTTTGTTGATCACGATGATGCTACTCGTGCTCTTATGGGATCCCACATGCAGACTCAAGCAGTTCCTCTTATTTCACCAGAATCACCTATTGTTGGGACTGGTATTGAAACTGCTGTTGCTACTGCCATGAATAGAACTATTTTAGCCAATCATTCAGGTAAAGTAACCTATGTTGATGCTGAAAAAATAACTATAACTCTTGATAAAAAAACCGAACCTATCCACAATGACCAAAGTGAAGTCAGTGGTGATGGTAAAACTGAAACCTATTATTTGATTAAATTCGATCGAACTTCACCTTATGGTACTTGTTATAACCAAAGAGCTGTTGTTAAAACTGGAGATATTGTTAAAGCCGGTGATCTTTTAATAGATGGTCCTTCTACTGATGGTGGGGAACTATCCATTGGTCGAAATCTTTTAGTAGCTTATGCTGAAATTGATGGGTTAAATTATGAAGATTCATTTTTAATTTCTGATAGATTGGTTAAAGAAGATATCTTAACTAATATTCAAATTTATGAATACACTGCTCAAGTTGTTGAAACTAAATTAGGTTCTGAAGAATTAACTAAAGATATTCCTAATGTTTCTGAAAATGAATTAGCTAAACTTACTGATGATGGTATTGTCATGATTGGTGCCAATGTTGGTCCTAATGATATTTTAGTTGGTAAAGTTGAACCTCGTGGTGAAAAAGAATTATCAGCCGAAGAAAGATTACTCCGAGCTATTTTTGGTGAAAAAGCTCGTGAAGTTAAAGATACTTCTCTTCGTGTTGCCAATGGAGAAGGTGGTGTTGTTATTAAAGTTGATATTTTAGATAAAGAACAAGGTGATGAACTTGATCCAGGTGTTAATAAAGTAGTTAAAGTTTATGTCGCTCAAATTAGAAGAATTCAAGAAGGGGATAAAATCGCCGGAAGACACGGGAATAAAGGTGTTCTCTGCCGAATTATGCCAGAATACGATATGCCTAAAACTGCTGATGGGACTACTATTGATTTAGTCATGTCACCAATCTCAGTTATTTCTCGTATGAATTTAGGTCAAATTTTAGAAGTTAATTTAGCCGCTGCTGGTCTTGCTCTTAATAAAAAATATGCTGTTCCTGTTTTTGAAAAATATTCAGAAGAGCAAATTGGTCAAGAATTAAAATCAGCCGGGTTACCACCTGATGGTAAAATCCAACTTTATGATGGCCGAACTGGTGAACCATATCATCAAAAATCTGTAGTTGGTATTGGTTATATTCTTAAACTTGTCCACATGGTTGATGACAAAGTCCATGCTCGTTCTACTGGTCCATACTCTCTTGTAACTCAACAACCTCTTGGAGGTAAAGCTCGTATGGGTGGTCAAAGATTAGGAGAAATGGAAGTTTGGGCTCTTGAAGCACATCGAGCTGCTCATACTCTTCAAGAAATGTTGACTATTAAATCTGATGATATTGAAGGTCGTACTCATACTTTCCAAGCCATCATCAAAGGTCAAGTTATTCCAGAACCTGCTATTCCTGAGTCTTTCAAAGTTTTAACCAAAGAATTAGCTGGATTATGTCTCGACATTTCTCCAGTTGGTGTTAAAGAGGTCACTGATTTATTTTCCGAAGACGAAGCCGTCCCAGAAATTAAATTAGAAGATGTCGAACCTGAAGTTTCTATCCCTATAGAGGAAGAAGTTGAAGGTTTAAGTATTGCCGATGAATCGGCACCATTAGATGATATTAAGGAGGATAAATAATGTTTAATTTTAAAAGTATAATCGACTTTTCTGGTCTTAAGATAAAATTAGCTTCACCAACCGACATTTTAAGTTGGTCTCGTGGTGAAGTTACTAAACCAGAAACTATTAATTATCGTAGTTGGCGTCCTGAAAAAGACGGTCTTTTTTGTGAAAAAATCTTTGGACCTTCACATGACTATGAATGTTACTGTGGTAAATACAAAAAAATCAGATTTAAGGGAGTAATTTGTGATCGCTGTGGTGTTGAAGTAACTACTTCAAAAGTCCGCCGTGAACGTATGGGTCATATTACCTTAGCTGCTCCTGTTACTCATCTTTGGTATCTTCGAAATACTCCATCACCTATTGGGGTTATTTTAGATGTTCCTCAAAAAGATCTTGAATCAGTTGTTTATTTCACTAAATATTTAGTTGTTTCAGTTGATGATTCTAAGCGCAAAGAAGCTCTTGATAATTTATCTCAACATTCTCATGATAGGATTGAGAAAATTGATGCCGATGCTGTCAAGATGACTCAGTTAAAGACTGAACAAATTGAAAAAGAAAAAGTTGATTTAAAAAGTAAAATTAAAAACAAAGACCAACTTTTAATCGCTCAAGAAGAAAGAAACGTCAAACTTAAACAAGATATTCAAAAAATAGAGAATAAAGCTCTTTCAGAAAAAAATCGTATTGAAGGTCTTATCAAATATTTAGAAGATAAAATTCAATCAATTCAAGTTTTATCCACCCTTTCTGATGAGGAAAACTTCTATTTATCCCAATTCAAGGCTGATATTTTCTTCAGTGCCAAAATGGGAGCTGAAGCTCTTTACGAAGTTTTAGATGAAATTGATTTACCTGAGACTGCTAAAAATCTTAAAAAAGAATTAAATAAAACTAGTTCTAAGCTTAAGAAAAAGAAAATCATGTACAAAATCCGTATTTTAAACGGTATGATTGAAAATGAAATTAAACCTAGTTCTATGGTTTTAACTAATGTTCCAGTTATTCCACCAGATTTACGTCCTATGGTTCAACTTACTGGTGGTCGTTTTGCGACAAGTGATTTAAATGATCTTTATCGCCGACTTATTAATCGTAATAATCGTTTAAAGAAATTACTTAAACTTGGTGCTCCAGAAATCATTTTACGAAATGAAAAAAGAATGCTTCAAGAATCAGTTGACATTTTAATCGATGCTCAAAAGAGTTCAAAAAATAAACGTAAAAGTTTAAAAAGAACTCCTCGATCACTTTCTGATCTTTTAAGAGGTAAGAAAGGCCGTTTCCGTCGTAACTTACTTGGTAAGCGAGTCGATTACTCTGGTCGTTCCGTTATCGTTGTTGGTCCAGAATTAAAATTAAATCAAGTTGGTTTACCAAAAGAAATTGCTCTTGAAATGTTTAGACCATTTATTCTTCGTGAACTTATGGCTACTGGCATTGCTCCAAACATTAAGAGTGCTAAAAATCTTATTGATCGTCGAGTTAATGAGGTTTATGACATTCTTGAAATTGTTACTAAGGATAAATATGTCTTATTAAACCGAGCTCCAACTCTTCACAAACTCTCAATTCAAGCCTTTAAACCAACCTTAGTTGATGGTTTGGCTATTCGCCTACATCCATGTGTCTGTAAAGGGTTTAATGCTGATTTTGATGGAGATCAAATGGGGGTTCATTTACCTCTTTCAATTGCTTCTCAAAGAGAAGCTAGAATGTTAATGTTGCCATCACGCAATTTATTAAAACCAGCTGATAGTGCTCCAGTTTCTATTCCAACTCAAGGTATGGCCGTCGGTTGTTATTACATAACTTCTGTTCGTTCTCAAGATTTGGATAAAGAAACTACTGAAGGCTTTAAAGATTTATCAATTTTTTCTGATAAAAATGAAGCAGAATTAGCCTATCAATCAGGTAAAATTGAATTAAGAGAACTAATTGTTGTTCGTTTTGACGATAAATTAACTAAAACCACTATTGGTCGAATCTTATTTAACAAAATTCTTCCTAAAGAATTTGAGTTTGTCAACGAATCTATGGCTGGTAGTAAAGCTCTTAATGATTTAGTTGTTAAATCTCTAGAAATTGCTGGTCGAATCAAAACAGTTAAACTCATTGATTCTCTTAAAGAGATTGGTTTCAAAGGTTTTACTCTTTCTGGTATTTCTCTTTCCATGTCTGACTGTGGTTATTTAGCTGGTAAAGAAAAAATTATTACTGAAGCCAATAAACAAGTTGCTGATATCGAAGATAATTATAAGACTGGTCTTATTAGTAATGATGAGAAAAAACGTCTTAGTCAAAATCTTTGGTTAGAAAAGACTGAAGAGATTGCCGAAAAAACTTGGGCTACTCTTGATATTGATTCTCCAATCCGTATCGTTTCTAACGCTGGTATTAAACGTGCTTCCAAAGATCAAATTAAACAGCTTTCTGGTATGAGAGGACTTATGGTTGATCCAACTGGAAAAATCGTTCAACTTCCTACTAAATCCAATTTCCGAGAAGGTTTATCAGTTTTTGAATATGTTACTGGTGCTCGTGGTACTCGTAAAGGTTTAGCTGATACCGCTTTAAAGACTGCTGATGCTGGTTATTTGACTCGTCGACTTGTTGACGCTGCTCATATTGCCATTATTCGTATGGATGATTGTGGTACTGACAAATTTATTACCATCGATGCTAACGAGAAAAATCGTGAAAGATATTTCACTCGTCGTATTCTTGGTCGAGTTTTAGCTAATGATATTTTAGTCCCAAAAACTAAAAAAGTTTTATTAGCCAAAGGTACCCTTATTGACAATCATGCTGTAGAAGCTATTGAAGCTAATAAAATTACTTTAGTTGATGTTCGTTCTCCTCTTACTTGTTCAGCTGAAACTGGACTTTGTAGTAAATGTTATGGTTGGGATCTATCAACTAGAAAATTAGTTGATATTGGTGTTCCAGTTGGTACCATTGCTGCTCAATCGGTTGGTGAACCAGGTACCCAATTGACTCTTCGAACCAAACACACTGGGGGAGTTGTCGGAACCGATGTTACTCAAGGTTTACCTCGTGTTCAGGAATTATTTGAAATCCGTATGCCTAAAATTCCATCTCCATTAGCTGAAATTAATGGAAAAATTAAAATCAAAGAAAGCAATGATGGTTATGAATTAAAACTTACTGGTAAAGATGAAAATAATGTCGCTAAAGTCATTAATTACATTTTGCCTTTAAATGCTAACCTTTTAGTTGCTGATGGTGATTTGGTTGGTCAAGGAACTCAACTTTGTACTGGTTCTCTTGATGTTAGAGAAATCATGGCTGTCAAAGGTATTGAATCTGCTCAAAAATATCTTATCAACAATATTCAAGGGGTTTATGAATCACAGGGTATCACTATCCATGATAAACATCTTGAAGTTATCGTTAAAGAAATGAGTGATAAGATAAAAATTGAAGATCCAGGTGATACTAATTTCCTTTATGGTCAAATAATTACCAATGCTGTTTATAATTCTGCCAACAAAAAGGCGGAAAGTAACAAAGGTAAGCCATCTGTTGGTAAGACAGTTTTATTAGGATTAATTCAATCAGCTCTTACTACTGGTTCTTGGTTATCTGCCGCTTCTTTCCAACAAACCACTAGTGTTTTGACCGAAGCTTCACTCTTAGCTGAAGTCGACAACTTGATTGGCTTAAAGGAAAATGTTATTATCGGACGACTTATTCCAGTCAATAAACAACAAAATATATAAATATGCCAACATTTAATCAACTTATTAAAAAAGGCCGAACTGTCAGAGTTAAAAAACTCAAGACTGGTGCTCTTCGTAATAACTTTAATAGTATTAAAAACCATTTTATTATTACTAATAACCCAGTCAAAAAGGGAGTTGTCACTGTAGTTAAAACCATGACTCCAAAAAAACCTCATTCGGCTTTGAGAAAAATTGCTAAAGTTAAACTTAGTAATCGTAACTTAGTTACCGCTTATATTCCTGGTATTGGTCATAATCTTGCTGAACACAGTATCGTCTCTATTCGTGGAGGCCGTGTTCGAGATTTACCAGGTGTTCGTTATCATGTTGTTCGTGGTAAATTTGATGCTGGTGCTGTTGCCGGTCGGATGCAATCACGCAGTAAATATGGTGCTAAAAAACCATCAGCCAAAACTGCTTAATTAATTATTAATCTTATAAACTTTTAAATTAAAATATGTCTAGAAAAGGTCCAGCTAAAATTAGAAAAATAGAACCAGATGCTATCTATGGTAGTGTTACTATTTCTAAAATAATCAATTATTCAATGAAGGATGGTAAAAGAACTGTTGCTGAAAAACAAATTTATGATGCTCTTGAATTAATTAAAAAAGATTTTCCTAAAGAATCAGAAATTGATGTTCTCGAAAGAGCTTTAGAAAATATCCGACCTAAGATTGAAGTTAGACCTCGTCGTATTGGTGGGGCTGTTTATCAAGTTCCTACCCCTGTTCGAGGTAATCGTCAAAATTCACTAGCTATTCGTTGGTTTGTCAATTCTGCCCGATCTAAAGCCAATAAACAATATCACTCTTTTGCTCAAAAAATTGCTGCTGAAATTAATGATGCCCTCAATAATTCTGGCGCTGCTGTTTCCAAAAGAATGGAAATTGAACGTATGGCTGAGGCTAACAAAGCCTTTGCTCATCTTCGTTGGTAAAAAGTCAAAAACTTGATAAACTTAATCAATGTCATTATTTTCTAAACCAAAAGTGGTCCTTTGGCCCAAAGATAAATCCCTAGAAGTTTATATTAACTTAAAAGAAAATAACCACTTTACCTTAGATATCAATCTTTGGCAGGAAAATAGTGATAAAGATTTAGAACCATTAATTGAATATCTTCAAAAAAATAAAATAGGGGAATGTTCTGTTTTGGTTTCTGATGATATCGTTTTAACTAAGTCTTTTATTTATGATACCCAGATAGAACAGATTGATAAAAAAGAAGTTATTGGTTTAGCTGAAAGTTTTGTTTCTTTTAAAATAGATCCTGATTCAATTGATTATAATTTGATTCAAGAATCAAATAAAACTATTATCCAGTCAACTATTTTTGAAGTTTCTAAAATGTCAGTTTTGAAATCAAACTTAGCTAAACTAAATATTCAAATTAATTCTCTTAATTCAGTTTCTAGTGCTATCTCAAAAGTTCTTTCTTCTATCTACCCTAACCAATTTTTTCTTATTTACCCTCTTAATGATCATGAATACACTCTTTTGTTATCTAAAAATAAAACTGTTTATTTAACCGCTAATTTTAAAGGTCCTAGTTTAGATATCCAAAAAACTATTAATTATTCCAATCTTTATTTTTCTACTCCTGCTAAAAAGATCTATTTTCCAGAGTCTAAAGAAATTGAAATAATTACTACTACAGAAGTCGAAAAAACCCCCTATAATGAAAGTCAAATTGCTCAAAATTTGAATCAACCAGCTAACTTTCCTTTGCCTGTATTAGGTGAGTTTAGTGATATAATAGGAAAGCCTCAAGATATTAATTCATCAGGAGTAAAAAAAATGAGCAATAAAAAAAATATATTACCAATAATCGCTGTCCTTATTTTCACTGCCGCTTTAGTCTCTTTTATTGTCTATTTTGTTTTTAATAAAAATTCTGCTGATGTTGAAGAAATAGCAGATATTACTCCTACAAGCGTAATTGAAGAAACCATTGTTACTACCCCTACTCCAACCATTGCTGAAATTGACAAGACTATTAAGATCCAAGTTTTAAATGCTACTGATATTAACGGTCAAGCTGCTACTGTCAAAGCTATGTTGGTTAAATTAGGTTTTGAAGATGTTACTGTTGGTAATGCTACTACTAATGCCACTAAAAATTCTGTTCAAGTTAAATCAGCCACTACTTCAGCCTATTTTGAAAATGCTTTAATGACTGATTTCCCAGCTACTTATACTACTGATTTAAAAACAACTTCTACTTATGACGCTGTCTTTACTATCGGTACTGACCTTTCTACTGGAGAATCAGCCGGTGAAGATGAAGCTACTCCAACAGCCAAAGTTACTACTAAAGTAACTCCAACTACTGCTGAAGAAGAATAATTTTTTAAAAATAATTAAGCCCGGTATATCAATATCTCAAAAGAGAGTATTGGCCTACCAGGCTTTTCTTTTGTATTTTTTAAAAATCTTTGGTTTGTTTTAGTATTGGTATCATCTTAAGTAATTAGAAAATTTGACGACTCCTTCAAAGCTAACATCTCCATTGATTATCAAGTAGATTACAACACCTACAAAAACAATCAAAACGATTTTAGCCACTTTCCAGAAATTATCCTGGACATGGAGTTGCCTTCCAGCTAATTTGTCAAAATTAGACTGGCCTTCTCTGTCGTAATTACTTTTCCATCCGGACATGATACCTTTCTCCTTTCACCATCGATTTTTAAATTCATTAATAATTTACAAACAAAAGCATACTTTGTTTATTTATTAACGAATACTACATATCTTACCACAAATTACTAATATTTTCAACTTATAGGACTAAATTTTGCCAAAAAAATACCCCCGCTTCAGATTGTCCGACAAAATGTCGTCCTTTCATCCACGAGGGTTTAACTTAAGTCATCAATGACAAAAAACCAAGCATTTGCAATAAATGCTCGTTAATGTCATATGACTGGATTGCTTCTGTAATCTCTTTAACAGTGAACCAACGGAAATTTTTGTGCTTAACTACACTGGCAATAGATGGCACTCTCAATGATCCATAGAGATTAAACTTCTCCAAAAATCTTCCGCCATCTTGAGGTACCTTAATCAGTTTTTGGTCACCCACCATTTCCGTGTATTTGATATTTCCGTTCTCTAGGTTTGTGGCGCTGGCTTGGATAGTTGGGGCCAACAACATAAAGTTCTTGTTGAGATCATTTCCGATTTCCGATTTCGCTTGTAACAAGTAATGTCTTCTCGTATAGATAAGAAAAATCAAACCATCAACTCCTTGTCTCAAAAGAATCTGGTCCCATATTTTTCCATTCTTAGCCTTACCTTCTATCCCAACGCCCTCGAAATATCCACCTTCACGTCTAGACAATCGACCATCTCCATCAATTTCCCAATCATTCAGATCCTGTATTGGCACTTCTTTACGTTCCAAAAAATCAGGATCATTTCTTCTTTCTTGTAACCACTTTTGCCAACTCATAAACAAAATTTCCTTTCTGATTTTTAATTTGCTAATTATTTATTAAAATAATTCCAATTATTATATCCTATAATAACTTGTTTATCAATTGTTTTATAGGTTTAATTTTTTTCAAATAAAAACCCTCGATCGAAACACATTGTTGTAAGCACAAAGCTCACAGCAAGTGTCTCGACCAAGGGTGTCGTACTAATTGTTGAAGATTTTTGCACAGATGCAGTCTTGGGTATTGTCCCCAAAATTGTCAACATCATTAATCGGATCATATTTTTGTTTGCCGTGGCAAACAGGACATGATTCCGGATGAAGTGCTGTTTTAAGCATCAGCTCAAAACCGTGTTTGCAGGTGCAATAACTTGCAGTTTGGCTAAGGGTGTAGTTATCCTGATCGTAATGCACGCCGGTATTGTGGCAGGATGGACATTCAGCCATATCTTGATTTATTCTCTTAAGAAGCTGTTGTCCATGTCCGCAGTTGCAAAGATAAATATTTCCACCGATGGAACGATGTCCATTTTCGTGGCATTTGTCGCAATGAGTTTCCAGATACCGCCAAAGCAATGCCGCCGCGCCCAAAGTCAGTCCGCAAATTGGATCCTCGTTCGATTCGATATTAGAATCGAACCTTTCGAGGTATTCATCCAAAAGCATAATCTTCGGTACGGGTTTATTTGGATTGAGAACGAACTTTTTATTCACGATATATTCGTCATTATCCATTTTTTGGAATAAACTCGACTGAAATTTGCAACCGACATAACTCAACCCTTTTGGTATATTAAACCACGATGGGTCGGGGTTAATCGGTTTAGCAAGTCTGAATACATTGTTAATTTCGGTTGGCAGGTTCGTTTTTTGCTCGATAATACGAATGGCGGTTTCCATTGTCGTTTCCAACCGGTCATCTTTTACTGCCGCAAAGCCTCTGGCACTTTCGTCGAAATATGCTTCAGCGACAGGCTGGTAATTGTGGCTCAACAAAATGTAGATTTTTCCGTAATCACCAACAAAAAAAGGGATGGAAACCATACTTTTTTTGTAGGCAATCATCATTTGAGCCCATTTGAAACCGTTGCTTTTCAATTCGTCGTAGGTAGCGCCAACGCCTTTGGCCTTGTTTTCCATTGTAAAACCTGCAGCCATAATTTTTTCGGCTATAGCCACAGTTTTTGGGGCATAACCTAGCGTATTTTTAAACTTGATAGACCATGGGTTTGCGATCTTTGCACCACTTTTTTTCATTGATAAACACTCCTTCTATTCCGCTATTTTTCGTCAGTTTCTGACGAGCAGGAATCTATCCCGCCACTGCGGGGCACATTTCCACCCATCAAAAACTTTTTTCAACAATTAGTTTTAAAAGTGCTTTCTTGGTCGAAAGTTAGTAATAAACTTTTTTCCAACAAATCGATAAATTATACCCTATAATACAAAAAAAGTCAATATATGGGGTTTAACTTAAACCCAGCATTTCTTTTTTTGTTTATTTTGAAGTACAATAAATTCATATGAAACTTTTAATCACTGGCGGTTCTGGCTTTATTGGTTCAAATTTCATTAAACATTGGTTCAAAAATCATCCTGAAGATCAAATTATAAATCTCGATAAGATGACTTATGCCGCCAATCCTCGTAATTTAGTTGAGTTTGACAATAATCCTAATTACAAATTTGTCCAAGGTGATATTTTAGATTCAGGTTTAGTTGACCAATTGGTTTCCCAAGTTGACACTATTGTTCATTTTGCCGCTGAATCTCACGTTGATCGTTCTATTGATGACCCATCTCTTTTTGTAAAAACTAACGTCTTGGGTACTTATAATCTTTTAATGGCGGCTAAAAAAAATAATACTCGTTTTCATCATATTTCTACTGATGAAGTTTTTGGCACTATTGAATTAGATTCTACTGATCAATTCAATGAATCTACTCCTTATGACCCATCTAGTCCTTATTCAGCCTCTAAAGCCTCTTCTGATCATTTAGTTCGATCCTTTTTCAAAACCTTTGGTTTACCTATTACAATTTCTAATTGTTCCAATAACTATGGCCCTTATCAGCATCCCGAAAAAATGATTCCTCGTTCTATTACCAGTCTTTTAAGTAGTGGCAAAATCAAGATTTATGGCCAGGGGTTAAATTTCCGTGATTGGCTTCATGTCGAAGATCATTGTCGAGCCATTGAAGTTATTTTATTAAAAGGTGAAATCGGGGAAACCTATTGTATTGGTGGACTCAAAAAAGGAACTTCTAATATGGAATTAGTTAAGCTTA
>CAYOXV010000009.1:21078-22172 GCA_964408055.1 uncultured Gammaproteobacteria bacterium | reverse complement strand
TTTGGTAGTCGAAGTGTGGAACATGAAGTATCGATTGTAACAGCAATGGAAATTTTTGCAGCAATGGATAGAAATAAATATGAAGTTACTCCTATTTATATTGATAAAAATGGAAAATGGAACACGGGAAAAGATTTAGATAAATTAGAATCTTATTTTAATTTAGAATTAAAAAATAAAACTAAGTTGGTTAAATATAAAATACCATCTGAGGTTGGAGAATTTAAAGATTTAGATATTATTTTTCCAGCTCTTCATGGAGCTTATGGTGAAGATGGAACTGTGCAAGGGTTATTGGAAATGGTGGGGATTCCTTATGTAGGTTGTGGGGTAGTAGCATCAGCTGTAGGTATGGATAAAGTAATGCAAAAAGCGGTTTTTGAAAGAGAAGGTTTACCAGTAGTGAAATATGATTGGTTTATGGATTGGGAATATGAAAAAGATAAAGAAGAAATAATTAAAAGACTAGAGAAAAAAATTAAGTATCCAATGTGTGTAAAACCAGCGAGCTTGGGATCGAGTGTAGGTATTACTATTATAAAAAATAGAATTGAATTGAAAGAAGCAATAAAAGTGGCTAGAGAATTTGATAGAAAAATATTAATAGAAGAAGCATTAATAGGAATTGATGAAATTAATTGTGCAGTGATGGGATTTGATGAATTAGAAGCATCGGTTTGTGAACAACCAATTAAAGGAGAGAAATTGTTGTCTTATGAAGATAAATATTTAAATGGTAGTAAGATGAAAGGTATGGCAGGAATGGCGGATATAATTCCAGCACCAATAAGTGAAAGATTGTCTAAGAGAATTCAGGAATATGCCAAGGTTGCTTTTAGATCAATTGAAGCTAGTGGAGTATCAAGAATTGACTTTTTGGTAAACATTAAAAGAGAAAGAGTTTATGTTAATGAGATTAATACCTTACCTGGGGGATTAGCACTTTATATATGGAGTAAATCTGGATACAATTATGTTCAAGTTGTCGATAAATTGATTGAAATGGGGTTTAAAAGATTTGAAAAAATATCAAAATTGCAAAGAAGTTTTGATACTAAATTGCTTAAAGAAAATAAGGGTGGAAGTAAGTTTGG
>CAYOXV010000009.1:19083-20978 GCA_964408055.1 uncultured Gammaproteobacteria bacterium | reverse complement strand
AAATATTGATCAGATAGGTCGTTTTCAAAGAGAACAGCGGTAGGTCCTTTATATAATGATGGAAGTAGTTTTTCGGTTTCAGAAAGGTTTTGAACTAAATGAATTTTGGCAGAGGTATTTTTAAGACCAGAAAGAAGAGCTTTTTGATTAGTTTGACCAACTATAATTATATGGTTACAAATTTCACCTGCAATTTTAGCAAGACGAGCATTTTCGGAAAATTGTAAATTACCAAGTTCAATCATCCCTGGAGTAACTAAAATTTTGTCGACTGATTTTATATTTTTAAGATTATTTAGAGCTTTAATAAATCCGGCTGGATTTGAATTATAGGTGTCATCAATGACAGTAATTGGGCCATTTTGAATAATTTGTTGACGATGTTCTGTTGGAGGTATGGATTTAAGAGTTTTTTGAATATCTTTTTGAAGAAGATGAAAATAGAAACCAAGTGAGAAATAAATTTCAGAGTAATTAGTAAAATAATGTGTATTTTGGGGAAGAGAAAAAGGAGTAAGTTGTTTAGATAAATCTTTTGGGGCCCAAAAAATTCCTGATTTAGGTAAGCTTTGGGCTAATTCCATTTTAGCTTTTAAAACATTTTCTAAAGTGTTAAAACGTTCTAAATGCATGGGTCCGATAGCAGTTAAAATACCAATTTTAGGTTTAATTATTTGACAAACTTTTTTGATATCTCCAATTTTATAAGCTCCAATTTCAACTATAAAAATTTTAGTTTTAGGAGATAATAATAATGACTGTTTGGCAATAGAGAGAAGGGTATTGTGGTTAGAAGGAGTATATGAAGTATGGGGTAGTTTTTTTAAAATAGTGTAAAGGGCTTCTTTAGTGGTGGTTTTACCCCAGGAGCCGGTAATACCAATAACGGTGGTATTTTTATTAAAAATTTTCCATTTAACTGTGGCTAAAAAGACTAAAATATTTTTTATTAATGTATCAAAGGGTATTAAGAGTTTTAAAGTTAGAAATAAAGCTTTTTGGTTTCCTGTAAATGGGCTTAAAATGGTAGTTAAAAAATAAATAAGACAGGTTTTACTGGTTAGCTTAAGGTGATGTTTAACTTCAGAGACAGATTTATTGGGATTATCCTTAATCCAGATTTTGATACGTTTAATATCATATTCTTCTAGTTGAGCGAGATAAATTAGATTCCTAGTTTTCATAATTTAATAAATTTTTTAATTTCAGTAACGAATTTTTCTTGATCATCGAGATAGGAAAAATGACTGGTGTTTTTGAAAATTATCATTTTTGATTTAGGAATAAGAGAATTTATTTTCTTACCAGCTGATAAAGGAGTAGCAGTGTCATTTTCACCCCAGATAATTAAAGTGGGAATTTTAATATTAGATAAAATGGGAGTTAAATCTTCTCTGATAACAGTGGTAAAGGTTTTTTTAAGAATTGGGTTAGTGAGGTCGGAATAGCCTGAATCTTCAAGTTTTAGAGATTTATATAAAAGTTTTTTTATTGGTTGATAAAATTTATTGATCAAAGGTAGGGATAAAATTATTTTGGCAGGTTTAGTTATTAAAGAAATAGTTTTTTGTTTTGGATTGAGATTGTAACGGATAGGGGCAGCATCAATTAAAATAATAGTTTTTAATTGAATTATTTTGTTAGCGGCAATTTTAGAAGCAATAGCTCCACCAAAAGAATGACCAATTAAAATAGGATTTTTTATTTTATTTTTTTTAATAAAATCAACGACAAAGTTGATGTAATCGTTTAGATTATAGGGTTGGGAAATTGGTTCTTGACCAAAACCAGGGAGATCTGGGGCATAAAGATTAAAATCTTTTTTTAATCTTTCTAAAATAGGGAACCAGCTTTGCCAGCAACCACCCCAACCATGAAGGAAAATAAGGTTAGGT
>CAYOXV010000009.1:12557-18983 GCA_964408055.1 uncultured Gammaproteobacteria bacterium | reverse complement strand
CAAGGTCCCATGGTGGCACAAAGAGCTAATTTTTTGATCTTATTAGTTTTAATAACTTTAATTAACTCAGCTACATTAGCTTCTAATTCTTTAGCATCTTGAGAGACTTTACCAACAATGATGTGAATAATAGGAGCTTTCTTTTCAGTTTTAATTACAGTTTTAGCAGCTGAAAGTTTTTTGACTGAATCTTCAGGTTTGTCAGTAAGAGTGCCATTTTTAGGATTAGGCATAAGGCCTTTTGGTCCTAAAAGTTTAGCGAAAGGTAAAAGTTTAGGCATAGTGGAGGGGGTAGCAACTAAAATATCAAAATTGATTTGACCATCTTTAATTTCAGCTAAAATAGCATCATTTAAAATAACAACCTTTTTACTAGAGGATTCTAAGTGAGGGAAATTAATTTCACCAATATTACCTAAATCTAGAACAGTGACGTGGGCTTCAACTTTGCCGTCAAATTTAGAAAAAGAAGTTTCTTTGACTAATTTTATAGCTTCTTTTAAAGGATAAAACTTAGTAACATCAATCTTTTTTTTAGCAGATTGATATTTTTTCCCGCGAACTTTAGCGGTTTTAACTTTATGGGTGGAAGCGTCAACAACTTCAACAGTTTCTTCAGTTGGAATTTCGGTTACGGCCTTTTGTTCAACACTTTCGGATTGAACTTCCACAGTAAGTTCTTGTTTGGCTTTTTTAGCCTTTAGATCTTTTGAGGTTTTGCTCATATTTGTTTAGATAAAAAAATAATAATAATTATTCAACAATTTCGACACCCATAGAACGGGCAGTACCACAGACACTACGTTTGGCAGCTTCTAGGTTAGACGTATTTAAATCAGGCATTTTATTTTTAGCGATCTCTTCGACTTGGGCCATATTTAATTTACCGACTTTTTCTCGACCAGCAGTACCAGTACCTTTAGAAATACCGGCCATTTTTTTGATCATATCGGAAACTGGAGGTTTTTTGATAATAAATTCAAAAGAGCGATCTTCAAAAACAGTAACGACTGCAGGGATAACACTGCCTCTCATTTCTTTGGTTTTTTCATTGAATTCATTACAGAAGTCCATGATTTTAATACCATGAGGACCGAGAGCAGTTCCTGTTGGTGGAGCTGGAGTAGCACCGCCGGCTGGTAAATTGATTTTGACAATAGCTTTAATTTTTTTAGCCATAATTAGAGTTCTTTGGAAACTTGTAAAAAGTCGAGTTCGACTGGAGTTTCTCGTTCAAAGAAAGAAACGAGAACTCTGATTTTGCCTTTTTCTTGGTCAACAGAGTCAATAGTACCAATAAAATCAGCGAAGGGTCCGTTGGTAATTTTAACAACATCACCAATAGTAAATGGAGTTTCATATTTTGGTTTATCTTCTTCGGTAGTTTTAAGAATCTTATCGACTTCTTTTTGAGAAAGGGGACTAGGAATATTATCGATACCAATAAAACCAGTGACTCCTTGAGTAGTACGAACGGTGATCCAGGAATCATCGTTGAGAGCCATTTGGATTAAAACATAACCAGGAAAAGTTTTTTCTTGAGATTTAACTTTTTGACCTCGACGAATAACCATTTTGGATTGAATTGGAATGACAGCTTGAAAAATTTGATCTTCAAGGTTCATAGTTTTAATACGAGTTTTAAGAGCTTCGATGACTTTATATTCGTGACCAGAGTAAGTGTTGATAACAAACCAGGCAGCATCAATACTAGGATCTATTGGAGAGAGTTTAAAAAGAAACTCTTTTTGGTTAGTTTTAGTAGAAGTTTTTGGCATAAATTTTTATTAAATAAGTTTACCTAATAGAGAAATAGCATTAGTAAACAGGTAATCAAAACCACCTAAAATCAGGGAGATGATGATTGAGATTGATATTACCACAATTGTTAACTGAATTAAAGTATCTTTTTTAGGCCAAGTGATGTTCTTAAATTCAACTAAGACCTCTTTGAAAAAATTAATGATTTTAGACATGAGATATTATAGCAAGCTTTTGTTTCACCGCAGAATAATTGATAAAAAGAAAATTGAGGTAGTAAGTAATACTTTGGATTTGTTGACCTGGTCTATCCATAGCGCGTATGATGTTGATCATCCACTATAGATGGTGGTTAATTATAAATTATTAAAAATTGCTGAATTTTTATAAATAAATATGTTGTGTCCTTACTGTGGTGACAATGAATCAAATGTATTAGAAAGCCGTGAAGCGGAAGATGGGAAGGCAACTCGAAGACGACGAGAATGTGTTAAGTGTGGGAAAAGGTTTACAACTTATGAGAGAGTAGAGAATATTGATCTTAAAGTACTTAAAAAATCAGGAAAGGTAGAAGATTATAATCGGGAAAAGCTAGAAAAATGTTTTGAAAAGGCTTGTTGGAAAATTGAAGCACAAGAAAGAGAAAGAATGATTGATGAAATCGAAATGAAACTTTTAAATTGGAAAAGTGTAGAGATTCCATCAAAAGAGATTGGGAAAATGGTAATGCAAAAGTTGAAAAAAGTAGATCCAGTGGCTTATATAAGGTTTGCGACGGTTTACTTGGAAGTAAATTCAATATCTGATTTTGAAAAATTATTAGTTGACTTTAAAAAATGAGAGATTTAATAGAACCACAATTATCACAAAATGCAAAATATATAGCAGAAACTAGATATTCACAAAAAGATGAAGAGGGAAAAGCCTTTGAAAAAGTGGAAGATATTTTTTGGCGAGTAGCTAGTAATGTAGCTAAGGGAGATAAAAATTTTGGAGGAAGTGAGGAAAATATAAACCAATTGGCAGTCAAATTTTACACTTTGATGGCAGAGCAAAAATTTTTACCAAATACACCTTGTTTAGTAAATGCGGGTAAAGCAAAACAACAATTATCGGCTTGTTTTGTATTACCAATTGAAGATTCTATGGAATCAATTTTGGAAACTATGTCTAATATGGCATTGATCCATAAATCGGGTGGGGGAACTGGTTTTTCTTTTTCAAAACTTAGACCATATGGTGATCATATTAAATCTAGTGGGGGAACTACTGTTGGTCCAGTTAGTTTTATGCAGGCTTACAATGATGTAACAGCTCAAATAAAGCAAGGTGGAGTACGACGAGGAGCTAATATGGGAATGTTGTCAATTCACCATCCTGATGTCTTAAGATTTGCGGTGGTAAAGCTTGATGAATGGAGTCTAACTAATTTTAATATTTCATTGGCAGTAACCAATGATTTTATGAGTAAAATTGAATCGGATAAGAAATTTTGTATTGATGGATCAGTACCGGAAGAAGCAATTGAAGAGATTAGATTAGCAGAACAAAATCGAAATGTAGAAGAAAGGTTAAGAGAGATAGAGGTAGGAGTTAAAAAATTGTATGAGTGGGCTAAGGCAGAAAAGGAAGGAGAAGGTTATGACTTGATTAATCCACATGGTGGTCAAGTAACAATGAAATTAAATGCTTATAAAGTGTTTAATCTAGTGACCAGATTAGCATGGCAGTATGGAGATCCAGGTTTGGTATTTATTGATAGGATGAACGAGTCAAGTTCAAACCCGATTCCAGCAAAGGGAAGAATTGAAGCAACTAACCCTTGTGGGGAACAACCACTTTTACCTTATGATGCTTGTAATTTAGCTTCAATTAATTTAAGTAAATTAGTAAATGGATTGGATTTAAATTGGAATGAATTGAGGGAAATTATTTTTGCTGGAGTTCATTTTTTGGATAATGTAGTGGAAATAAATGAATTTCCGGTTCAAAAGATTAGAGATATGGTAAGCGATACCCGAAGAATTGGGTTGGGAATTATGGGTTTTGCTGATGCTTTATTTAAATTGGGAGTGAAATATGATTCAGAGGAAGGGATTTCTTGGGCTAAAAAAATAATGAAATTTGTGACTGAGACAGCCAAAGAAGCAACCTGTGAACTAGCTAAAATAAGAGGGACTTTCCCTCTTTGGAACATAAGTGTGTTTGCTAATACTGATTACAAACCAAGAAATATGGCACTAACCACGATTGCTCCAACTGGGACAATTAGTATGTTGGCTGATACCAGTTCAGGGATTGAACCAATATTTTCCCTGGGATATCAAAAAAATACAGTTGAGGGAAAAACTCTTTATAGTGTTAATCCGGTATTGGTGGAAGAATTAAAAAGAAAAGGAATATATTCTGAAGAGTTGATAGAAAGGATAGTTAAAAATGGAGGAACTTTAAAAGGGGTAGATGAAATTCCAGAAGAAGTTAAAAAAGTTTTTATAACAGCTTTGGAAATTCAACCAGAATGGCATATTAAAGTTCAAGCAGCTTTCCAAGAATTTACTGATAATGCAGTTTCAAAGACAATCAATTTACCTAAAGATGCTACAGTTGAAGATGTTAGGAATGCCTATATTTTGGCATATTCTTTGGGAACTAAGGGAATAACAATCTATAGAAGTGGATCAAGATCTTTTGAACCGATGCAAAAGGTTAAAGATAAGGAATCAAAATTGGAAGAGGTGACTATACCTAAGAAAAAACCAACTCCAATAATTGCTAGGGGAATAAGAGTTAAGAAAAAATGTGACATGGGTAATGTTTATACTTCAATTTTTTATGAAGCAGGGGATGGTCCAGTTGAAGTATTTGTTAACTTGGGTAAATCTGGTGGTTATTTAGCTGCTGCTGCTGAAGTAACAGGAAGATTGTCATCTTTAGCGCTTAAATATGGGGCAGGATTAGAAGAAGTTTCAAAACATTTAATTGGGATATCTTGTGGCCAGAAAATAGGAATGGGAGATGGAGCAGTATTAAGTATGTTTGATGCAGTGGGTAAATCCTTTTTGGAAATTTCTCGAGGAGAACAATTAAGTATGTTTGAAGGTGAAAAAGAAACTATAAATCAAAATGTTTTAGTTGGAGTTGAAAATGAAAGAGCAAAAATGGAAAGTAAGTTTGGAGCTTGTCCAGATTGTGGATCGCCACTTCGAGCTGAAGAAGGATGTTTTAAATGTACTAATGATTTTTGTGGATATTCTAAATGTAGTTAGATAAAAAAATGATTACAACAAAAAAAGGTGATAAGGGTCAAACAACTTGTGGAGATAAGAGAGTTGATAAGGATAATTTATTGGTTGAAGTCATTGGGACGATTGATGAATTACAGTCTGTATTGGAATTAATTGGAGGGGAAACAGAAATAGTTGATGATTTAAGTCAAATAATGGGAGTAGTTGGTTGTGGAACTCAAGTTGAGATAATTAAAAAAGTGTGGGGTTTGGAAAAGAAAATGGAAAAGCTAGAGGAAAAGTTACCTGAATTAAAGCAATTTTTGAGATTTAAAAATAAAGAAGCTCTTAATTTGAATTGGGCCCGGACGATTTGTCGAAGGTTAGAAAGAAGAGTAGTATCTTTGAGTAAAATAGAAAAAATTGAGGGAGAAATTTTGATTTATTTTAATCGACTATCAGATTATTTATTTTTGAGAGCCAGGGAGGAAGAAATTAAGTAATTTGATAGAATTATTTTGAATTGGGTGTAATTCCCAAGCTGTACCGCAACGGTTAAAGCCCGAGCCTTAAAACTTTCGAGTAAAAAGTGGAATATGAATAAAGAAAATAAAACAATTGGATTTTCACCAGAAAAAGAAAGAGGTTTTTTAAAAAGATTGCCAAATGAAATTAGGCGAGTTAATTTGGATCAAGAGTTAAAAACTCAACTAGCAGAAGACTTTGGTTTGGTTGAATTTACAATGAAATATAGATTTGATCAGGGAGGAAATATTTTTGATTTAAAATCAAGAGAAAAAGTATTAGAAATAATGAATCGAGGTGGAGTTGATGAAGAAATAGAGTCTTTTAAAAAGATTGAAAAAGGTTTAAAAGATAACCCAGAAAAAGTTTGGATTCATTTTAGTCCTAAAAATGAAGAATTGGGTTATCCTGAAAATTGTTTAGATTTTTGGAGAGTGAAAGATAAGGAAGTGATATGGAATAGGATAGTGGTTAAAAATGGTTTTGAAGATATGAATCAAACAAGACATTTTTTATCAGGTGAAGAAAAAGTTGGAAACGAGATGGAGATTGTAAAATCACCGATTGGAGTCAATTTAAAGTTGACAGAAATTTTTAGTTTATTTCAATTAAAGGAAATCCAAAATGGGAGTGATTTTAATGATATTGAAAGAGTGGTAGGTAAGTATTTAAAGGAATTTTCTAACGATTTTGGGGATAAATTGAATAAAGATAGTGATTTAATTTTTAGGTTATATTCAGCTTGTTTTAATGCCTTAAGAGGTAGGAAAAATGAAAATGACGTAATAATTAATCGATCAGATTTGGAAAATTATATGTATGGAATAATGAATGAAGTGACAATTGAAAAAAGTTTTGGTTGTTCTGCAACAACAACAGTGGGCAGTTTTGGAGAAAAAATTGGTTACTATATTTC
>CAYOXV010000009.1:11206-12457 GCA_964408055.1 uncultured Gammaproteobacteria bacterium | reverse complement strand
AGGAATAAATTTAAAAAAAGTTTTGACCTAGTTTTAATGATTGATTTTGAAGGTTTAAAAGTTTAAATTTGGTCAGAAATTAAAAATTGATTTAATTTATGAAACAATATCTGGATTTATGTAAAAAAATATTAGATGAAGGGGTAGATAGAGGAGATAGGACTGGGACTGGGACTAGAAGTATTTTTGGTCATCAAATGAGATTTGATTTACAAAAAGGTTTCCCTTTATTAACAACTAAAAAAGTATATTTAAGAGCGATAATATATGAATTGTTATGGTTGTTGAGAGGAGATACGAATATTAAATTTTTGAAAGATAATGGGGTAACTATTTGGGATGAGTGGGCTGATGAAAATGGAGAATTGGGATCAGTTTATGGAAAACAATGGAGAAGATGGGAGGCAGTTGATGGTAAAAAAATTGATCAGATTTCAAATCTAATTGATCAAATTAAAAATAATCCAAATTCTAGGAGATTAATTGTAAGTGCTTGGAATGTAGGGGAAGTTGATAAAATGGCGCTACCACCATGTCACTGTTTTTTTCAATTTTATGTAGCTAATGGGAAACTTTCTTGCCAGCTTTATATTAGGAGTAATGATGTGTTTTTGGGTATGCCTTTCAATATAGCTTCTTATGCATTATTAACAATGATGATTGCTCAGGTTTGTGATCTTAAACCTGGTGAATTAGTTTATACGAATGGAGATGTTCATATTTATAAGAATCATTTCGAACAAATTGAACTTCAATTGACTAGGGAACCTAGGGTTTTACCAAAGATGAAAATTAATTCTAAAATTAAAAATATATTTGATTTTAAGTTTGAAGATTTTGAGTTAGAGGGTTATGATCCTTATCCACCAATTAAAGGTGAAGTGGCGGTTTAAAATGATAAATATAATTGCAGCTATATCAAAAAATAGGGTGATTGGAAAAAATGGGAAAATTCCTTGGAAATTACCAAAAGATATGCAATTTTTTTCTGAAACAACAAAATTTTGTCCAATAGTAATGGGTCGAAAAACTTTTGAATCGATTGGTAGACCATTAAAAGACAGAACTAATATTATTTTAACTCGAGATATAAATTATAAAAAAGATGGTTGTGTTGTTTTTAATAAAATAGAAGATGTAATTAATAATTTTGGTAAAGAAAATTTGATGGTAATCGGAGGTGAAGAAATTTATCGACAATTTTTGCCTTATACGGAAAGGATTTATTTGACTTATATAGATGAAGAATTT
>CAYOXV010000009.1:0-11106 GCA_964408055.1 uncultured Gammaproteobacteria bacterium | reverse complement strand
ACAATTTTTGCCTTATACGGAAAGGATTTATTTGACTTATATAGATGAAGAATTTAAGGGGGATACTTTTTTCCCTGAATTTGATGAGGGGAAATGGATTAAAGAATCTGAAAAGAGAGGGATAAAAGATGATGAAAATCCTTATGATTATTATTTTCAAGTTTTTATAAAAAAGAAATGAAATCAGGGAAATTTATTGTAATTGATGGGATTGGAGCATGTGGGAAAGACACTCAAGTTGAATTGTTAGAGAAATATTTAAAAGATAAAGGGAAAGATATTTTGGTGACAAGGGAACATACTAGAGATACTCCAACAGGAATTTTGATTGAAAAAATAATCAAGAAACAAGAAGATCAGATTGAAGGACAAGCTTTGCAATTACTTTTTGTGAGTGATCGAAGAAATCATTTTGTAAAAGTAATAGAACCAGCGTTGACTGAGGGGAAAATTGTAATTGGGAATAGATATTATCCAGTAAATGTAGCTTTTTCGACTTCTGATTGGAGAGAAAAGTTTTTGAAAATAAATCAAATGGTAGTTGGGAAACCAGATTTAGTATTTATTATTGATGTGTCATCAGAAGTGGCATTAGAAAGGATGGATAAGAGAGGAGATCATGACATTTTTGATAAATTGGAAATAATGGAGAAAAATAGGCAGGGTTATAAGTGGTATATGGAAAACTCTGGAGATAATTGTGTTTGGATTGATGGTAGTAAAAGTATTGAAGAAGTTCATCAAGATATCGTCAAAATTTTAAAGGAGAGAAAAATAATATGAATGGGATACAAATAATAGCTGGGACATCACATCAGACGTTGGCAAAAAAAATTGCTAAAAAATTAAATATTCCATTAACTCCAGTAATAATTAAAAAGTTCCCTAATAGTGAAATTTATGTTCGAATAGAGAAAAAAGTGAGAGGTGATGACATTTTTGTGATTCAAACTATGGGAGATAATGTCAATGATAGTCTAATGGAATTATTAATTATGATTGATGCTCTAAAAAGATCTTCAGTTAGGAGAATTAATTTAATTTGTCCTAATATTGCATATTCTCGACAAGATAGAAGGACTCGATCTCATGAACCAATTAGCGCTAAATTGGTAGCTAATTTAATCACTGAGGCAGGGGCTGATAGATTGGTGACAGTTGATTTACATGCGGATCAAATTCAAGGGTTTTATGATATTCCAGTGGACCATTTAGTAGGATACCCATTAATTGCTAAATATATAAAGAATAAAAAATATAGTGATTTAGTAGTGGTAGCTCCTGATATTGGAGCGGCCAAAAAAACTCATAAAATGGCTGATTTATTAGGAGTGCCGATTGCAATCGTAGATAAAATTAGAAAACAACATAGTCAATGTGAAGTTTCTCATGTGGTGGGTGATGTTAAAGGTAAAACAGCTATTCTTTTAGATGATATGGTTGATGGTGGGGGATCAATTGCTGGAGCAGCTGAGGCAGTTAAGAAATATGGGGCTAAAAAAATTATAATTGCAGCGACTCATGCGTTTTTAAATGGTGAGGCAGTTAATAGATTAAAGACTAGTGCAGCTGACCAAATTATATTTTTAGATTCAGTACCAATTGCAAAAGAAAAAAGATTTAAGGGAATGACGATTATTTCATTGGCACCACTTTTGAGTAAAATAATTAAAAGAATTCATACAGAAAGATCTTTGGGTGATTTGTTTAAATGGGAGCAACAGAGTAAATTGTTGTAAAATGATCCTATGATATAAAAATAGATTGGAACTGGTTTTGAGTTTATTAATTTATTTTTTATAAAAATATGGATCAAAAAATTAGAGAGTTAATCAAAAAAGAAGAACAAAATCAAAAGGATCGAATTTATTTAATCCCCAGTGAAAATTTTGCATCTGAGGAAGTATTATTTCCTTTGGGAACTTGTTTAAGTAATAAATATGCTGAAGGATATCCAGGGAGAAGATATTATCAAGGCAATGAAACAATTGATGAGATTGAGAATTTAGCAATTGAAAGAGGAAAAAAAATATTTAGAGTAGAGCATTTAAATGTTCAACCTTATTCTGGAAGTCCAGCTAATAGTGCTGTGGAAATGGCTTTATTGCTTCCTGGAGAAAAGATTTGTGGACTTAAATTATCAGCCGGAGGACATTTAACTCATGGTCATCCAAAAATTACTTTTTCGGGGAAATTTTTTGAAAGTGTTCAATATGATGTCGAAGAAGATGGTCGAATTGATTATGAAAAATTGGCTCAACTAGTAAACTCTGAAAAACCAAAATTAATAATTGCGGGAACAACTGCTTACCCATATATTTTGGATTTTAAGAAGTTTGGAGAGATTGCTGATAGTGTTGGGGCCTGGGTTTTGGCTGATATTTCTCATATTGCCGGATTAGTAGTTGGAGGGGCTCATATGAGTCCAGTTGACTATGTAGATGTGATTACGACTACGACTCATAAAAGCTTAAGAGGGCCAAGAGGGGCGATTATTGGAATAACTAAGAAAGGATTAGATAAAGATCCAGATTTAGCTAAAAAGATTGATAAGGCGGTTTTCCCGGGTCTTCAAGGTGGTCCTCACGAAAATACAATTGCTAGTATGGCAGTGGCTTTTGGAGAGGCTGATACCCCAGAATTTAGAGGATATGCGCAACAAATTGTTAAAAATGCTAAGGCTTTGGCAGAAACTTTGCGGAAAAATGGTTTAAAAGTATTTGGAACTGAAAATCATTTGATGGTAGTCGAAGTTGGGTTAGAAAAGGGAAAATTGGTGGCAGTAGAATTGGAAAAAAATGGCATTATTGTCAATGCTAATACTGTACCTCATGAACAAGGGAGTCCAATGAATCCATCAGGGATTAGAATTGGAACTCCAGCCATGACTACTAGAGGATGGAAGGAAAAAGACTTTGAAGAATTAGGAGTCAAAATGGCAGAGATAATAAAAGGGGTTTAAGAAATTATTTCTTAGATTTTTTGAATTTCTTTTCTAAAAACTTAAGAGTTTTACCATTATCAATGTCCCAACGGTTAAGAAAGAAGATATAAGCGATTTCTAATAGTCCTGAAGTATTAATCGTTAATAAAAGAATAAACCAAAATAGATGTCTTTTATTGGCTGATTTCCAAAGAGCAATACCTTTCCAAATTAAGGACCAAAGTAAAAAAGGGACATAAAATTGAGGTTGGTTTAGGAGAGAAATAATATTGTTCATATTTTATTTTATCAATTTATTTTTTCTTTTTTAAAACTAAAATAAGAGTGGTAAGAGTTGCCCCTAAGCCAATAAATTCGAGAATTTGAGGCCAGAAGATAATATGGACGTCAGATATCAGTTTTTCAGATGTCAGGTTTTTAGGTATCTCCCAAGCGTTGGCCCAATTATTAGCCAGGGTATGATTTTTAAGAAAAACTGGTTTGAAACCATTAAAGTAGAAGGCGAGCCAACCTTTGGAAAAACTTTGAGGATAAAATAAATAATTTTGTTCAATTGGTTGACTGTGGACAACTTCTTGATCGGTTAATTCTTTTAGATGGAAAGGGTAAAATTTAACATAATTGATTTGGTTTGAGCTATTAATAGAATTTATTTTTGGGTTATTTAGAATAATATTTATCCCAGGTTGAAAATTATCTATTTGACGAGCTGGAATAATAAACCAACTAGTAGTGTCAATGGGTGATTTTTCTAATTTAGTATTGAAATATTTGTTTCGAGAATTTTGAGAAACAGCACTTATTTCAAAAGGAAGATTGGAAATGTGGTGGTAATTTATTTCAACTAAATAATCTTGGTCTAAACGAGCATCTGGGAAATTGAAAACTGTAAGTTGAGAGTTTTCATTGGGGAGAGAAATATAAAAATTGGAATTAGTAGAATCGTCTTTAATAAAATTGGTTGATTTATCTTGATTAGTGGTGATAGTAATTGAAGTATCATTAGAATTAACTTTGAATGGCTGAGAGTTGGGGAGGCGATTAGTAAAAAGATTAATAAAAGGATATTTAATGTTGTAATTAGAATTGTTGTTAATGTAAGAACCATATTTAGAAAAGGCAGGATCGGAATAATAAAAATCAAATGGTTTTATTGAAAGCGGGTTACTGATTATTTGTTTTTGACTAGAGAAATTGGTTTGATAGACAGTAATTTGATCAAATTCAGCTACTTTTTGAAGAGTTGGCATAGCAGCTAAAATATCTCTGGTGTTGCTAGCAACGTTGCTATAAATTTTGTCGTCTGGAAAATAGACATTATTGTCAAAAATAATAAAACCGATAGAATATTTTTGAATTATTTGATTAAGAGCAATGGGGTCTTGTTTTTGCAGAGCAGTGGTTAACTCCCAATAGTATTGTTCGTTTTTAAGATTCCAAGCATCAAAGGCTCTATCTAGGATTGGTTGTTCAATTCCATACCAGAGGAAACCAGATCCGGTGATACCAAAACGATAATTAGTCCAGCCCCAAAATGAACCTTGAGGAAGATTAGCAATACGAGCTTTGGGATCTTGGTTTTTGAAAAAATCAAAAAGTTGGAAATAACTATTGGGGATAGTTTGCCGCATGTCTGGAGAGATATAAAAACCTTTAAAACTGGGGAAAGAAACAATAATAATTAAAAGAGAAATAATAATAACGCTAATTTTTTGAATTTTTGGTTTAAGTTTTTCCAGAAAGAGGGCAATTAGGATAGAAAAAGTAAAAACAGCTGGGGCAACAAATTTAGTGAAAGGAGATCTAAAAATTTGATCAACAAGAGGGAGTTGACGAATAAGCTGATTTATTTGTTGGAAGGGAGGAGTATGAGAAAGTAGAGCTAAACAAATAAGAAAGAAAATACCAATAATGGTTTTATCAAATAACTTTTTTGATTTTTTAAAAAATAAAATAATTAATCCAACAATAGGGATTGATCCTAAAATGTAACCTAGAGTAAGAATAATAGGGGATTTAAAATAGTTTTGCCATTGATCCATAAAGAAGCCACTGTTTTTTGGAAAATCAAAATAATAGCCACGAAGAAGAAGAAAATCAGAGATAAAGCCTCGAGAAAAATTTCTAAGATAGGTTTCGTCATTAGACATAAAATTACCAATACCTGAAGTAGGGTTGCTTAGATTAGTAATAGTGAAATAGATTAAGGGAAGTAACCAAAAAGAATTTATTAAAAGTATTTTTAATAAAACAGAAAAAGATTTGGGATGAAAAATAAAGATAATAAACAAAATCAGACAATAAACAATAAAAATTGTTTGAACATAAAAACTAGGAATGGCTAAAAAATTGATTAATAATAGTTTTTTGAGTTTTGTTTTAGCTGGATGGTTTAAGTAATGAAGGAGACTAAAAATAAGCCAAGGTAGGAATCCCCAAAAACAGGAAAAGGTTTCTAATGGGGCCCAAAAATTTTGGATTGAACCAAAACTAAGTAAATAAAATAGACTGGCGACAAAACTAGTGGATGATTTAAATTTTAAAACTTTAGTTAAACCAAAAAAAATACCAAAGGTGCCTAAAAAGATCATGGCAAAATGCCAAAGATAGCGAATTAAATTTAAAGGTAAAAAGAGAGTGAGGGGGAAAATGATAAGTTGACGAATAAGATCAGTAGAGTGGGCCATGCCACCGACTAGACCTAAACCTTGATAGCTTTGCCAAACAGCTAAAAATGATCTTTTAATATTCATGCCGATGTTAAGTTCGGGCATGAGATTGTCCCAACCAATTAAAAAAGTCCCCGGAGTGAAATTACGGAGACATAGAATAAGAGTAATTAAAAAAAGGAGAAGACCAAAAAAGTTTTTTTTAAAGAAATTAGCGAGTTTCACTAATTAGATTATACTTTGATAGAAGCAGGGATGCCAATGGATTGAGGGTTTAGATTTTTAATACCACGAATAAAATACCAAAGAGAGGTAATGACTTGATTTGGCAAAATAGAAATGACAGTGATTTGAACTAAATTGATGATAATAGCTAAAAAGCTGGGTCTAAAACCATTTTTAACAGCATTAAGACGACTTTTTAAGGTAATCCAAAAAGTTTTTTTAGGATTTTGATGAGAAAGACTGGTAGAAATTTGACGATAAAAATAGAGATTATCGGATAAATTAGCAAATCGACCAAATTTTAAGAGATTAAAATAAAGATCAATTTCTTCAGCAGAAAATTTAGAAGGGGAATACCAAACAAAGTTTTTAGGTAAAAGAGATCGATTGATCATCATATAACCCTGTTGAATAGGGACAGCCCAAAAAATCATATCTAAAATTTGTTTTTCAGTAGTAGGGAATTTTTTTAAACCAACAATTTGATTGGTTTCATCAATGATAGTACATTGACCACCAACGACAATGGTTTTAGGGTTTCTTTTTAAGAAAGAAACTTGTTTAGAGAGACGATCAAGAGTAGAAATATCATCAGCGTCCATACGAGCTAGAAATTTACCTTTGGATTGGGAGATAGCAATATTAGAAGTTAAAGAAACTCCTAAATTGATTTTGTTTTTAATAGCAATAATACGGGAATCTTTTTTGGAATAAGATTTGATGATTTTCCATGAATCATCAGTGGAAGCATCGTCAACGATAATTAATTCAAAATTAGAAAAAGTTTGATTTAAGATACTTTCAATAGCGTCGACAAGATAAATACCGGGGTTATACACCGGCATAATGACTGAAACTAATGGTTTTTTAATTCTTTTCATAGTTTTGATTTACCGAATTCGTCCTTTTGGACTCATCAGACCCGACACACATCGGATGTTCGGGGCTGGAAAAAAGATTTAAGTAGCAAATAAATGCTAAATAAAGAGCTTTTTTCCAGCCAGGGTTTTTGCAAGACTAAGATGTTAATTGTTGAAATCAATGATTTCAACGTCGTTGTTTTCAAGCAATTCGCTTGGGAAATAACCGGCAACTTCGGCTGAACAAGCTTTAAAAGCTAGTTCGGTTGGGATGTCTTTATTCCCGTTTTGAATCTCATAAGCCATGCGACTTTCGATATCAGCATGAAGATCGTCCATGTTGTTCCATAAAACCAATTCTCCATTTCTTATTTGGATAATTTGTTCTCTGGAGCCAATATAGGCAGCAACACCTTCATTGTTAGAGGTAGATTCAGTTATTAAACCACCTCCAAACACCATTGGCAGCATTCCATTTGGCTCGAGATTGAACTCGATCCAAGTGCTAGCAATTTTCTTTAATTGTTCTTCGGTGTATTCGCCAACAGAGGTTTCTGGGTACAAAATTTCACCACAGGTTATAGTCAACCTATTATCGAATTTTGTTCCAACCTCTTTGCCGTCGACAAATATTTTGCCTGCGATCTCTTCAACTGCGACCGTTTCTACTGCGGTTTCAACCACAATTTCTTCGTCTGCGATCTCTTCAATTGCGGATTCATCATCTGCAATCTCTTCAACCACAATCTCTTCGTCTGTGATTTCATCTGCTGCGATCTCTTCGATTGCGACTTCTTCCACTGCTTCTTCGGCGGCTGTTGTTTTGAAACAACCAGTTGCTAGCAGGATTATGAAGAGGATAGCAATCGCTAGTAAAAGTCCTAACCCTATATAGGGGAGGGCTCTCCTGAACCTGAAGGTTCTGGCATCAGTGTCAATGTCGTCTTCTCCCCGTAAGGGTTTCATTCGGCCTGATCCACATTTGCTACAGTATCTCATTCTCAGGTTCGTCGTTACGTTTCCACAGCGTTTACAATACTTCTTTTCCTGGTTATTCGTAGCCATTTTCTTTTCTCCTTTTTTGATGTAGGCCCTTTGTCCTATCATCAGTCAGATCTTACTCATTGGTAAGTCTGGTAACTGGAAACTAATAAATAGTTTCCAAATAACAGACTTACTTCTGAGATTTTTAGTCTTGCAAATTGTTAACGTACTTGGAAAAATTTAAAATTAAGACGCGGTGTCTTAACCTAAATAATCCCACTTTGTTAATTTCGATACTTTTTAAGTATCGGGCAGCATTGTAGCGCAATAAGTGCAATTTGTCAAGATTATAGGATATTTATAGAAGGGAGAGATAAAACAAAACCCCCTCGGTTTAAAGGAGGGAGTTAGAGATTTAAGTTGAGGTAATTTAAAGGGTTTTGAGAAACTCTTTTAAATCATCTTTGTATTGAGGTTGACTTAGAGCAAAGACAATATTAGCTTTGAGCCAGCGCATAGGATCACCAGTAGTCATCCAAACACCATTAGTAATAGGTTCATCAACAACAACCCCAGTTTTAGCTAGGGTATTGAGAGCATCAGCCCACCAAAGTTCATTGTCTTTAGATAGTCCTTGGGTTTTAATGACATCCATAATTTTATTAGAGGCAATATAGCGGCCAACGACAGCAAAATTCGATGGAGGTGGGTCCATTTTTTCAAGTAAAGTGCTGATTTGACGAGGAACTTTAGGTTCAGTATGAGGAACAACAGCACCATATCGTTTCATTTCTTCAACAGGCATTTCTTGAGTAGAAACAACAGCATCGGTATGATATTTTTCAAAGGTGGCTATCATTTGGGCTAGATATTGACCAGGAGTAGTTTCAATAATTAAATCGTCTCCTAGAATGTAGGCAAAATCGTCAGTACCAATGAAATCTTTGGCAGCTAGAGCAGGGGAGGCATTGCCGTAAGGAAGATCGTCGGTTTGAGGAACAAATTCTAATTTGGCTTCAGACCAGATTTTTTGAAGACTGGCTAAAAATTCCATTTTGTTATTTTTGGTAAGGTATTCTTCTAAGATAGGGTCGGGAGTAAAAAAGTTTTTGATAGCATTGTCATCTGGACGATGAACAATACAAATGTTTTTGATACCAGCAGCGATAATTTCTTCAACTAATATTTGAATATTTGGTTTTTCAAGAATAGGGACAAGTTCTTTTGGATAGGATTTAACTACTGGTAAGAAACGAGTACCGCGGCCAGCAGCGGTGATGACGGCTTTATTTATCATAGTAAACTTATGGTAACACAAAATAGTTGTGGCAAACCAGTAGTTTTGATGGAGGATTTTTGATAGAATAAATGACTTTTGGGCCCATAGCGTAGTTGGTAGCGCGTCCCCATGGCATGGGGAAGGTCAGGGGTTCGAGTCCCCTTGGGTCCACAATGAAAATTTTTATAATTTGTAGTAAAAGATTTTATAATCAAATACCTTTAGTTCAAGAGGGCTTGGAAAAATTGGGACATGAACTAACTTTTCCAAATACTTATCATGATGTTGGGATGGAAGATAGAATAAGATCAATAAGTGAAGAAGAAAGGGCTAAATGGAAATCAACTATGTTTGGAAAAAGTTTGGAATCAGTTAAAAAAAATGATGCGGTTTTGGTATTAAATTTTGATAAAGATGATTATAAAAATTATATTGGTGGAGCGACTTTTATAGAAATGTATGATGCTTTTAGATTAAATAAAAAAATATTCTTATATAACGATATTCCAGAAGGTATTTTAAAAGATGAAATAGGTGGTTTTTGCCCCACCATAATTAATGGTGATTTAGAAAAAATTAAATAGTTTTATGAAAAAAAATAAAATAATTTTTTTTGATTTTGATGGAGTGATTGTAAATAGTTGCCAGATGAGTTTTGAAATTAATAAGGAGTCAATTGTTGATATTGAATATAGTGAAATTCAAAAATGGGGAGAAGGGAATGTATATAACAGTAAATTAAGGGAGACTTTTAACGATGATCATATAAGATATTATTTTGAACAGTACGAACAAAGAGTGAAGGAGATATTGCCAGTTGAAGGGATGGAAGAAGTATTTAAAAAATTGATATCAATAGGGTATAGATTGGTAATTGTTTCTTCGGCGGATGAAAAAGCGATAGAAATTTTTTTGAAGAAATATTCTTTAGATAAATATTTTATAGAAATTTTGGCAAGGAGAGCTCATACAAGTAAGGTAGAAAAATTTAAAATGGCATTTGAAAAATATAAAATTAAAGCAAAAGAGACTTTATTGGTGACTGATAGTGTGGGTGATATTAAGGAGGCACATGAAGTAAAAATGAAAGCAATAGGAGTTGTTTGGGGTTTACATGAGAAAGAGAGGTTGGAGGAAAATGGAGCAGATTTTATAGCTGAAAAACCAGAAGATATAATAATTGGAGTGAAAAAAATATTAGCTTTGAATTAGTTGGCTTTTGTTGGTAGAATTCGATACTTAACTTTAAAAATTTAGGCCCATAGTGAAATGGTTATCACTGAAGTCTCCAAAACTTCCATTTGAGGTTCGAATCCTCATGGGCCTGCAAAAATGATAGATTGTTTTGAGGCTAATTTGATGATAAATTGGGTAGATGAATAAAATTATTTGTATTTCGGGAATGTGTGGAGCAGGGAAAAGTGTAGTGTCTGATTTTTTTGTAAAAAATAATTTTCAATTTATTAGATTTGGTCAATTAACGTTAGATGAGGTCAAAAAAAGAGGGTTGGAAGTAAATGAAGCTAATGAAAGAATAATTAGAGAAGAATTTCGAGCTAAACATGGAATGGCCGCTTTTGCAATTTTAAATTTACCTAAATTTGATGAATTAATAAAGAAAGGTAATGTTATTGCTGATGGTTTATATAGTTGGGAGGAATACAAAGTTTTAAAAGAACACTTTGGACAGGCGATGATTTTGATTGCGGTTTGGGCACCACCAGAATTGAGATATGAAAGAATTTCAAATCGGGTTTCTGGAATTGATGATAAAGAATTAAGACATCGATCTTTTACAAAAGAAGAAGCAAAGTCGAGAGACTATGCTGAATTAGAAAAATTAAACAAGGGTGGACCAATTGCTATGGCAGATTTTACAATTGTAAATAATAAAGACATTAATTATTTAAATCAACAAATAGAAGAAATTTATGGTCAAATCAAATAAAAAGAAATCAGCCAATATATCAAAGAATGTCAGATTAAGTTGGGACGAATATTTTATTAAAATTGCAGCTTTAGTATCAGAAAGGTCGACATGTTTAAGACATCATGTGGGAGCAATAATTGTAAAAGATAGAAGGGTACTTACTACTGGTTATAATGGAGCAGCAGCAGGAACTAGAGATTGTTTGGAATTAGGTT
>CAYOXV010000008.1:16556-23070 GCA_964408055.1 uncultured Gammaproteobacteria bacterium | reverse complement strand
TCTTTTAAAATTTTATTTACCCTATTTACTAATTCATCTATTTTTAAATCTTCTGGTCCCACATGTTCGAGTGGATTTATTACTCCTCCCAAAACATGATAAACCCCTTTAAAGCCTCCCATATTTTCAATTGCCATTACATCTATAGCTCTTTCTACAACACAAATTTGCCTATGATTTCGCCTAGAATCTTCACATATTGAACAAATGTCTTGTTCGCTTACTGAAAAACATGTCTGACAAATTTTAATTTCCTCTTTCATTTTTATTAAACAATCAGATAACTCTTTCACATAAGTTTTTGGAGTGTTCAATAAATAAAAAACTAGTCTAGTTGCTCCCTTTGGACCAATCCCTGGCAATCTTTCGAATGCCGCAATTAGATTTTTAATCCCTTTTGGAAATTCCGCCATATCAATATTTTAAAACAAACCTTCAAGCCCACCCATATCTTTCATTCTCTTAGCCGCAGTTTCTTGTGATTTTTTCATTGCCTTATTAATAGTATCTATTAATATTTTATTTTCCCCCCCATTTATCGATAAAAATTTTATCTTCTGATCACCACTAACTATTATTTTAATTCCATTTTCTTCCACTTCAACAGTTTCTGCCTCGACTGCTTTTTTTAATTTATAAGCCTGAGCTAACATTTTTGCTTTATCAAACATAGTTTTTTTAAAATTAATTTTTAAATTAAATTACTCTCCATTATAACCCAAAAATATCAACCAAATATATCTTTAGCCACATCATATAAATCTTTTTTTGTTTCCTTACTCCCTTCTACTAATTCTTCATTTATATTTTCCATTGGTGTTTGATTGTCTATCACTAATGGTTTTTTCTTATCCTTAGCCAAAACACATTCAAAACATAAATTAACTCCAAACACTTTTTTAATTCCTTCTTCAACAATCTTCCTATTTTTAACTTCTTCTAATCTATCTTTATGAAATGGATAAAATACCTCTAAAGACAAAACCCCATTTTTAATTGAACATGGTCTAGTTGCTCTCAAGAAAGCTTCTACTGAATGATTAAAAGGTTTAACTGCCATTAATAAATTACCCCAATTACTTTCTAATTTTTCTAAATCTAAATTAATATCGTTATTTGCATTAAATTTTACTTCTTCAATTACTTCTTCTTTGATTTCAATCTCAATTTCATCTTCATTTTTAACTTTAATCTCTTCTTTAATCTCAGTTTTAAAATCCACCACTTGAGTTTTTTCTTCTTTTTTTACTTCTGTCTTAGTCTTATCACCCTCAATCAATTCATTTTTTTTAACCTCAATTTGTTTTTCATTAAAAAAATCAATTACCGCCAACTCTAGTGGTAATTGCCCAATTTCTATATCTTTTTCTTGTTTAATCGCTCTAATCAATAAATCTATAAATCTCTCCAACTCTCTCAAATTTAATTTTCCTTTTTCCCCTTCTCCTACCCCAAAATTTAACAATAGTTTACTTTGAAAATGAACTAGTAACCTTTGATTAAAACCTCTAAAATCAACTCCTTTTAAAGCCATTTGTTCTAGTTTTTCTAAAATCTTTTTTAAATTGTCACTACTCTTTAAATCATTTTCAAAATCAACTTCATTATAATCACCATTTAAAACCTTATAAAAACTTTCCACTGCTTCAAAAGTAATTTTTTCTCCTAAATGTAAGTACACTTCATTAAAATTTCTATGTAAATTTCTAAAACTACCGTCTGATTTTTCAATAATAAAATCAATTACTCTATCCTCTATTTTTAATTTTTCTCCTTTAACAATCTTTTGTAGAGAACTTAACAATTCTTTTCTGTTTCCTTTTCTAAAATCTATTCTCATCAGCCTCGATAAAACCGTCTCTGGAATTTTTTCTGGGTCAGTAGTGCATAAGACAAAGACAGTGTGTTTTGGCGGCTCCTCAATTAGCTTTAAGAGAGCATTGAAAGCATCCTTAGTTAACATATGAACTTCATCGATGATAAAAACCTTCTTATCTAATTTACTTGGCATTAAATAAGCCTTATCTTTTAAACTTCGAATATCTTCTATTCCTCTATTAGAAGCTGCATCAATTTCCACAATATCCATCTCTTTCCCATCTAAAATAGATTTACAATTATCACATTTATCGCAAGGTTCGCCATTTATTTTAGATTTACAATTAAGTGCTCTAGCCAATATTCTTGCTGCCGAAGTTTTACCAGAACCTTTAGGCCCAGCAAATAAAAATGATTGAGGTATATCTTTAGCTGCCAAAATCTTCTTCAAACTCTCTGCTGCTTGTGCCGAATCCAACTCCGATATTAATGTTGGTCTATATTTTAAATGAAAAACTGACATCAAGAAAGATTAAACCATTCACCCACCCTGTTTACAATACCACTTTCTATATCAACAGAACCAATAACCACATCAAAAACACTCTCCAACTAGATCAAATTTTTACAAAAATTACCCTTTTAATAAATTTTCTAACCCGTGAATTAGCCAATCTCCCAATACTTTTTCTAAAGTCGATTTTTGAAATTTAACTTCATATTTTAATTTCTGAGTACAAATTACAATATCCCCCAATCTAATCCATCCATCGGCATCTTTTTTTTGAGACATCGGGAATCCCAACACCTGAGGTATATAACTCATATTTCTATAATCAATATTTAAACTCTTGGCTTTTTTTACCCCCACAAAATTAATACTCAACTCTATATCTTCCTTTAACCCTTTTTCAATTAAAGCTTTTTTTGCTAATTTTAAAACCAATTCTTCACTTAATCCCCAATTTTTAGGGTGATTTATTAAAACTAAGTTTTTATTAGACATAACTAAATTAGTTATTAGAAATTTTTTCTTTTACTATTTTGGAAATTACACTTCCATCAACTGCTCCATTTAGTTTATTCATTACCTCTCTCATTATTAAACCAAAATTAGTCTCTCCATTTGCCATTACTTCTTCAACTGTTTTAATTATCTGATCTTCACCAATTTCTGCTGGTAAATATTTCTTAACAATTTCAATTTCATAATCCATTTGTTCTACTAATTCATTTCGACCAGCTTTTAAAAACATTTCTCTTGATTCTTCTTTATTCTTTAATTCCTTTCTCAAAATCCCAATCTCATCAGCTTCTTTCATTGTCCCAACTGGTAATTGAAGTTCTTTTTTATCAATCACTGAAATTAGAAACCTTAAAACCTCCACTTTTTTACTATCGTGGCTCTTTAAAGCTTCAACACTTTCTTGCTTTATTTTATCTTTGATCATGTCTTCTTGAATTTTTAGATCGACGACGACATTTATCTCGCCAAACGATTATCTTTTTTTTGGCATATCTCTTTTCAGACGGTTTAACATAAGCAGTTCTCTTTTTTACTTCTTCAGTAATATCTTCTTCCAAACAAAGTCTTCTAAATTTTCCGATGATATCATCTTTTGATTCACCTTTTTTCTTTTTAACTATAATTGGCATTTAAAAAAACACACCTCCTTGATTTTTAACAATCGCCTATTTTACCTTACTACTTCTGACTTTGTAAACAGTTAATTCTATCCAAACTATTTACTACCCCATCACTATTGTAATCAGCTAT
The DNA here is from genome assembly GCA_964408055.1 of uncultured Gammaproteobacteria bacterium. Taxonomy (GTDB): domain Bacteria; phylum Patescibacteriota; class Microgenomatia; order UBA12405; family UBA12405; genus WARW01. The sequence goes on along the minus strand of CAYOXV010000008.1, from coordinate 19,475 downwards.
ATCACCATTACAATCAACGGTTGATGTTGTTGGTGTTGTTGAGGACACCACCCCTCCATCTTTCTTACAAGTTAATAAGTCAAAAGAATTAACTACTCCATCTTTATTGTAATCAACTCCAGTTTTACATTCTGTCCCACTAGAACTAGCCAATGGTACAGAAGAAATAATTGGCGATACTGTTGGAGTTACTTTAGCTTCATCTTCACCCTTAGTCTTAAAAGTATAAGGGATTCCACTATTATCAAAAACTTCTTCCCCAATTCTAATTCGATAGTAATAAGTTGTATTTGGTCTTAAAGAAGATAAAGAAACTTTATGATCAGTCACTGAATCATTTTCTGTTGCCATCAATACTAAACTAGCTGCTGTCGTCCCATACTCTACTTTAGCTAAAGCTGCTTTTTTTGAAGTCCAAGAAACAGTAGCTGTCTTTCCATCAGTTGCTGAAATTGCTGTTACCCCAGTTGGTTCCACATCACTAGTAGCTCCACTCATAAAAGTTTGGACTGTTTTAGCCCCAATTACTCCCAACACTATCACCACTAATAAAACTGACAGAATTACGATCGTTTTTACATTAAATTTTCCCTTCATAGGAACTTCAAGAAAGCTGCTGAAACCAAACTAACTAATCCAAAAACAATTAAACCAACAGTCACTCCTGTACTACCAGTTTGAGGTAATTCACTAGTTGTCGTTGTTGCTTCAGTTGGTGTTGGAGTTGCTTCTTCTTCACTACTACTCCCATCCGCTGCCGATATCACATAAGAACCACTTTGATTTGAACTACAAGTAATAATATCTGCTACAGTTGAAATTTTAGAAATATTAGAATCAGTTGTTGAAGTTCCAGAACAAATATAATTTAAAGCAGCAGTTCCAACACTAGTAGCTTTAAAAGTAAGTACTACCAATGCTCCATTAACAGCTTCCTCCCCAACCGCACTATTTGCATAACAAGAAAATTTAAATTTACCAGCCGCTGCATCCTCATCAATACTACAATCACCACCACCGTCAACACTGCTAAAAACCATACTTGAAGATTTGACAATTGAAGTTAATTCAAGTTTTGATGAATCATAAGTTCCCCACCCATCTACTCCACCAATAGCTTCACCACCAGAATTAACACCCAAAGTTACAGTAAAAGTACCATTAACATTGTAATTTCCACTAGTTGGACTAACTGTTAAATAAGCCACAGCTTCAGTCGCTCTAGCCCCAACAGCTAAAAAGCTAAAAGATAAAATTAAAATTAAAACCGCTTTTTTCATTAATTATTTAATTACATTAATAGTTAACTCACTTCCATTCCATGGTAAAGAATTGGATGTTTTGTTTTCTACAATTAGAGTAGCATAATTTTTATCATCATCACCAGTACTTAATTTAAAAACATATTCCCCTTCAGTCTTTGGAGTTACATCAAAAGTTAAAACCCTAACTAATTCACCACTTTTAATAGATAAACCAGTTTCTTTGTCAACTAAAACTATGTTTTCAATTACCCCAACTTCACTATCAATTTTACTAACTTCTGGTTTTTGTAATTCATTATTAGAAATCAAATTAGCCACTTTCAAATTTTCCACATCATACTTAATATAAGTTTCAAAACCATCAACCATTTTATCTTCCTTAGGAGACAAATTTAATGTCACCTTGTAAGTCTTCCCCACCTTCATCTCTTTAGTATCAGTAGAAAATATAAATTCTACTACTGGTTCTTCTACTATCCCATCACCCACCATCTCAGCACTCTCAGTTGCACTATTATTATCAGTTCCAACCTTAGTTCCCTTATCTAAATTAGTTACCAAAACAATACTTTCAAAAACCACTACCGCTGCCACTAATGGAATCAAAAATTTTATTAATTTATTTTCTTTCATAATTTATTATAAACATAAATTTCTAATATTAATCATCATCTCTATAAGATAAAGCATTTCTAACTAGACGTAGGTCCATATCATTAGCTACTCCATCTCCATTCAAGTCAACGTCATTATTATTACAAAGAACATTCCCATTATTAACCTCTTCTATTTCAGCTTCAGTTGACAAACCAGATCTGACTAAAGAGAAATCCATAACATTTATCACCCCATCACGATTAATGTCTCCAGCAATTATTGGATAATCAGCAAAATTATTAATACTACCATCCAAGGCCACACTACAAACTTGACTAAGAACCTTACCCGATTGTCCACTTCTACAAAAATACATCTTTCCATGTAATTGTCCTTTTACCTTTACATAAATATTACTACTTCCTGCCAAAGTACTATTTAAAGCAATATTGTTAGCTCCAAAGATTTGCAAACCTTTACTATTAACAGCTCCGCTAATAGGACTAACGTCAACAGTCAATTCTTGTTTTACATCAGTTCCAACTTTACCTACAACCAAATCAACCTTTTTAAACTTATCTAAACAATTTCGATTTGGGGTTAAACCATCAAAAGAAACTTTAAATGAAAGTTTTAAAGTCGTAGTAACAGTACAACTTTGACTAGTTGCTGGTTTTGTAACTCCACCAGTACAACCTGACGGAACTCCAGTTACTGTTCTTGTTTGAGTCCCATTAGTACAAGTACCCCAAGATCCTGTAGTGTAACTAGTACAAGTAGCAGGAGTAATAGTACAACTTTGACTAGTTGCTGGTTTTGTAACTCCACCAGTACAACCTGACGGAACTCCAGTTACTGTTCTTGTTTGAGTCCCATTAGTACAAGTACCCCAAGATCCTGTAGTGTAACTAGTACAAGTAGCAGGAGAAGGATTACTAGGGGTGGTAGTTTTAACCTTCACACACTCATAATAATCTCCAGTGCTAAGAGTTTTTTTCACACATGATTCATCTGATTTACATGTTCTATTTACACTCCAATGTAAAACTCCACCTTG
>CAYOXV010000008.1:3082-16456 GCA_964408055.1 uncultured Gammaproteobacteria bacterium | reverse complement strand
AAAACACACTTTTTTTGAAGCTCCACTTTCAGTTTTTCCAGTTACACAATAACCACCTTTACATTCAGATTTATCACTACAACTAGAATAATCAGCTTTATTAGTAGTAACTTTCTTCACACACTCATAATAATCTCCAGTGCTAAGAGTTTTCTTCACACATGATTCATCTGATTTACATGTTCTATTTACACTCCAATGTAAAACTCCACCTTGTAATACACAAGAAGAAACAACTTGACCTACACATTTAAAATCAGATAATTTATTACAAGTATCTAATGAACTCTTACTAAAACACACTTTTTTTGAAGCTCCACTTTCAGTTTTTCCAGTTACACAATAACCACCTTTACATTCAGATTTATCACTACAACTAGAATAATCAGCTTTATTAGGAGAAGTTTTTTTTGCTACACATTTTTCAGATACAGAAACACCTCCACTAAGTCGACAATACCAATACCATGTATCACCAGTAGAATAAACCGAACCACTTAATACAGTCCACTCACCACAAAGGTTACTAGATGGAGCACTTGAATAACTACCAGAAGTAGCAGTTCCACACTTAATTGGTTTAGTGATACACACTCCATTAGAACAATATTTACTATTATCACAAACTCTATTAATACTCTGGTATTTCCAATAATTACCAGCAGTAGTATAAGCACATTTAAGGACCTCTTTTTTATCATTACTACAAGCAAGCTTATTATGATCACTACAAGCAGCTCCTAAACTAACTGCACTACTTCTATTTTCCTGATTCTGTTGTACTAACTTTGTTGTCACTGGCAAAGCCACCGCCAACACTCCCATAATCACCAAAATCAATATTTGAGAAATACCTTTTTGCCTATTTAATCTTTTCATTTAATTTTCAGAAATTTATCTAATAAAAAAGTAAATCATTTTTATAACTTAATATCAATATGTTATTTAGTTCTCATCATCCCTATAAGATAAAGCATTTTTAACCAAATCTAGATCAAGTCCATTAACTGCCCCATCACCATTTAAATCATAAATATTACTACAGTCTATATTTCCACTATTTATTTCATCTAACTCTTCATCAGTTGATAAAGCACCCTTAATTAAAGAGAAATCCATAACATTTATAGTTCCATTTTGATCAACATCCCCCGCTATTATTGAATAATTTGAAAAATCATAAACTCTCCCATCAAGAGAAATATTACATCCTTCAATAATTGATTTTCTAGAATTTTGACCATTTTCACAAAAAGCCATTCGACCATGAGCAATCCCTTTAACTTTTACAAAATTATTTGCATTAGTTTTAAAACTAGTATTACTTAAATCAACATTCTCTATTCCAAACACCTGTAATCCTCCACTATTTTCACCATCAGCTAAATTTAAATCAACTGTTTTCTCTTCTACTACATCAGTTCCTACTCTTCCTACTAAAACTTTTATAGATTTAAATTTATCTAAACAAACTCTATCTGGGGTGACTCCGGCAAAAGAAACTTTTAATGAAAGCTTAGGCGCTACTACTTCACAAGCTTGAGTATTACATGCTTGACTAGAAGAACCAGAACAATTAGATCCACCATTAGCCGGAGCTGGATTGGTACAAGTTCTAGTCTGAGTTCCACCACCACAAGTTGCTGAACAAGCACTCCAAGCAGACCAACCTCCATTAACAGGAACCACACAAGCTTGAGTATTACATGCTTGACTAGAAGAACCAGAACAATTAGATCCACCATTAGCCGGAGCTGGATTGGTACAAGTTCTAGTCTGAGTTCCACCACCACAAGTTGCTGAACAAGCACTCCAAGCAGACCAACCTCCATTAACAGGTTTAGGCACACAACATCTCTTACCAACACCACTACTACTTAAACATAAGTTCAAAACCACTGATCCAGCCTTACCACTACTAGTAGTACAACTTGCCCCATTATTATTATAATTTTTAATATAAAGTGAACTTTCACAACTCCCACCCAAAGCAGTGCAAGCCGTATCATTCCCTACCACCGAACAAACAGCTGTATTCTCTATAAAATTATAATTATGACCTCCTATTGATTGGTCAATAGTACAAAACAATCCAGAAGCACAATCACCATTAGTCGAACAAGATTCACCATAACTCTTTCCAGCTGCCTTACTTCTATTTTCTTGAACCTGTTGTACTAGTCTAGTCCCAATTGGCAAAGCAATCGCCAACACCAACATCACCATCATTAACCAAATTTGAGAAAAACCATTCTTTGCCTTAAACATTATAATTAATATAACCATTCCCCGAAAACTAAGTCAATATTTTATTTAATATTTTCTTATTTTCCTATTATTCGACTAACATCACCCACTGTAATCAACACAATCAAAGTTAATAAAATTATCATCCCTAAATTATTAACTATTGCCTCTACTTTTTGATTAACTTTTTTACGAGTAATCATTTCATAAATCACAAAAATTATTCTGCCACCATCAAGAGCTGGAAAAGGCAAAACATTCACAATTGCCAAATTAACTGACACAATTCCAAAAAAATGAATCACTGCCAATATTCCCTGATTTTGATTAATAGCACTTGTTGCTTCATACATTCCAATTGGACCTGAAACGTCACTTGGAATATGTCCAGTAAACAAACCTCCAACCATCTCAAACACCCCGTTGGCAATAATTTTCCCCCAATAATAGGCTTCTTTAAATCCTGCTCCAATCCCCTCATAAAACCTATACCAAGGGACCTTAATCATTTCTGTATTAGAAATACTTATCCCCATCGATCCTTCTCCTTCTGGTGGATTCTCTCTCACTTCAACTTCCATCTTTCCTATATTATTATCTTCACCCACAATTTCTAAATTTACCTTCTCCCCTTTATATTTACTCACTTCATCAGTTAACTGATTTGGAGCTTTAATTTCTGTTCCCTCCACTCTTTGAATCCAATCCCCTTCTTTCAAACCAGCTATCGCTGCTGGAGAACCATCAGTTACTCCTACTATTTTAACTTTATCAGTTTCCTTAGGTACTCCTAAAATTGTATAAACCACACTAAAAACAACTATGGCCAATATCATATTCATTAATACTCCACCCAAAACAATTATCATTTTCTGCCATGGTTTTTTATGATTAAAAGCTTCTCCCCCTTTCCCATCTCCATCTTCACCATACAATTTACAAAAACCTCCAATTGGCAACCAATTTAAACTATAAATTGTTCCCCTTATTTTCTTTCCAATCATTCTTGGTGGTAATCCTAATCCAAACTCTTCTACTTTTACTCCAGTTTTTCGAGCCGCAATAAAATGACCCCATTCATGAACTAAAACCAATACCGATAAAGCAACTATAAAAATTATCAAATCCATGATCTCATTGTAACAAAAGATTTATCCCCTTATCTCTATTTCTTTTTTACCAGCCAATTCTTCTAATTTCTTTATAAACTCATCAGTAATTTTTTGTAATTCAGTTTCATCCCTCTTAAATTCATCTTCAGATACAGTTTTTTCTTGTTTAGCTTTTTGTAAACCATTTCTAAAATCAGCCCTCGCATCTCGAATCATCACTCTTGCTCCTTCTAATTTCCTTCCTAAAAGTTTTACATAATCATCCCTCTGTTCTACTGTCAACATTGGTAAATTCATTCGAATAATATCCCCATCAACTGCTGGTGTCATCCCAATATTAGCGGCCACAATTCCATTAGCAATTTCTCTAATTAAAGTTTGATCCCATGGTTGAAAAGTCAAACTTCTTACATCTGGCACTCCAATTGACCCCAATTCAATCAATTTCATTTTTTGACCACCATAAACTGACACCACTACATTTTCAATTAATCCCGGTGTTGCTCGACCAGTTCTAATAGAAGAAATATCATTAACAAACAAACTAGTAATTTTGTCCATTCGGACTCTTACATCAGAAAAATTTATCATATTATCTAATTATATCAATTTTATCCATCGCATTACTTCTATTATCTTGACGTCTTTCTACCACCTTAGTTGTCAAAAATAATCCCGCCGCCAGAATCATCAATCCCAAAATAATTGGTACATTAGATTTTTTGGCTTTACTCATCTAAAAGAGATTAAAGCTTTTTAAAAGCCTTGTCAAACATTAAAAAACCTCCCTTTAAAAAGAGAGGTTTATTAAACAACTTAATCTTAATTTAAATTTCAAATCTAGCAAATCTGGTTAATTTCATATTTTCACCAAATTTAACTACCAAAGTTTTAACCATTTCTTCAATGGTCTTAGTTGGGTCTTTAACAAATTCTTGTTTCAATAAATCATCAACATCTTTTGGATTCATAGCTGCAATCTGAAGACAAATTTCTTTGGTTAATTCCACAAAATCCTCATGTTTAGCCACAAAATCAGTTTCACACTGCAATTCCACCATTACTCCGATCTTACCAGTTGAATGGGTGTAAGTAGCTACCCTACCCTGATGAGTTTCTCGCTCAGCTTTACTTTCAGCTTTTTTAAAACCTTTTTCTTTAAGAATTTCTTTAGCTTTGTTTTCATCACCTTTAGCTTCTTCTAAAGCTGATTTTATTTCCATAATTCCTAAACCTGTTTCAAGTCTAATTTTTTTAACTAATTCGATTATTTTTTTATTATCCATATTATTTTACTCCGGCGGCTTTTATAGCTCGACCGATTTCTTCAACAATTAATGTAACACTTTTTAAACTATCATCATTAGCTACTATTGGAAAGTCAACACTAAAAGGATTAGCATCAGTATCCACTAAAGCCAAAGTTTTAATTTTTCTCAATTTTGCTTCTTTAATAGCTGTTTTTTCAAAACCAGCATCAACCACAAACAAAATATCAAATAATTTATCTAATTTTGTTAAACCACCAACTATTCTATCTAGTCTGGCAATTTCTTTATTCATTTCTGATAATTCTTTTTTAGTACTTTCGGTGAATTTACCTTTTTCAAATCCATCTCTCAAATCATTTAATTTTTTAATATTTTTCTTAATTTGATCCCAATTAGTAATAGTTCCACCCAACCATCTGTCAGTAACATAAGCTACTCCAGCATCAGTTGCTACTCTTTTAACTACTTCTCGAGCCTGTCTTTTGGTCCCAATCAAAGCAATCATCTTACCATTTCTTTTACTATTGTAAATGAAATTACAAGCCTTATCTAAAGAATCAAGAGTTTTTACTAAATCAACAACTTCAATTCCATCTCTTTTACCAAAAATATAATCTCTTGATTTTGGATGAGTCTTAGAAATTTTATGACCTAAATGACTTCCAGCAGCTAATAAATCTTTTAACCCAACAGTTAAATTATATTTTTTATCTGCCTTAACATCTTCAGTTTTTTTAGCTTCCGAAACTATTTCTGGGTTATTTTGTTTTTTAATTAACTCTTCCTTTTCTGCCTTTATCTTTTCATTAAGCTTTTTAATATTCTCTGCCTTGATATTACTTTGCTTTTTTACCTTAACTATCAAAGCTTTTTTAACTAACGATTTACCAGTTCGATTAATCGTTTTCTTTATTACTTTCTTTTTTTCTGACATATTTTGTATCTCGATTATCGAGATCCTCCTTATTAAAGATTTAGTGCCGGGTGTCTACCCCAGGATTCTCGCACCAAACTTAAAAATTTTAACTTCGATGATTATATCACAAAGCTATTTAAATCTTTTTTTATTTTGGAAATCAACTTTAATAACATTATCTGGTGTTTCTGATGTCTCAATAGGTGCATCCATATGTTTTTTATTTTTTAAAGCATAATCTGCAGCCAAAGAATCATATAAACCAGTCATATCAATTTTTGTATCCTTAGGAGTGGGATTTTCATCATTTTTTTTATTGATCATATCTATAAATTCTGTTTTCAACCCACCAACTTCAATGTCCTTAACTTTTTGTCCACTCCCATTTTCTTGAGTCATTTTAAAGCTCTCATTACTAGGAATTTGTGGTCCTTCATTATTATTTTCACTCATAAATTTAAATTTAATTTTTAATAACTAATCCTAACATTAAGGATCGGGATACTCAATATTTTTAATTTTTTGCATTTCAACCCAAACTCTCCTTACATCTATTAGAATATTTTTTGGATCAGTTAAAACTCTTCCAGATAATAATTTACCCCCATCTGGCAAATCTGTTCTGATAACTCTCATATCTCCCTTACTTTCTAATCCATCAAAACCATCAACTGTATTTTCAATAAATTCTTCACTATTCATTAAATTATTATACTCCTTTGGCTTTATTTTTCAATAAATATTTATTATAAGAATAAATTCTATTTTTTTATAGGATAATTACTATAAAACCCATCTTTTTTTCTAAATTACTGCTAAAATATTCTCATGTCTGACAGCAATCTAACGATTCTCGAAGTCCGCCTACCTCAGGAGAATGAATTTACCTTTGAGTCAATGTCTGCTCTGCTTGCTAACTTCACTCAATTTGCCAAACGTTCTTTTGTCGAAAAACTTACTCACAAGAAAAAAACTATTTCTTCCCTTGAAGTTGTCCTAAAAGATGGTCAAATTAAGTTTTTCGTAGTTGTTCCCACTGCTGATATTGAATTTTTCCGTTCTCAAATATTAGCTCAATATTCTACTGCTGCCCTTAAGGAAACAGATGATTATTTAGATTCAGAATCAACTAATTTTAGCTTCACTCAACTCGGGCTTGCTAAATCCTATAGTTATCCTCTTAAAACTACAAAAGACTTTAAAGATACCGATCCCCTAAATTCTGTTCTTGCTCCCCTCTCTCGATCTAACAATATTAAAGATTTCTTCATTTTTCAAATTGTTTTAGCTACTGCCCCTAAAAATTGGCAAAGTGGCATCATAAACCTAGTTCAAAATGGAGTCCTTGTTGATCGAGAAAGAAATATCCGTACTGCCCATCCAGATAAAATGATTCTGGAACAAAAAATCCAATTTCCTGGTATTTTTGCCCAGATAAACCTCTTATCTAATAATCCTGGCCTTATTACTTCTGTAGCTTCATCTTTTGGAACCTATACTAACCCTCGTGGTAATTTTATTAAACCCTTTTCTCCCAACTTTTTTTCCAAAAATAAACTATTAAAATCAATCTTCAAAAGAGAAATTTTTTCCCATCTTAAAGGACAAATCTTTAATACTGAAGAATTGTCCATTATCTGGCATTTCCCCAACAAACTTACCAAACTCCCCAATATTGCCTGGGGTAAAAAACTTTATTCTGATCCTCCAGAAAATTTACCAGTTGCTGACAATACTACCCCAGAAGAAAAATCCCAAATTACTTTCTTTGCCAAAACCGAATTTAGGAACAAAGATTCTATCTTCGGTATCAAAGAAGGTGAAGATCGTCGTCGCCATACTTACATCATCGGTAAATCTGGTACTGGTAAAACTACTCTTATCGCTAATATGGCTATTGATGATATTCGTAAAGGTCGTGGGGTTGCCGTTATCGACCCTCATGGTGACTTATGTAATAGTATTCTCGATTATGTTCCAAGTAACCGCATTAATGATGTCTGTTACTTTAATCCCGCCGATCCAGAATATATGTACCCTTTAAACGTCTTAGAAGCTAAAAATGAATCTCAAAAAGAATTAATTGCCTCAGGAGTTTTATCTATCTTCAAAAAACTCTATGGAAACGTTTCTTGGGGACCTAGACTTGAACACATTTTACGAAACGCTGTTCTTACCTTAGTCAATACTCCTGGGAGCGATATGACCCATATCGTTGAAATCCTAACTAATAAATCTTATCGTGAGAAAGTTGTGGCTGGATTAACCAATCAAACTCTCAAAAATTTCTGGGTCAATGAATTTGGGCGTATGGATCAAAAATTCCAAAATGAAGCCGTCTCACCTATTTTAAATAAAGTTGGTCAATTTATTGCTTCTACTAATATCCGAAATACCGTTGCTCACGCTAAATCAAAAATCAATATTCAAGAGATTATGGATCAAAAAAAGATTTTAATTGCTGATTTATCAACTGGTCGACTAGGTGAAGACAATTCTGCTCTCCTTGGTGCCATGTTAATTACTCAAATCCAACTTTCAGCTATGAATCGTGTTTTCCAAGCTGCTGAAGATCGATCTGATTTCTTCCTTTATGTTGACGAATTCCAAAACTTTGCCACTGAAGCCTTTATTAAAATCTTATCTGAAGCTCGTAAATTTAGATTAAATCTAATTATTGCCAACCAATATATGTCTCAATTAGATCGCACTATTCAAGATGCTATTTTAGGTAACGTTGGTTCTCTTATTTCCTTTGTTGTTGGTAACCAAGATGCCTTTGTTCTTGCTAAAGAATTTGGTACTGCTTTCCCTCCAGAAGATTTAGTTAAAATCGGTAAATATCAAGTTATTTGTAAACTTTCTATTGATTCTGAAACTACTCAACCATTTTACGCCACTACCCTCGCTCCACTTTCCTGTAAAAATCAACAACGCGACAAACTCATCCACATTTCCCAAGAACATTGGGGTAAGAAAAAATAATTATTATGAAGAAATTCTTTCTCTATCTTCTTCGTTGGCAACTGAGTACTCCCATTCTCTGGTTAGTCGTCAAAAATCTAGGAACCGGTCTCACTGCCACCATTATTGCCAACTTTATTGGTGGAGCTATTTTCTTTTGGATTGATCGATTTATTTTTACTTCCAAAAAATTAGAAATTTGGTATTACAAAGATAAAGGAATTTGCCATAAATGTGGTAAAAAAGATACTCTTCGTCGCCTTGTCAAAGCTCAAAAATATGATAAAACCAATGACCCTAACCCAATTTTCCTCTGTTCTAAATGCTCTCAACAAAAACTTCAAGAGCTCAAATCCCGTGGTATTCAAATCTAATTACGGTTTTTTCCATCCCGCCCACTTACATTTAGGATAATCTGAACAGCCATAAAACTTTCTTCCAGTTTTAGTTCGTCTCACTACCCCATCTTTTCCACAAATTGGACATTTAAACCCAGCATCTTCTTTAAACTGTCTAGTATATTTACATTCTGGAAATCTATCACAAGAAATAAATTTTCCAAATCTACCTAATCTAACTACTAAATTCCCTTCCTTACAATCAGGACATTTTTCACCCAACTTCTCTGTCTCTATTTTAACTCTTTCACTATTCTTTTCTACATCTTTTAAAGTTTTTTCAAAAGCCTTCCAAAAACTTTTCATCATTCCCTTCCAATCCCATTTACCCAAAGCAATTTGATCCAAATCTTCTTCCATTTCAGCTGTAAATGGTAAAGATAAAATATTAGCAAAGTTTTTAACTAAAAATTCATTAACTGCCTTACCTAAACTAGTTGGTTTAAATTTACCTTCATCTCTTTCAATATATTGTCTAATTAAAATTGTTGAAATAATTGGAGCATAAGTACTTGGTCGACCAATACTTTGTTTTTCTAAACTAGAAACTAAACTAGCATCACTATATCGAGGAGGTGGATTAGTTTCTAACTTCTCCCAATAGTTTTTTTGACTAACAATTTTTTCCCCTGCCTTTAATTCTGGTAATATTTGATCTTCATGTTTTTCACCACTAATTTTCAAAAAACCATCAAACAACATTCTTACTCCTTTAGATTGAAAGATACCATTCTTATTGGAAAATAATACTGTTGTATTCTTTAATTTTGCGGCTGCTCCTTGAGTTGCTACCGCTCTTTTCCAAATCATTTCGTACAATTTATTTTCTCTTGTTTCCCCTTCTATACTTTTAGTCGAGACATTTGTTGGTCTAATTGCTTCATGAGCTTCTTGAGCATTTTTACTATTATTTTTATAAATTCTTATCTTTTCTGATAAATAATTTTCTCCATAAGTTTTTCCAATAAACTTCCTAAATTCTCCTACTGCCTTTTCTGATAAATAAACTGAATCAGTCCTATGATAAGTAATTAAACCTCTTTCATAAAGATGTTGAGCCACACTCATAGTTTGTTTCCCCGACCAACCCATTCGTCTAGCTGCTGCCTGTTGCAACTTAGAAGTCGTAAATGGAGGTAATGGTGTTCGAAAAATTTCTCTCCCATTCACACTTTCTACTAAAAATTCTTTATCCAATTTTTTCAAAAACCCCTCTACTTCATCCTCTTTCTTAAAAATTGAACTAGAATAGTTATAGTCTCCATCAAAAAGTTTAATCTTATTAGTCTTATAAAAATTCTTCCCATCAATTTTAATTAATTCCGCTCTATATTTTTCTTTTTTTCCAAACTCTGACCAAATATCATAATAATTTTCTTTTTTAAATTTCTCTATCTCTTGTTCTCTTTCACAAATTAATCGAACCGCCACTGATTGAACTCGTCCACCTGATAAACCTCTTCTTACTTTCTTCCACAGTATTGGCGACAAACTATAGCCAACCACTCTATCTAAAACCCTTCTCCCTTGTTGGGCATTAACTAAATCCATATCAATATCTCGAGCTTGTTTTAAAGCTTGTTCAATTGCTTCTTTAGTAATTTCATGAAAAGCCACTCGAGAAATCTTTTTGTCAGCTATTTTTGATTTACCATTCTGTAATATCCATTTCACATGCCAAGAAATTGCTTCTCCTTCACGATCAGGATCAGAAGCCAAATATATCTTATCGGCTTTTTTAGAAGCTGAAATTAACTCATCAACTATTTTTTTCTTTTTTGAATCAATTACATAATCAATCTCAAAATCATTCTTCATATCAACTGCCATCTTGTTTTTAGGTAAATCTCTCAAATGACCAACAGTAGCTACTACTTGATAATCACTTCCTAGATATCTCCCAATAGTTCTGGCTTTAGTTGGAGATTCGACTATTAATAATTTTTTCATAAGATAATTTTACAAACTCTATCGTTCATTGTTGTCTATAATACCACCCGCTGTCAAGACCTATCTGTATTTCTTTCTAAAATTACATTCCCTTTAACTAAACCATTTCCATCTCCAACTATTATATTCGCCCTAATTAAACCCTCTGGGCCACAAAAATGAAACCATTTTAAAATATCTTTAGGTTCCATATGATTATCCACTTCTTTCAAATCAACTCTATTATTAGCACCATGTTTATCAGTTGTATAAATATTTATTTTAGAACTTTCATCAATTAAAGATTCTAATTCTTCTAAACCAACAGGTTTATATTTCTTTTCAAACATAATGTATTCTACTCCGACACTATTTTAGTTTCACTATATCTCGGTACTAATGTATCTGGTTCACCAAACCATTCCTTTAATATATCTCCCACAATTGGTGCCGCTACATCTGACCCCTCTCCTCCTCTTTCCACTAATACTGTAATTGAAATTTGAGGATCATCAGCCGGAGCAAAAGCAGTCAACCAAGCATGAGTATCATTACTCCCATCGCCAACTTCTGCTGTTCCTGTCTTACAAGCAATTTCTGTTTTAAAATTAAAAAGTGGCCAAGCTGTCCCTCCACTTTTACAAGCCGCCTTCATCCCTTCAAGTACAATTGCTATATTATTATTTTTAATTTTTAAATCAGTACATTCCACTTCACTATCCTTTAATATACTCATTTCACATTTAATTCCATTATTAGCTATCACATTAGTCATTTGATTAACTTGTAATGGAGTTACCTCTAAATCACCCTGTCCTATTGATAAATGATAAGTATTGCCTAAATACCAATTTTCTCCCTTAGCTTCTTTTTTCCATTTTTCATCTGGAACCAAACCATCTAACTCCCCAGTTAACTCTATCCCTGTCTTTTTCCCGTAACCAAAACTTTGAGCCCATGTTTTTATTCTTTCTAACCCCAATGCTTCTCCTAATTTATAAAAAAAGATATCATTTGATCTCTTTATTGCTGTTACTATATTTAACATTCCATCAGTTCTTCCACTCTTAGTCCACAACCAGTTACTATAAGAATAATCACCCACCTTTAAAATTCCTGTATCTTCAAATAAAGTTTCTTTATTAATTACTCCACTCTCTAAACCCGCTATCGCCATCACTGGCTTAAAAACCGATCCTGGGTGATATTTAGCCGCTATTACTCTATTTAATAAAGGGAAATTATCTTTATCATTAAGATATTCTCCAATCTTTTTTCCATCCTGATTATAAGAAAATACATTTGGATCAAAAGATGGACTAGATACAAAGTTAATAATTTTACCCGTTTTCGGTTCACTAATAATCACTACCGCTTTTTTACCATCAAGCATCTGATAAATCTTTTCTTGCCAATAAGCATCTATCGACAAGTTTAAATCGGCTGATACTGTTGGTTCCTGCCTTCCCAACTCTCTTATATAATTACCCTTAGCATCAACTTCAATTAATCTTTTTCCATCTTTACCTCTTAATTGACAATCTCCAAACCCTTCAACACCTCCTCTTCCCACCGTATCATCACCAGTTAATTTATCTCCACAAATATTACTTTTTATATCATTTTCATTAACCTTACCTACATAACCAGTCACAAAAGCCATTGATTCGCCATAGGGATAACTTCTTTTTAAATCATAAGCTAAATTTTTCCCCTCAAATTTGTAACCATTAAAATCCCCCGCTTCATCATAAATTTTATTATCTCCCTCTAATTTAAAATATTGATAAATCGATTTAGCCACCACCCTTCCTTTTCTATCCAATATTTGACCTCTAGCTGCTGGAATATTACTTTCAAAAACCTTATTTTCTCTAGCCAATTCTTTGTAATATTTTCCTTGGACCAACGATAGTTTTAAAACTGAGGCTAATAAAATAAAAAAACTTAAAACCAAACCTATACTAAATAACCAATATTTCCAATTTTTTTCGCTTATATCTTTCATTTACCTTAAATTCCTGAAACCAAATTTACTTTTTTTAATAATTTTCGGTTTTGTACTAATTCACCACAACCCTTAGCTATGGTCACCCCTCCATCATCTATTAATCTAGTAAAAATTTTAGTTTTTGATTCTATTAAATTAGCCATCCCTTCAATCTTTGCCCCATTACCTATCAAAGCAATCCCTCTTTTTAAAATATCTTCCATCAATTCTGGCGGAGTTTCATCCAAAACCGACGAAACTAACTTTACAATCTTAGCCATTTCTAAACCAACCGCTTCTTTAACTTCACTATCAGTCAATTTAATACTTTTGGGTAAACCTGTTTCCAAATCTCTTCCTCTAATTAAGTCAATTGAACTTCCAATCCCTATTTTTATTCTTTCAGCACTATTTGCTCCTACTAAAATTCCATATTTCATTCTTACATAGTTAATAATACTTGAATCAAAATCACTCCCCGCTGTTTTTATCCCTCTACCAACCACTACTCCACCCATAGAAACCACACTTACTTCTGTTTTCCCTC
>CAYOXV010000008.1:0-2982 GCA_964408055.1 uncultured Gammaproteobacteria bacterium | reverse complement strand
CCTCTACCAACCACTACTCCACCCATAGAAACCACACTTACTTCTGTTTTCCCTCCACCAATATCGACCACCACTAAACCAGCTGAACTATCAATTGGTAATCCTAACCCTATTGAAGCCAATACTGCACTTTCTACTAAAATTACCTCTCTTGCTCCCGCTGCTAAAAATACCGATCTAAAAGCTCTTTTTTGAACTTGATTAATATAACTTGGGACTCCCACTACTATCCTTGGTTTGAATAATTTAGGGTTACTCGATGGAATCTCGTAAATTAATTTTAAGTAATAAGTGATTAAACTTTCTAATGATTCCAAATCAGCAATAATTCCATTTTTAATTGGACTAATCACTTCAATTTGTTTAGGTTCTCGATTCAACATCTCCTTAGCCTTAAACCCAAAAGCAATTGGACCCTTAAAACTAGATTTTGGAGCTGACAACCCTGTCCATCTCTTTTTTTTCTGTCTTACCAACATAGTTGGTTCATCTATTACCACTCCTCTATCTTTCAAAAAAATCAAAGTATTACTACTTCCCAAATCAATCCCTATATCCCAACTAAAACCATTTATTAGATGATCTAACTTTTCTTTAATTTCAACTAATCTAATCACTTCTAAATTATAACAAGATTGACCATTTTTAAGTTACAATAAGACATTCATGAAAAAAATTTCTAAAGTCATCGGTTTTTTCTTTTTAAGCCTTTTTCTACTTACTCCATTTATTTTTACCTTCTTTAATTCTGAACTTTTTGAATTACCTAAAATGTATTTTGTCTATCTTATGGCAATTATCATTGTCTCTCTCCATCTTATTAATTGGGCACAAAAAAATGTTCCTCTATTTCGACGTACCTTTCTAGATATTCCCCTAATCCTCTTTTTAATTACTCAAACCATTTCTACCTTTATCTCCATCGATCCTCACACTTCTTTTTTTGGTTATTATTCTCGTCTTAATGGTGGCTTACTCTCTCTTCTTTCTTTTAGCTTCCTCTATTGGGTTTTAGTAGTTTATATAAATGATCAACTTAAATCCAAAATAATTAATACTCTCCTTCTTTCTGGTCTTTTAGTTGCCGCCTTTGGTATTGCCGAGCATTTTGGTATCGACAAAAATACTTGGGTTCAAGATGTTCAATCCCGAGTCTTTTCTACCCTTGGTCAACCTAATTGGTTAGCTACTTTTTTAGTCATCCTCACTCCCTTATCCATTCATAAATTTTTAGAATCAACCAAATCAAATTCAAAAATATATTATTTATCAATTACTGTCTCTTTTTATCTTTGTCTTCTTTTCACCAAATCAAAATCAGGTATTATCGCCGGCCTTATCTCTATCTCTCTTTATTTTATCTTTTATTTATTTAAATCCAAAAAACTTCTATCTAGTCTCAAAATTATTTCCCCAATTATCATTATTATTACCCTATCTTCAATCTTTATAACCAATCCTATTAAAGATAAAATATTCCCTTCAAAAATAGAAAATACTCCTCCTGTAGAAACAACCACTACCCTTAATATCACTCCTTCTGAAAATATTAGAAAAATTGTTTGGGCTGGTGCCATTGATTTATGGCTTCAATACCCTCTTTTTGGTACCGGTACTGAAACTTTTGCCTATTCTTACTACTGGACTCGACCTTCTGAACACAACCTTACTTCAGAATGGGATTTCCTTTACAACAAAGCCCATAATGAATATTTAAATTTCTTAGCCACTACTGGAATTTTTGGTCTAGCTGCTTATCTATTTTTAATTACTATCATTTTAATTAAAACTTTCAAAAACAAAGCTATCTTTTGTGGCTTAATTGCCTTTTTTATCACCAATTTCGCCGGCTTTTCAGTTGTTGTCACTTCTATGTTATTTTTTCTCCTCCCCACTCTCCTTTTAAAAGAAAATGACAAAGAAACCAAACTTAAAAAAACTAAAAAATTTTTAATCCCCTTCTTTCTTATAATCGGATTTATTTTACTTCAAAGAAGTATTAATTATTTTATTGCTGACATTCTTTATAGTAAATCAATTAACTATGACAGTATTAATGATTACCAAACTAGTTATGATCTTACCGATCAAGCCTTAAATCTTCGTCCCAATGAACCTAATTTCCTAGTTAAAAACGCTAATTTATCCGCCAAATTAGCCGTCACCACTAAAGATCCCAAATTCATCAATGAAGCTATTGAAAATATTAACCAAGCTATAAAAATTTCCCCCGCTAATACCGGATTTTGGAAAGAAAGGGCCCAAATTTTTTATTATCTTTCCACTCTTGATAACCAATATTTTCAGGAATCAATCAGTTCTCTTTTACAAATAGTCACCCTCGCTCCTACTGATGCCAAAAACTTTTTCACTATTGGTCAATTTTTAGAGTCAGCCCAACTCATTGATCAAGCTATTCCCTATTATCAAAAAGCTATTCAATTAAAATCAAATTATGACCATGCCTATTTTGCCCTTGGTCAAATTTATTACGATAAAAAAGAGTATCAACTGGCTAAAGATAATTTAGAATTAGATTTAAAATATGCCCCTACCAACAGTGCCGCCCAAGAACTATTAAATAAAATTAATTAAAATACTTTTCTAACGCCTTAAAATGTTCGCTATTATCATTTAATTCTTTGTAATTATCTTTATTAACCCATTTGTATCCATTATGTTCATCACCAATTTTTATTTCACCCGATTTATATTTACACCTAAATCCAACTAAAAATACTTTTTTACCAATATTATGACCATACCTAAGTTTAAAAGACCATCTAATAAAAATATCACCAACTTCTATTTCTAAATTAGTTTCTTCTTTTACTTCTCTTTTTAAAGATTCATCCAAATCATCTTCACCTTCTTGAATTTTACCTCCAGGTAAATCTACTCCTAAATCTTTAGTTATTAAAACCAAAATCTCTCCATTTTTTTCAATAAAAGCTTTTTGTCCAACAAAAAAAAGTTTATCTT
>CAYOXV010000007.1:6250-29216 GCA_964408055.1 uncultured Gammaproteobacteria bacterium | reverse complement strand
TAAAATAGGTCAGTGGATAAAAACCTTCAAAAAAACTTTTTAGACGAATACCAAAAGCTAAATACCGAACAAAAACTAGCTGTCGATACTATTGATGGTCCAGTTATGGTCATTGCTGGAGCTGGTACTGGTAAAACCCAGACCATTGCTCTTCGTATTGCTAATATTTTAGACAAAACCGATACTAACCCCAGTTCAATTTTGTGTCTTACCTATACTGATGTTGCTGCCAATAATATGAGAAATCGTCTTTTAAGTATGATTGGCCCTGATGCTTACAAAATAAAAATTTGTACTTTCCATAGCTTTTGTAATGACATTATTGGCTCTAATTCAGAGTATTTTCCTTTTGCTACTGCTAAACTTAAAGCCATTGATGACCTTGAAACCATTGAAATAATCAAAAAAATTATTGATGGTCTTAGTAACAATTCACCTCTTATTAGTTGGGGAGATAGATATTCTTATCAAAAAAGTATTCTTGATTGTCTTCACTTAACTAAAAGAGAAAATATTGATTCCAAAACTCTTTTAAAATTAATTGCTGATGAAGAAACCTTTTTTAAAAATTGTGCCGATCCTATAGCCAAACTGGCAACCATTCGGGCTACTAAAAATAACTATTCTGCTATCAATCAAATTTTTAATGAATTGGAAAATTCTCCCTCTCTCTCTGTTAATTTAAAAAATCATATTAAGGTTATTAGAAGTTCTAGTGATAACCTCAGTCAGGTCAAAACTGAAATCAGAAAATTTTATCAAGATCTCGAAAAGAATATCCCAAAGCAAGTTGAATTTGTCAAAATTTTTAATCTCTACCAAAAAGAACTTAGTCAAAGATCTCTTTATGATTATGAGGACATGATCTTATTTGTTATCGATGCTTTTACTAAAAATCCAGACTTACTACTTAATTATCAAGAAAAATACCAATATATTTTAGTTGACGAATATCAGGATACCAATTCGTCTCAGAGCCAAATAATTGATATGTTGGGGAACTACTATGACAACCCAAATCTCTTTGTCGTTGGCGACGATGATCAATCTATTTTTAGATTCCAAGGCGCTTCCATTGAAAACATTTATAATTTTTACCAAAAGTATAATCCTCAAAAAATTGTTTTAAAAAATAATTACAGAAGTCATAAACTTATTTTGGCATCATCTGAAAGTGTTATTAGTCGTAACAAAAATCGCATTGCCAATTTAATTACCGATGTTGATAAAACTTTAATTGCCAACAAAGATTATGACCCTGACCCAATTAATTTAATTGCCCTAAATTCTAATATTGAAGAAGACTATTATGTTGCTCAAAAAATTTCCCAACTTATCAAATCAGGTGAGAGTCCAAATGAAATTGCCATTCTCCTGCGCAAAAATCGTGATGCCCAAGATTTAACCAAGATGTTATCTGCTTTTGGAGTTAAATTTTTTCTTCCCTCAGACTCCAATATCTTAAAAAACCCTCTCATTATCCAACTTATTAAACTACTTGAATTTATTGATGACCCAAATCTTTCAGAATCGGTTTATCACATTTTGGCCGCTCCTTTTATCAAATTAAACTCACTTGATTTATTAAAAACTTTAAAATCAAAAATTAAACTTTCAAAATTAATTTTTGATCAACCATTAATTGACCAACTAGAAATTTCTGATAAGTCTAAAAAAATAATTTCTAAGTTTGGTAAAAAAATTGCCAAAACCAGACTCGATTTAGAAAATTATCCCTTAGAAAAAGTTTTAAATAGGATATTAAAAAGATTTAGAATCCTAAAATATTTATTAGCCAAAGATGATATTGAATCACTCAATCAAGTCCACGCTTTTTATCAACTTCTAAAAGACACTGTCACTAAAAAAGATCTTTCTTTGTCAGATTTTATTGATCGAATCCATCTCTATATTGAAAACAATCTTTCAATTTCATCCCCATCTATTAATTATGATTCAACCGATTCCATCAAAATCCTAACTGTTCATGGTGCCAAAGGTCTTGAATTTAATCATGTTTTTATTTATCGTCTTCTTGAAGATTCTTGGGAAAAACAACGTGATTTTAATAAACTAAAATTACCTTTTGGGATTCTTAATAGTGAAATTACAAAAAGTATTGAAGATGATTATGAAGAAGATCGTCGTCTTTTTTATGTTGCCCTGACTCGAGCCAAAAAACAAATTTACCTTTCTTTTTCCCAATATAAAGAAAATGGTAAAAATCAAAACCCATCTGTTTTTGTTTCAGAAATTGATTCTAAATTAATTGAAAATATAGAATTTAAAGATAAAGAAATTGCTCTAAAAACTTATTATCAGTTCACTGATATTTCACACGACCTAAAACCAGAACTTTCCGTTTATCTAAAAGATTATTTAACTAATCATTATAAATTCAATGTTTCTCACCTCAATTCCTATCTTCGTTGCCCACTTTGTTTTTATTACAAAACAATTCTTAGAATTCCTCAAAATAAAGAAAAATTTAGTAGTTTTGGTACTGCCGTTCATACTGCCCTGTCTTTTCTTTATCAGAAAAAATCTCTCTCAAATATTTTAGATACTTTTGAGCAAAGTCTCAAAAATGAACGACTTCCCAAGTCTGATTTTAAATGGTGTTTAAGTTTAGGTCATCAACTTTTAACTGATTATTTTGATCAATATAAAGATTCAATTAAAGAGGGGAATATTTCTGAATACAACTTTGCTACCGATAATATTGTTTACGAAAACATTCCTTTAACTGGAAAGATTGATCTTATCGAGAAAGGTCAAAATGACAAAATAACTGTCGTCGATTTTAAAACCGGTAATGTTGATAACAAATACAAAGAGCTATCACCAGATGGAGATTACTATCGTCAAATTGTTTTCTACAAATTACTTCTCGATATTAAAAATGATCCTCGTTTTAAGTTTGACAAAGGTATTATTGATTTTGTTGCCAAAAGTAAACTCAAAAAGAGTTTTATTAGAAAAGAAATTAATGTCACTGATGATGATTTAAATAAATTAAAACAACAAATTAAAGACGTTTACAAAAAGATCCTAAATTTAGAATTCTTTGAAACCGGTAAAGAATGTAAAGATAGAGATCATCTTCATTATCTATTAAAATAAGCCATGAAAATTAAAATCAAAAGATTTGATAAATCATTACCCTTACCAGTTCACAAAACCAAAGGTGCTGTTGCCGTCGATCTCTATTCTCGAATTGATGTAGAAGTTAAACCAAAAGAAATTAGTTATATTCCTATGAATGTTGCTATCGAAATTCCTGATGGCTATTTTGTGATGATGGCCTCTCGTAGTTCCACCCACAAAATGGGGATTATTGGTTTAAATGGTGTGGGTATCTTTGACCGTGATTATTGTGGTGATAATGATGAATATCATTTTCTTGCTTATAATTTTACCGACAAACTAGTGTCCCTTGAAAAAGGCACTCGTCTTTGTCAATTACTTTTAATCAAATGTGAAGATTTTGAATTTGAAGAAGTTGATCATTTAGCAAAAATTGATCGCGGCGGCTTCGGTACCACCGGAGTTAAATAAATAGTTTATATCCCTAGTGTAAAATAGATCTTATGACCTTTGTTTATATACTTTTAGTTTTAATTCTCGCTACACTGCTTTTTTTAATCGTTAAAAGTAAAAAAGCCAATTCTGATGATTTATCTAAAGAAATTTCTAACTCTTTAAATCAAATTTTTCCAGAAGCTCTTAAAAATGCCAGTCAACAATTAATTACTCTCGCTGATCAAAAAATAGGCACTGATTTAAACAACAAAAAACAAGCCATTGAACAGTTAGTTAACCGAGCCCTATTGGAAATCGAAAAAAATAATAAAAAAATGGATGATGTTGAAAATAAACGTATTGGTTCTTTTTCCACTCTTACTGAAAAATTAGAAGAACAAAAACTTCTTACTCATCAACTAAGAACTACTACTGAGGGGCTTAAATCAGTTTTAAGTAATAATCAACTTCGTGGTCAATTTGGTGAACAAGTAGCTGAAGATTTACTTAAAATGTCAGGGTTTGTCAGTGGAGTTAATTATGATAAACAAGTCAGCGGAGATTCTTCTCGTCCTGATTTTACTGTCTATATGCCAGATGGCATGAAAGTTAATGTCGATTCCAAATTTCCTTATCAAAATTTAGTCAAAATGAGTGAAGCCGATGGTAAAGAAGAAAAAGAAAAATTTAAAAAACTTTTTGAGCAAGATATCAAAACTAAAATTAAAGAAGTCACTAGTAGGGAATACATCAATCCAGAGGAAAATACTGTTGATTTTGTTATTTTATTTATCCCCAACGAAATGATTTTTAGTTTTATCTATGATCGTTTCCCTGATGTTTGGCAGGATGCTATGGGTAAAAAAGTTATTTTAGCTGGTCCTTTTAGTTTTACTGCAATTTTACGGATGGTTCATCAAGCTTATGACAATTTCCGTTATCAAAAAAACGTCGCTACTATCATTGGTTATATCAAAAAGTTCTCCGAAGAATTTGATAATTATAATAAAGGATTTAAGGATATTGGGACTCGAATTGAAGCTCTTCAAAAACAATATACTGCTGTTGATACCACTCGTACTAATAAATTAGTTAAAATAGTCAGTAAAATAAAAACCGAGGAAACAGAAAATATTCCTCAAATCCATGAATAAAAAATTTGTCTACTTTTCCATTATATTTTGGTTAGGTCTTGTTGCTTTTATTAATTTTATTGCTCCCACCTCTCTTTGGGCTAAAATCACTTTCTTTTTGATTCTTATCTCTTGCTTCGTTTCTACTTGTTATATTTTTTCTAAAAATCATTGTCTTAATCTTTCTCTTTCCTTCTATTTATTTAGCCTTTTAACTCTTCGATTTTTTCATCAATTATTCCTTATGAATTTTGTTATTACCACCAGTCTTTTCATTGTCCTCTTTTTTATTTTCTATAAAAAAGAACTCTAAAATTAAATCTAAATATTATTTCTTGATTTTTACCTGTTCTAGCGTTAATATACTCATCCGCACATTAAATCCGAAAACTTTATATCAGTTTCACAAAAGATTTTTTTGATTTACTAAAGATAAATATAGGGTAGAGCTCCCTAAATATTTTTAGAAAGAAGAGTAAATCAAAATGTCAGCAAATAGTAAAAAAATTAATTTCATTGCCAAAAACCAATCTTTCTATAATGATGTTATTGAAAAGTTTGGTGGTAGTGATGATTATAAATGTGTTTATTTCCCAGAAATCTATCAAGGTATTTGTACTTTTGTTATGAGACTTGTCTCTGAAAAGTATTTTAATACTGTTGATATTCTGGATTTTGCTATTGGTGAAATTGGACATGTTCACCATCAGCTTGAAGAAGGTCGTATGGATAATATTCAAAAATTCAATACCATTCTTTTGGCCATTGATCAGATTATTATTCATCTCAAACAGCCGAGAAGTTATACCAATCGAATTTTGGGTGTCGAATTGATTTTCCCGTATCACTTTGAAGCATTTGTTAAATGGTTTGAAAATGATTATGTGGAAGAAAGTATTTTGGCCTCAAATGAGAATTACAACTTCTTGGTTGATATCTTGTCTATTGCCAATAAGGAAATTGCTTTTTTATTAAGAGATCCGCATAATCATGATCTCAAGAAGAAATTTCTTGAATGTATTGCTCCACTTTTAAAGTAAAAAATTAAGTTTTCGGATAAATGAAGCAACCAAAGCCGGTATTTGTTTAAAAAACATCTATCGGCTTTTAATTTCCCTCTTGACACCATTTAGCACTCGGTCTATTATATTGCTAATATGGCAGAATTAACCCAACGACAAATTAAAATTCTTAAATGTATTACTGAAGAGTTTATTGAAACTGCTGCTCCAGTAGGGTCTGAAACTCTTGAAAAAAAATATTCCTTAGGGATTTCCTCAGCTACTATTAGAAACGAAATGTCAGCCTTGACTCAATTAGGTTTCCTTAAAAAAGGTCACTTATCTGCTGGTCGAGCACCTACTTCCATGGGTCTTAAATATTATGTCCGAAATTTAATGACCGCCAAAAACTTAACTGTTAGTGAAGAGATTGGAGCTAAGGAAAAAATTTGGGATTATCGTAACGAATTTGAACGCCTTTTAAAAGAAACTACTAAAGAATTAGCTAATAAAACTCGTTCTATGGCCATTGCTACTACTGATCATGGTGCTATTTATAGTTATGGTGCTTCTAATCTTTTAGAAGAACCAGAATTTTTTAATATCGATGTTACCAAAACTGTTCTCTCTTTATTAGATAATAATAATTTCTGGTTTGAAATTATCAAAAAAGCCAGCAATAGTGATGAAAAAATAATCCATCTACTTATTGGTGAAGACTTAGGTATGGAACACTTAGAGCCTTGTGGTTTTGTTTATCAAAATTATGAAGCCGGTCCTCATCGAGGTATTTTAGGTATCGTCGGACCAGCTCGTTTTAAATATACTTCAGTTGTTCCCATGGTTGACTATTTTGCCCAACTTATATCCACAATTACTCGTTAATACCTAATTTATGGCTAAAACAAAAACTAAATCAAATGATAGTCAGGTCGAAAAACTAGTTGCTCTAGAACAAAGAGCTATTGATTTGGAAGATCGACTCAAACGTTCCTTGGCTGATTATGCCAATCTTGAAAAAAGAATTGAGTCCCAACGTCAACTTTTCGTTACCCTGGCTACTACCGCTATCATTATTAAAATGATTGAAATTTTAGATGATCTTCATCTTACCTTTAATCATTTAAAGGATCAGGGTTTGAAAATGACCATTGATAAATTTATTAATGTTTTGAAATCAGAAGGAGTAGAAGAAATTGAAGCTACAGGTAAAGAATTCAACCCTGAAACTATGGATTGTATCCAAGTAGTTGAAGGTAAAGAAAATAAAGTTATTTCAGTCAAAAAAGCAGGTTATAAATTAAACGGTCATGTCATCCGACCAGCTCAAGTTACTGTCGGGAAATCTAGTGACCAAAATATTATTAATTAATTATTATTAAAACTATGTCAAACAAAATAATCGGAATCGATCTTGGTACTACCAACTCCTGTGTTGCTGTTATGGAAGGTGGTACTCCTAAAGTTATTATCAGTGCTGAGGGTCGCAACACTATCCCTTCAGTTGTTGAACCAGTTAAAAAATTAGTTGGTGATCTAGGAAAACGCCAAATGGTCTTAAATTCTGCCAATACTATCTACAGTATTAAACGTCTTATGGGTCGTCGTATTGATGATCCTGAAGTTAAAAAAATGCAATCTGTTTCTGCTTTCAAAATAGTTGCCGGTAAAGACAAAATGGCTGCTGTTGAGATTGCTGGTAAAACTTATACCCCACAAGAAATTTCAGCTATGATTTTGCAAAAATGTAAAGCTGATGCTGAAAAATATCTTGGTGAAAAAGTTACTGATGCTGTTATTACTGTTCCAGCTTACTTTGATGATTCTCAACGTCAAGCTACTAAACAAGCTGGTGAAATTGCTGGCCTTAATGTTCAACGTATCGTTAATGAACCAACCGCAGCTGCTCTAGCCTATGGTTTAGATAAAAAAGGTAATGAATTAGTTGCTGTTTATGATTTAGGTGGTGGTACTTTTGATATTTCTATCCTTGAAATTGGTGATGGAATTTTTGAAGTTAAAGCTACTAATGGAGATACCTTCCTTGGTGGTGATGATTTTGATCAAAAAATTATTACCTGGATCATTGATGATTTTCAAAAACAAAATGGAGTCGATTTAGGTAAAGATCCACAAGCTCTTCAAAGAGTTAGAGAAGCAGCTGAAAAGGCTAAAATTGAATTATCTAGTGCTGCTGAAACCGAAATCAATTTACCATTCATTACCCAAAAAGATGGTAATCCACTTCATTTAACTAAAAAATTAACCCGTTCCGAATTGGAAAAATTAGTTGATGATTTAATTCAAAAAACTATTGTTCCAGTCGAAAAAGCTCTTAAAGACGCTAAAGTCACCAAAAATGATATTAAAGAAATTATCATGGTCGGTGGTATGACCCGTATGCCTAAAGTTCAAGAAGTTGTTAAAAATTTCTTTGGTAAAGATTTAAATAATACTGTCAATCCAGACGAAGTTGTTGCTATTGGGGCTGCTGTTCAAGGAGCTGTCTTAACTGGTGAAGTTAAAGATATTGTCCTTT
Organism: uncultured Gammaproteobacteria bacterium; assembly: GCA_964408055.1. Classification (GTDB taxonomy): domain Bacteria; phylum Patescibacteriota; class Microgenomatia; order UBA12405; family UBA12405; genus WARW01. Next base: position 21,021 of record CAYOXV010000007.1, on the reverse strand, counting down.
TGGATGTCACTCCATTAACCTTTGGTATTGAGACTGCTGGTGGTGTTCGCACTCCTCTAATTGAGAGAAATACAACCGTACCTACAAAGAAATCTCAAATATTTACTACCTATGCTGACAATCAACCACAGGTAGAAATAAATGTCTTGCAAGGTGAAAGACCTATGGCTGCTGATAATAAAACTCTCGGTCGTTTTGTCCTAGACGGGATTGCTCCAGCTCCTCGAGGTATGCCTCAAATCGAAGTTACCTTTGATATTGATAGTAATGGTATTTTGTCAGTTTCTGCCAAAGATAAAGGTACTGGTAAAGAACAAAAAATTACTATTCAAAACGCTACCAACTTAAAGGAAGAGGAAGTTGAGCAAATGAAAAAAGATGCTGAAGCTCATGCTCGTGAAGATGAAGAAAAGAAGGGCCTAGCTGAGGCTAAAAATAAACTTGATGGCACCATCTTCTCTGGTGAAAAAACTCTTAAAGATTTTGCCGACAAAGTCAAACCAGAGGATAAAGAAAAAATTGAAGAAAAACTAAAAGAAGCTAGAGAAATTTTAGCCAAAGATGACTCTAAAATAGACGATCTTAATAAAGCTTCTGAAGAGTTAAACCAAATTCTTCAAACTGTTGGTGCTGCTATTTATCAACAACAACCAGGTCCAGAAGGTCAGCCTCAACCAGAAGCTGGGAGTGAGGAAGCTAAAACTGAAGATAAAGACAGTAAGGATATTAAAGATGATAAAAAAGAAGCCGAAGAAGGAGAAGTTGTTCAATAAAAATTAAATTTCATTGATGCCCCGATTTTGCGGGGCGTCAATGTATAATTACATTCAATGAAAAAAGATTTTTACGAATTATTGGGTGTTACTAAAAACGCCTCTAAAGAGGAAATTAAAAGCGCTTATCGAAAATCTGCTTTAAAATTTCACCCAGATCGCAATAAGTCTCCTGATGCTGAGGAAAAATTTAAAGAAATTAATGAAGCTTACGAAGTTTTAAGTAATGATCAAAAGAAAACTGCTTATGACCAATACGGCCATGCTGCTTTTGACCCTAATTCTGGCCCATTTTCTGGCCACACCTATACTCAACAAAATGGTCCTAATTTTACCTATACTCAAGGTGGAAATCCTTTTGGTGGTGCCGATTTTGATTTTGGTGGTTTTAGCAATCCTTTTGACATTTTTGAACAATTTTTTGGTGGTGGTTTTAGGCAACAATCACAACCACGTCTCTCTACTTACAAAATTTCAGTTACTTTTTTAGAAGCTGCCAACGGAGTTGAAAAAGAGGTTGTTGTTGATGGTAAAAAAAAGAAAATCAAAATCCCTGCTGGAGTTGACGATGGTCAACGAATTAGATTTAACGATTTTATTCTTTATATAGATGTTCTTCCTGATAAAGTTTTCAAACGTGAAGGTAATGATGTTTTCGTTTCTTTTAATATTAGTTTTATCGATGCTGCTCTAGGGACTACTATTGAAGTTCCAACCTTACAAGATTATCTCAAAGTTAAGGTTAAATCTGGTACTCAGCCAAATACTTTAATTCGTCTTAGAGGGAAGGGAATCAAAAATATTCAAGGCTATGGTCAAGGGGATTTATATATCAGGCTGGTTGTTGAAGTTCCAACTCATCTTACTGGTCGTCAAAAAGAATTGTTAAAAGAGCTTGATTTGTAGTATAATCACCTTAGTTTATAAATAATATTTTGAAATGGGGTTGGGGTTCAACCCCATTTTTTATATTAAAAAGGAAAAAATATGGACTTAAAAAAACTACCAAAAACTGAATTTGCTGCCGCCGTCGCTCAAATCGCCGGTGAAAGAAACATTGATGTTCAATCAATTTTAGACTCTATTGAACTTGGACTTGTCTCTGCTTACAAAAGAGATCAAAAAGAACACAACGTCATTGTTCCAGAAGAAGATCAATTTACTGTTGAATTATCCCCAGAAAGTGGTTCTTTTAAGGTTTTTAAAATTGATGGTGATAAACAAACCGATGTTACTCCACCAGGTTTTGGTCGAATCGCTGCTCAAACAGCCAAACAAGTCATTGATCAAAAAATTCACGAAGTTGAAAAAGAAACTGTTATAGGTGAATTTGCAAAAAAATTAGGCACTTTAATTTCTGGAGTTATCATCCGTAGTGATCCTTATAAAATGGTTATTGGTATTGGTAAAACTGAAGGTATTTGTCCAAAAGAAGAACAGATCAAAAATGAAGTTATTCAACTTGGTACTAAAAAATGGTTCTTACTTAAAGAAATTTTTAAAAATGAAATGGATAAAAGTGAAATTTTACTTTCTCGTCGTGATCCAGAATTCATTAAACAACTTTTTGTTCGAGAAGTTCCAGAAGTTGGTAATGGTAGTGTAGTAATTGAAAAAATTGCCAGAGCTAGTGGTGAAAGAACTAAAATTGCTGTTTCATCAAATCAACCAGGTATTGATCCAGTTGGTTCATGTATTGGCCAAAAGGGTTCTCGTATTCAGTCAATTTTAAATGAGCTTCCTCGGGAAGAAAAAGTTGATGTTGTTCCTTTTTCAAAAGACATCAATCAATTCATTATCCAAGCCCTTTCTCCAGCTCAAAATATCAAAGTAATTTCTGTTGATAAAAATTTGGCCACTGTTTCAGTTCCTGAAGATCAATTAGCCCTCGCTATTGGTGGTGGTGGTGAAAATGTCCGTTTAGCCGGTCAATTGGTTGGTTTTGAAATAAAAATAACCTCAGATTCGGATAAAAAATAATTGTTTTTTTAAAAAAATATGACTAATAAAGATTTACAACCCAGATTTCCTATCGTCGCCTTTATGGGTCATATTGATCACGGTAAAACTAGTATTTTAGATAAAATTCGTTCTGCTAATGTTTTTAGTCACGAAGCTGGTGGAATCACTCAACATATTGGTGCTTATCAAGCTAAAAATATTACCTTTATTGATACTCCTGGGCATGCTGCTTTCTGTCATATGCGCTCCCGTGGAACTGAGGTAACCGATATTATCGTTTTAGTTATAGCTGCTACAGAGGGAATTATGCCCCAAACTAAGGAATGTTTAGAACTTATCAAAAAAACTAATATCCCTTTTATTGTCGCTATGAACAAAATGGACCTAGAAGGAGCTTCTCCTGACAAAATTAAAGGTCAATTAGTTGAAGCTGGTTTTACTCCTGAAGATTATGGTGGCCAAACCGCCGTTGTTCCAGTTTCTGCCAAGACTGGAGAGGGAATCGATAAACTTTTAGAACTTATCTTACTTAATGCCGAAATTATGGAACTTAAAGCCGAACCCGATGTTCCACTTGAAGCTTTTATTATTGAATCTCGTCTTGATAAAAACCGTGGTCCAGTCGCTTCTCTAATCGTTAAAAAAGGTACTTTAAATATCGGTGATCAAGTTTATGCCGATGACATTTTGTGTAAAACCAAAGCCATGATTGATTTTGAATCTAAAAATATTAAATCAGCTGGTCCTAGTACTCCAGTTGAAGTTTTAGGTTTTGAACAAGTTCCTTCAGTTGGTAGTTTAGTCACTCCAGATAAAAAGATGGCCAATCAAAATATTGTTGTTTTAGAAAAAGACAAAATTATTGACGATGAAGATCATCCTAAATTAAAAATAATTCTTAAAGCTGATGTTCAAGGTACTCTCGAAGCTCTTAAAAATAGTTTCACTGATGATGTTATCATCCTTTCAGAAGGTATTGGTGCTGTTACTGATGGTGATGTTTTTATGGCTGATACCACCAAAGCTCAAATTTTTGCTTTCAATGTTAAAACTCCATCTCAAATTTTAAAATTAGCTGAAAATAATAAAGTTAAGATTTTCCAATCTCGAATTATTTATGAAATTATTGAAAATATTCAGACCCAAGTCCTCAAATTATTAGAACCAACCATTGATGAAGATGTTTTGGGTGAGGGGATTGTTAAAGCCGAATTTAAAATTGATAAGGTTCGTATTGCTGGTGTCCAATGTACTAAAGGCGAGATCACTAAAGATAGTCTTATTCATCTTAAACGTGATGACAAAATTATTAAAGATACTAAAGTTGAAGGGATTAGACAAGGTAAAGATATTATTGAAAAAATTAAGAGTGGTAATGATTGTGGCATGACTTTTAAGCCCTATGTTGATTTTAAGCTAAATGATGTTATAATATCCTATAACAAGAATTAATAAACAGTTCTTGTCTTTTATATGAAAAACTATCAAGTTCAGGATATAAAAAATTTACTTTCCAATGCTAAAACCGCTTCGGTGGTTATTCCTCGTTTAAGCATTGATGGTATTGCTGCTGGTTTAGCTTTAGTTTTAGCTCTTAAGAAAGCTAATATTGAAACCACCGCCTACTGTCCTACAAAAACTGATGCTAATTATTCCAAGCTTAGTGGTTTAGAGTTTTTAACTGATAATTATAATCAAAATGATTTAGTTATTTCTCTTAATTATCCTTTAGATCAAGTTGATAAAGTTTCTTATAACAACGATGATGGTCGTTTAAATTTAGTGGTTCAAACTAAAAATAACGCTCCAAAAATTGAACAAAATCAAATCATTATTAACAACCAATCTTCTATTTCTGATATTAATTTTATTTTAGGTGATGAATCTCAATTAGGTACTAATGCTGCTATAGTCAATAATGGTAATTGGGTTTATATCTCTCCTACTAGTGAAACTAAATCTTGGGCTAAAGCCAGTGTTATTGATCAAGATGCTCCTTTCTGTGAAATCTTTACCTTCTTATTACCATCTTTAGGTTTAAAACTTGATATCGATTCTGCTAAAAATTTATTGATCGGTTTGCGTGTTGCTACTCAATCCTTTTCTATTAACGTTTCTCCAGAAACTTTCGAAGCTGGTGCTATTTGTCTTAAAGCCACTCAACCAGTCGAAGTTACTCCTGAACCAGTTCAACCTAGTCAATCAACTCAATTGAATTCAGTAACTCCAAACCAAACCGATTCCATTCCCACTGCTTAAGATTGTTGTGTTATAATCCCATCTGTAACTATTAAGTCGGTGTTTTAGGAGCCATTCTAAAACTTTTTATTTTTTAACCGATAAATAGCCTAAATTTCTATGGCATTAACCAAAGAAGAAAAAAACGTTATTATTGAAAAATTTGCTCAAGCTAAAGGTGATACTGGTTCTCCAGAAGTTCAAATTGCTATTTTAAGCAAAGAAGTTGAAAAACTCCAAGGTCATTTGACTGAAAATAAACACGATTCTCCAGCAAAAAGAGGAATTTTATCCAAGATTGCTAAAAGACGTCGTTTACTTCGTTATCTGTCTATTCACAACCCAGAAAGATATACTGCTGTCCTCAAGTCACTCGGTTTGAAGAAATAAGTAGTCTATACTATTAATTATAAACATATGAAAAATTACACCCAAGATATTGTCGTGGGCGACAAACACATTAGTATTTCTACTGGTAAACTCGCTCCTCAAACCAATGCTTCAGTTGTTGCTCAATTTGGCAACACTGTTGTTTTAGCTACTGTTTTAATGGGAAAATTGGATGAATCCAAAGATTATTTCCCTCTCCAAGTCGAATTTGTTGACAAGCTTTACGCTGGTGGCATTATTAAAGGTGGTAAATGGATTAAACGAGACGGTGGTCCATCAGACAATGCTGTCCTTTTTGGTCGTATCATTGATCGTTCTCTTCGTCCTTTATTTCCAGTCGGTTTCCAAAATGAAGTTCAAATTATCACTACTGTTTTAAGTAATGATAAAAGTCATGACGTTGTTGTCACTGCTTTTACTGCTGCTGCTGCCGCTCTTTCTATTTCCAATATTCCTTTCCGAGGTCCAGTTTCTGCAGTTCGTATTGCTTCTAATAATAAAGAATTAATTATCAATCCTGATTTTGAAGAATTACAAACATCTTCTCTTGATTTGTTAGTTTGTACTGGCCCAAAAGGAATTAATATGATCGAAGCCGATGGTAATATCATCGACAACGATACCATGTTAAAAGCCATTGAATTGGCCAAAACTACTGGTGATGAAGTTAATAAGCAAATTGCTGAATTTACTACTAAATGTGGCCAAGAAAAAATTACCTTTGAACCAGCCGGTCCATCCGCTGATTTAATCAAAGATGTCGAATCAAAAATTGAAGCTGATGTTAAGAAATTTTTTGAAGATGGTATTGATGGTGCTCATATGATTGGCCAAGAAAACATTATTCAAAAAATCAAAGAAATTTATCAAGACAAAATTAAATCAGAAGAAGTTTCTGTTAGTCATTTAGTTGCTGCTGTTGATGAAATTATCAAAAAGTATGTTCGCGAAAATACTATCAAGGGTAATCGTTATGACAAAAGAAAAATGGATGAAGTTAGAAACTTAAATATAGAACCTGGATTTTTACCTATGACTCATGGTTCAGCTCTTTTTGAAAGGGGATTAACTCAAGCTCTTACTGTTACTACTCTTGCTCCTTTATCTGAAAGACAATATTTGCAAGATTCTAATGGTGAAATCACCAAAAGATATCTTCATTATTATTCTGCTATGCCATTTTCTACTGGTCAAGTTGGCCGTACTGGTCGACCAGGTCGTCGAGAAATCGGTCATGGTGCTTTAGCTGAAAAAGCCCTAATTCCTGTCATTCCTAGTGAAGCAGATTTTCCCTATACTATCGTCTTAACTTCAGAAGTTTTATCTCAAAATGGTTCTTCTTCTATGGCTTCTACTTGTGGTTCCACTATGTCCTTAATGGATGCTGGTGTCCCTATCAAAGACAAAGTCGCTGGGATTTCTATCGGTTTGATAGCCGAAACTGACGATAAATATGTTTTATTAACTGATATTGCTGGTATTGAAGATCATTTTGGTGATATGGATTTCAAGATCACTGGTACTCGAACCGGGATCACTGCTATTCAACTTGACATTAAAAGAGAAGGCCTTACTTTAGATATGGTTCGTGACACTTTTGTCGCCTCCACTAAAGCTCGTCTCCACATTTTAGATAAAATGGAATCAGTTTTAGCTGCTCCAAGAGATCAACTTTCTCAGTTTGCCCCTAAAATTAAATTAGTCCAACTCCCAGAAGATAAAATTGGTGAAGTTATTGGTAGTGGTGGTAAGACCATCAAAGCCTTAATGGAAAAATTCAATGTTCAAATTGATATTGACGATTTTGGAGCTGCTTCTATTTCTTCTCAAGATCAAAAAGCTATTGAAGATGCTGCTTATGAAATTGAATGTATGATTAAAGAAGTTCAAGTTGGTGAAGAATATGAAGGTATTGTTACTCGAGTTGAAAACTTTGGTGCCTTTATTGAATTTTTACCAGGTCGAGAAGCTTTACTTCACGTTTCTGAAATGACCGGTGGATTCTTATCTGATCCATCTAATATTATTAAAGTTGGGGATAAACTTAAAGTTAAAATTGCTGGTTTCAACGATAATCATCAAATTAAATTATCTGCTCCAGAATTTAAAACTGCTCATCCAGGAGCTCCTCGTCCTGAAGGTAGTGATAATCGAGCTCAATTTAATAATGATCGTCCTCAATTTAAAAAATTTGATTCTCGATTTCAAAAGCGTCGTTAATTCTATTGCTATTTTTTGATCAGACTTTTGGGTTATACTTTTTAATATGGATACTAATGTGTTAACTACCGCGCAAGCGATTGAAAATCTAAAGAAAAAAATCGAAGTCGTAAAATTACCCGAGAATTTGGTAAAAAATCTTGATGAAATTTTTTCTCAACTGACAATTAATTCTCAAAACGAGCAGACTTTTTGGCAAAATTATCAAATTGCTTCCAAATACATTTCTTATTTAGTTAATGTCCCTTGGGATGTTCAAACTAAAGATGTTTTAGACATTCAGTTTGCTAAAGAAAAATTAAACACCAACCATTATGGTCTAGATTCTATTAAGGAAAGAATTTTAGAATATGTTTCTGTCTTGGCTTTACAAAAAGATCGTCAACCAGATAAACCAATTAAAGCTCCAGTATTACTTTTTGTTGGGTTGGTCGGGACAGGTAAAACTACTATGGCTAAATCAATTGCCGATGTTTTCGATCGTCAATTAATTAGAATTCCTTTTGGCGGTTTAGGTGATCCACTTTATCTTCGAGGTCAATCTAGAGTTCATCCTAATTCTGAACCAGGTCAAATTATTAAAGGTTTAATTAAGGCAAAAAATCGTAACCCTGTTATTCTTCTTGATGAAATTGATCGTGTTGCCGATAACGCTCTTAATACTATTATGGGTGTCTTAGTTGAACTTCTTGATCCAGAACAAAACCATAATTTTATTGATCATTATCTTGACTACCCAGTTGATTTATCTCAGGCTATTTTTTGTGCCACCTGTAACAATACTTCTCGGATTGCTACTGCTGTCTTAGATCGTCTTGAAGTTATCCAAATGCCTTCATATACTGATGAAGAAAAAATTCACATTGGCCGTGACTATATCTTTCCAAAAGCTTTAGCAGAATCAGGGCTTAAACCAGAAGAAATCCAAATTTCTCCCAATATTTGGGAACAAATTATTAGACCTCTCGGCTTTGATGCCGGTGTCCGTACTTTACAGCGTAATATCGAAGGCCTTTGTCGAAAAGCCGCTAAATTGATTTTTGAGGGTAAACTTAAGCAGTTAGTCTTAGACGAATCAAATATCAAAGTCTTTTTACCTCAATGGTAATTTAATTAATTTTAAAAAATAAAAAATATGTTTAAAAAAAATACAACAAATCAAAATAGCCAATTTATTGGCGCTCAAACCCAAGTTAGAGAATTTAAATCAACTAATGATTCTATTAGAATCAGCTCTCTTGGTGGTTTTGGTGATGTCACTCAGAATATGTTCGTTTACGAATTTATTCCTAATGGTGATGTCTCTAAAAGTCAAATTATTATAGTTGATTGTGGGGTTGGATTCCCTGAAGAAGATGCCTTTGGTGTCGATCTCCAAATCCCCGATACCCATTATCTAGAAGATAAAAAAGACCGAATTTTAGGTATTTTTATCACTCATGGTCATGAAGATCATATTGGTGCTGTTCGTTTTATTTTACCTATCTTAGGTAAAAATATTCCCGTATTTGCTCCAAAATTAGCTGCTGCCTTTATCGAAGCTAGGTTATCAGAAGTTGATATTCGGGCTAATATCCAAATTTATGATGATTCCACTTTACCTATTGCTAAGGGTGTTTTCTCTGTTGACCCAATTAGGGTAACCCATTCAATTCCAGATACCTATCATTTTGCTATTACTACTCCTATTGGTATTTTTTACCATGGAAGTGATTTTAAGTTTGATCTTTTCCCTCTCGATGGCAAAGGTGTCGATTTTTCCCACATAGCTCGCATTGGTCAAACTGGTAAAGTCATCGCTTTAATGTCAGATAGTCTAGGATCTGACCATGAAGGTTGGTCCCCATCTGAAAGTTCTATTGCTCAAAATTTCAAACAAGAAATTGTTTCTGCTAAAGGTCGTGTTTTTATTACTTCAATTTCTAGTAATATTATTCGTTGGACTCAAGCTATTGAATATGGCAAGAGTGTTGGTCGAAAAATAGTTATCGTTGGTTTTTCAGTTGATCGAGCAATTAAAATTGCTAAAGAATTAGGTTATTTAACCCTTAACGATAATGATATTGTTCCTATTGAACGAGTCAAAAACTTTACTGAAAATAAACTTATGTTTTTGGTTGCCGGTTTCGCTGGTCAACCAGATTCAGCTCTCAGTAAGATGGTTATGGGTAAACATCGAGTCAAAATTAAATCTGGTGATAAGGTTATTTTTTCTTCTCCAGACTATATTCCTGGTACCACTTCTAATATTTATACTATGATTGATGTTCTCTCTAAAATGGGAGCTGAAGTTGTCTATGGTGAAAAAGAAGAACTCCATGTTTCTGGTCACGGTTATCAAAAAGAACATGCTCTTTTAATTAATTTAGTTAAACCAAAATATCTTTTACCTATTGGTGGTAATTTTAGACATTTAAAATGTTACCAATCAATTGCTAAAAAAATAGGCTACGCTGAAGATAAAGTTATTTTGCCAGATTTTGATGCTTCAGTTAATTTCCATAGTAATGGGACTATTGACACCAACACTCATATTCCTATCAGAAAAGTTTTAATTGATGGTTTTGGTATTGGTGATGTTGGTACTACAGTTTTACGTGATCGTAAACTTCTTGCCGAAGATGGTATGTTCTCGCTGGTTTTATTGGTCAATAAAGTTACTGGTAAACTTGAAAAAGATCCAGTCATTTTAAGTCGGGGATTTGTTTTTATGAAAGAAAATACCGATCTTATAAATTATTTAAAACAAGAAGTTGTTAATAAATTTAATCAAACCACTAGCGCTCCAGCTAATTTTGATTTTATTCGTGAAGAAGTCCAAGGTTATATAGAAGAAATAATCAAACAAAAAACCGGTCGTCAACCTATGGTTTTACCCTTAGTTATCGAAGTATAACTTGGGTTATAATAACTCATGAGATATTCACAACTTTTTGGTAAAACTACAAAATCTATTCCTTCAGATGCTGACAGCATCAACGCTAAATTATTAACCCAAGGTGGTTTTATTCAAAAAGAAATTTCTGGTGTTTATAATTACTTACCACTAGGGTTACGTGTTTTAACTAAAATCCAAAACATTATTCGAGAAGAAATGGATAAAGTTGGTGGTCAAGAAATCTTAATGCCAGTTATTACTCAAGAAGAAAGCTGGGTTACTACTGGTCGTAATAATATGGAAGTTCTTTTCCATCTCAAAGGGCAAGGAGATACTGATCTAGTTTTAAATCCAACCCATGAAGAAATTGTTACTCCTTTAGTTCAAAAATATGTTTTTTCCTATCGTGATTTACCTGTTGCTGTTTATCAAATTCAAGACAAGTTTAGAAATGAAGCTCGAGCTAAATCGGGACTTCTTCGAGGTCGTGAATTTAATATGAAAGATCTTTATTCTTTCCATACCGATGAAGAGGATTTAAATCGTTATTACGAAATTATTAAAAAAGCTTATTTTGAAATTTATAAAAGACTTAATCTTGGGGATATTACCGTTTTAACTTTTGCTTCTGGTGGTGCTTTCAGCCAATTTTCTCACGAATTTCAAACTTTAAATAAAAACGGAGAAGATACTATTTATCTTTGTAAAAAATGTAATATCGCCATCAATAAGGAAATTATAGATACTCAAAAAACTTGTCCAGAATGTGGTAATTCTAAACTAGACTCTGTCAAAGCCACTGAAGTCGGTAATATTTTTAAATTAAGAACTAAATTTTCTAAAGCCTTTAATTTCTATTATTTAGATAAAGATGGTCAGCAAAAAATTGTTGAAATGGGTTGTTATGGTTTTGGTCCATCAAGAACTATGGGGACTATTGTTGAAATCTACCATGACGATAAAGGTATTATTTGGCCAGAGTCTATTGCTCCTTATCAGATTCATTTAATTGGTCTTGATCTTTTTGACGAAAAAATTAAAAAACAGGCCCAAGATCTTTATCAAAAACTAATAAAAAAGAATATTGAAGTCCTTTTTGACGATCGAGATGATGTTTCCGCTGGTACTAAATTTGCTGATGCTGATTTAATTGGTATTCCTACTAGACTGGTCATTAGTAAGAGAAGTTTAGAAAATGGGGGAGTTGAATCTAAAAAGAGAAATGAAGACAAAAGTGAAATTATTTCCATAGATTCACTTTAAACACTTAATACTAACGGGAAAATACTATATACTGTATTTATGGCTAAACGTGGTCGCAAAAAGAAACATGTTCTTCCCAGTTTACGGTTAAAACCGGAGACTATTCGCACTATATTTTTTATATTTCTATTAATTTTAGCCATAATTTCCATCTTTTCTTTTCTTCAAACTGGTCCTATCCCTACTCGACTCAACCAAATTTTAGTAGATTATTTTGGTTTTGGAGCTATTTTAATTCCATTACTTCTATTTTTAGCTGCTTTTTTATTCGCCAAAATAAAATCCCCATTAAAAGATTTAAATGTATTTTTAGGTTTTTTAATTATGTTTTTATCTTTTTTAGGTTTATTTAAACAAGGTTTAGGTGGACAATTCTTTTCTACTCAATTTATTTCTCTTTTTGGCAGAGTAGCTACAGTTTTAATTTTCACTTTTATCTTTATCGTTGGTTTCGTTATTTTATTTGATACTTCAATTGCTCAAGTCGTTAAGTTCTTTGTTAAAATTTTTAATTTTATTAAAAAATATTCTATTGGTAGTGCTAAAAAAATTAAAGAAAAGGCCGCTAAAAATAATCTTTATCAATCAGATCTTCCTTTATTAGACCGTCATGAAAACAAAAAAGATAATGAAAAAGATCTCAATGTGGTAAATATTCCTCCAGTTTTAAAAACTGATGGTAATTTAGCCACCAAAGCTCTAAGTTCTTCTGGTAATCAAATTTGGGAATATCCACCATTAACTATTTTCGATAACACCCCAGGAGCTAAGGCTGATCGGGGAGATATTCGTAAAAATGCTCAAACTATTGAACAAACTCTTGATTCATTTGGTATTACTGCTCGGGTGGCTGAAGTTAATGACAGTCCTTCTGTCACTCAATATGCTCTTGAAGTTGCCCTAGGTACTAAATTAGCCAAAATTATGAGTCTTAGTAATGATTTAGCTATGGCTTTAGCTGCTCCAGGAGGCATGATCCGTGTTGAAGCTCCAATTCCTGGTCGATCCCTAGTTGGTATTGAAGTTCCAAATCGTTCTCTTGAGGTCGTTCCCATCAGAAAAATGCTTGATTCTGATGTCATGAAAAATGCTAAGAATAAAATTACTGTCCCGTTAGGTCTTGATGTCGCTGGTAATGCTAAAGTCGCTGATATTGCTAAAATGCCTCATGTTTTAATTGCTGGTCAAACTGGTTCTGGTAAATCAGTTTGTGTTAATTCTTGGATTGCCAATATTTTATTTAGAGCTTCCCCAGATGAAGTCCGAATGATTATGGTCGATCCAAAACGAGTTGAACTTACTCCTTATAACGGCATTCCTCATCTTTTGGTCCCTGTTATTGTTGAACCAGAAAAAGTTATTTCTGCCTTAAAATGGGCAGTTTCAGAAATGGAACGTCGTTATAAAACTTTTACTGAAGTTGGTGCTAAAAATATTGAAGCCTACAACAATCTCTCTGGATTTCAATCAATGCCTTATATTTTGATTTTTATAGATGAGTTAGCTGAAATTATGTTATTTTCTCCTTCAGAAGTCGAAGATAATGTTTGTCGTCTAGCTCAAATGGCTAGAGCTGTTGGTATCCACTTAATTTTGGCCACTCAGCGTCCTTCAGTCAATGTTATTACTGGTCTTATTAAAGCTAACATCCCTACTCGTATTTCTTTTGCTGTAGCCTCTGTTACTGATTCTCGAGTTATTTTAGATACTCCTGGAGCCGAAAAACTATTAGGCCGAGGAGATATGCTTTATATGCCTCCAGATTTAGCCAAACCAGTTCGTATCCAAGGTTGTTTTATCTCTGATAAAGAACTTAATTCTCTTATCGAATTTCTTAAAACTCAAAAAACTACTGAATATGATGAACAAATTTTAAATCAACCAGTTAATGGCCATGGTTCAAGTAAAGGCAATATTGCCACTAGTGAATCCGTTCAAGATCGTGATCCTATGTTTGAAGATGCTGTTAATTTAGTTCGAGAATTAGGCAAAGCTTCATCCTCCTTAATGCAACGCCGTCTTAAACTTGGTTATGCCCGAGCTGCTAGAGTTTTAGATCAACTTGAACAAGCTGGTGTTGTTGGCCCAGCCAATGGTGCTAAACCCCGAGAAATATTAATTCCCCATACTACTTCTGATTCTGAAAATTAAATATGCTTCGTGCCTCATCTTTACTCAAAAATACTCGTCTCGATAAAAGTTGGGAATTAATAGAAATTTCTAAGAAATTAAAAATCCCCATTAAAAGTTTAGAAGCTATTGAAAACGAAGATGTCTCTAATTTTCCTTCAGAACCATATTGTTCTTTGATTATTAAAGATTATGCTGATTTTTTAGGGTTAAATGGTGAAGATACCATTTGTCTTTTCCGTCGTGATTTTGATCAGAGAAATAAAAATAAAATCAATCAAAATAGATTTTTTTCTTTTACCCCTCAATTTACTTTTACAGTTTCTGTCTTTGTCATTATTCTTCTCTTTTCCTTTTATTTAATTTTTGAATATATTAAATTCAACCAACCACCAAAATTAAAAGTCAACTGGCCTTTTGAATCAACTGCTTCTAGTCAAACTGTTAATATTTCTGGCATAACTGATTCTGAGTCGACAATTAGAGTTAACCAAGATTTAATTATTATTGATAATCAAGGTAATTTCCAAAAGAAAATAGATTTAATTGAAGGTGATAATAAAATAATTATTGAATCAAAATCACCTAGTGGTAAAACTACTGTTGAAGAAAAAATAATTAAATATTTGCCCTGATTTGAAAATAGTCTATACTAATTGTATGGATATAACTCAAATTGCTATCATCACTAGTCTTGTTTTTATTACCATTATTATCGTTGCCTCTGGTATTTGGCTAATTTTAATTTTAAAAGAATTAAAAGTCACTCTTCATAAAACTAATCGTATTTTAGATGATACTAAAACTATTACTTCTGCTGTGGCTCAACCTATGGCTTCTATTTCTGAATTTGTCGACGGTTTTAAAAATGGAGTTTCTTTCTTCAATGGTTTATTTAAAAAGAAAAAATAAATGAT